>NZ_JAOPWR010000555.1 GCF_025965585.1 Pseudonocardia sp.
GCCGGGGTCGATGACTTCGGCTGCTGCGACGATGACTACGGCCTGAGCGCGCGGGACCAGGCCGTGGCGCGGCTCATTCCGGCGGAGTGGTTCCTCGGGCCCAAACGCGGCCTGTTGTCCGCGCTCACCGTCGGCACCGTCGATCACCTGTTGTATGCGGCGACTCGGACACGGCACGTGATGCTGCGCCACGCCGGGCTGGCCGGGCGGGTGGTCGTGCTGGATGAGGTCCACGCCTACGACGTCTACATGTCGCAGTTCCTGTTCGAAGCGTTGCGTTGGCTGGCCGACGCCGGGGTGCCGGTGGTGCTGCTGTCCGCGACGCTGCCGCCGCAGCTGCGCCGCAGGCTCGTCACCGCCTACCTGCAGGGCGCGCTCGCCCGGCGGGATCTCGACCTGTCGGCGCTGCCCGCCGCGGAGGGCTACCCGAACGCGCTCACGGTGTGCGCCGTCGACGGCGAGCCCCGCTTCGACACCCGCGCGGCGGCACCGTGGCGGCCGTCGGCCCCGGTCGGGGTGCACGTTCTGCCCGAAGACCCGGCCGATGGCCCGGATGCGGTGGTCGCCGTGCTGCGCGAGGCGCTGCGCGAGGGCGGGTGCGCGCTGGTGGTGCGCAATACCGTGCGGCGGGCCCAGCAGACCTACGCCGCGGTGAAGGCGGTGTTCGGCGTGGATGCGGTGTTGCTGCACGCGCGGATGACCGCCGGCGACCGGGCCGACCGCACCGATCGGGTGTTGCGGCTGTTGGGGGCGCCGGACCGGGAGGGCGCTCCGGCGCGCCCGCCCCGGCTGGTCGTGGTCGCGACCCAGCTTGCCGAGCAGTCCTTCGACGTCGACGCCGACCTGCTGATCACCGACCTGGCCCCCATCGACCTGCTGCTGCAGCGGGTCGGCCGGCTGCACCGCCACGCCCGACCGGACGAGGACCGCAAGGCGCCGGTCCGCACCCCGCGGGTGGTGGTGGCCGGGATGGCGCCGCAGACCGACGGGCCGCCACGGTTCCCCGGCGGCAGCCGCGCGGTCTACGGCGAGTATCTGCTGCTGCGCTCGGCCGCGCTGGTCATCGAGGCGGCGCAGGGCTCGGGCTGGAACGTGCCTGCGGACGTGCCGGCGCTGGTGGCGCACGGCTACACCGAGGACGTCGGCGACCTGCCGGAGAGCTGGCGGGAACCGGCCGCGGCGGCCTACGCACAGTGGGCTGTGGAGCAGGACGAACGTGCGGCGAACGCGGCGCAGTACCTGCTGTCCTCCGACGGTGCGCTCGGCACGCCGACCCTGGCCGGGCTGCACGATCGCTCGGTCGCCGCGGCCGAGGACGACGCCCTCGAGGCAGCGGTCCGCGACGGCGACGAGTCGATCGAGGTGGTGCTCGTGCGCCGCAGTGACCGCGGTTACGCCACGTTGGCCGGGCGCCCGCTCGGGCCGGACGGCGGGGTCGCGGTGTCTGATCCAGAGGTGCTCGATGAGGTGGCCCGCTGCTCGGTCCGGTTGCCGCCCTACGCCACGGTCACCGCGGCCGCGCAGCAGACCCTTCGACCGCTGCCCGGGTGGGGCCTGGACCCGTGGCTACGGCGCGCCCGGGCACTGCCGCTGGACGACGACCTCGCGGCCGACCTCGGCGGCTACCGATTCCGCTACTCCGAGGAACTCGGGCTGCTCGACGAACGGCTCACCGGACGGACCGGGTGAGCCACCCCGCGGCGGCGGGGACGACATCGCCGCTGGTGCCAGCGCGACAACTATGCACGGATGACCCCGGCAACTGCCGGGAAGCGCGTGCACGAGTACTCGGCCTCGGTATGGCCGTTCGTTACCGATTCGCGTCACATCGGTCGTTAACAACTATGCATTTTCGAACGAGTCCCGTGTCGTGCTGACCTTCAACCTGGCAACCGAGCCGTGGATCCCGGTCCTGTCCGGAGGGACGCGCACGGAAAGATCTATGGGCGATGCCCTAACGGGAGCTCCCGAGTTCGACGGGTTCGCCCTGGACGATCCACTGCAGGCGGTTGCGCTGTTGCGCCAGGTGCTGCTGCCCACGGTCTGGGCCGCGCTCGGGGTGCCGCGCAGTGAGGCCGAGTGGGCGCAGCGGTGGCGGGCCGGGCGGTTCGACGCCGAGCGGATCGCCGCGTACCTGGCCGAGCACGCCGACCGCTTCGACCTGTTCCATCCGGTGCAGCCGTTCGCGCAGGTCGGCGGGCTGCGCACGGCGAAGGACGAGACCAAACCGACCTCGGTGCTGCTCGCCGCCGCGGCCACCGGCAACAACGTCCCGCTGTTCAGCGCCCGGACCGAGGGCGACCCGCCGCCGCTGACCCCGGCCGAGGCCGCGCGGGCGCTGCTCGCAACGCACTGCTGGGACACCGCAGCCATCAAATCCGGGGCCGTCGGCGACCTCGCGGTGAAGGCGGGCAAGACGACCGGGAACCCGACCGGCCCGCTCGGCAACCTCGGGGTCGTCATCCCGCTGGGCGCGACCCTGTTCGAGACGATCCTGCTCAACACCCCGATCATCCGGCAGGGCCTACGACCAGAGGATCGTCCGCAGTGGAGCGCCCCGGTGGCCACCCCGGCGTGGAGCCGCCGCCCCGCCCTTGGCCTGCTGGACCTGCTGACCTGGCAGTCGCGGCGGATCCGGCTGGTCCCGGAGACCGACCAGCACGACCGCACCCTGGTGCGGCGGGTGGTGCTGGCCGCCGGGGACCGGCTGGCGCCGTTGCCCGAGGACGAGCCGCACACGGCGTGGCGCCAGGTCGACAAGCCCAAGCCCGGCGAGCCGCCGCGGCGCCCGATCCGCCACCAGCCCGGCCGAGCCCCGTGGCGGGGCATGGCGGCCCTGCTCGCCACCCGGGCAGACACCGCGGCCACGGTCACCACGACTGCGCTGCTGCAGCAGCTCGCGGACCTGCAGGCCCTTGGCCACGTCCCGCTGGATCTGCCGCTGCAGGTGCTCACCGTCGGCGTGCTCTACGGCAACCAGTCCGCGGTCGTCGAGGACGTCATGGTCGACGCGATGCCGCTGCCGATCGCGGCGCTGTCCCCGGACTCACCGGTACGCCAGCTGCTCCTCGACGTCGCCGACCAGGCCGATCGGCTGCGCGACGCCGCCAACAAGCTGGGCGATGACCTGCGCCTCGCGGCCGGCGGGGACAAGCTGCCCTGGGACCGCAGCCTGCGCCTGGGCGAGGCGCTGGTGAACGAGTTCACCCCGGTCGTGCGGCGGATGCTCGCCGGGCTGCAACGGCAGCCGGATCGGGTCGACGACGCCGAACGCGCCTGGAAGATCGTCGCCCGCCGGCTCGCATGGGCTGCCGCCGAGCCGGCCCTCGCGGCCGCACCCCCGACCGCATTCCTGGGCCGTCAGCAGACCGAGAAGCTCGCCCACCGCCTCAGCCTCGCCGAGGCCCGCTACCGCACGACCATCACCCAGGTCCTCGGCTCGGTCGACCCCGACCCCGCCGAACCGCCGCTCGCCGAGTCAGGAGCGCCCCGATGACCGACCCCCGGACCGAAGCCCGGCCCCACTACTGGCAACGCCACACCGACGGCAGCGGCGCCTGGACCCAGCGCGGCCCCGCCCCCGGTGCGGACCTCGCCGCCCTGCGCCGAGGCATCGGGCGTGAACCGGGCACGGTCCCGGAGATGTGGCCGTACTACACCGCCCTCAACGCAGACGGCCGGCTGTCGGCGCGGCTGCGCGCCGAGCACCTGGCGCTGACCCTGTTCGCGGTGCACCAGCAGTCCCAGCGCCAGCCCGTGCACCGCACCGGGGTCGGGCTCGGGACAGCGTTGCTGAAGCTCCGGGAGCGGGACAAGTCCAGCGCCGCCGCGGTGGACCGCCGCTTCGGCGCCGCCGCAACCGCCACCACACTCGGCGAGGTCGGCCACCACCTGCGAGGCCTGATCACCCAGCTCCGCGGGGTCACCTCCCAACCGGGCCTGGACTACACCCAGCTCGTCGATGACCTGTACCGCTGGCAGTTCCCCGACGGCCAGGCGCGGGTCCGCCGCCGGTGGGGAGCGCAGTACTTCGCCTGGACCCCGAAAGCCGACGCCCCGGCCGGCACCCCCGCCTGATCTCTTCCCGACTCGTACCGAGGAGCCTGCGTGAACCGCACCTACGTCGACATCCACATCCTGCAGACGGTGCCGCCGTCGAACCTCAACCGCGATGACGCCGGCAGCCCCAAACAGGCCGTCTACGGCGGTGCCCGCCGCGCCCGGGTGTCCTCCCAGGCCTGGAAGCGCGCCGCCCGCAAGGCCTTCGCCAACCAGGTCCCGGAGGCCGAGCTGGCCACCCGGACCAAGCGGATCTCCGCTCTGCTTCGCGACCGGCTCACCGCCCGCACCGGCCTGGAGGCCGAGGCGGCCGCCCGGATCGCGACCGCGCTGCTGAGCCCGCTGGGAATCAAGCCGGGCAAGAAGGCGACCGAGACGGCGTACCTGCTGTTCTTCGGGCTGCCGCAGGTCGACCGCCTCGTCGATCTCGTCGCCGACCGCGCGCACGAGCTCGCCGCCCTGGCCGACAAGGCACTCGAGGAAGCCCTCAAGGACCTGCCGGTCAAGGAACAGCTGGGCAGCGGGCACCCCATCGACGTGGCGCTGTTCGGCCGGATGGTCGCCGACATCCCCGGCCTCAACGTCGACGCCGCGACCCAGGTCGCGCACGCGCTCTCGACGCACGCGGTGGAGACCGAGTTCGACTACTACACCGCCGTCGACGACGAGAACACCGACGACAGCGGCGCCGGGATGATCGGCACCGTCGAGTTCAACTCCTCCACGCTCTACCGGTTCGCCACCCTCGGGGTGCACCAGCTGGTGGACAACCTCGGCGGAGATATCGAGGCCGCGGCCACCGCGCTAGGGGTGTTCCTGACCGCATTCGTCACCTCGATGCCCACCGGGCACCAGAACTCCTTCGCCCACCGCACCCTGCCCAACCTGGTCACCGTGGTGATCCGCGAGGACCAGCCGGTCAACCTCGTCTCGGCGTTCGAGAAGCCGGTGCCGCCGCGGGAGGGCATCGTCGGGGAATCCGTGCAGCGCCTGATCGACGAACTCGCCCGCGCGAACGAGCTCTGGGGCCGCGCCCCCCTCGCCGTCGCCTCCACCTACAGCCCGGCCAAGAGCGACAACGAACTGGCCGTGCTGGGCGCCCCGCTGCCGTTCCCCAAGCTCGTCACCACCGTCACCGACACCGTCCGCGGCCGGCTCACGACCGGCGCAGCCTGACCCCGATGGCAGCCACAGAGTTCAGCCTCGTCCTGCGGCTCGCCGGGCCGCTGCAGTCCTGGGGCGCGGCCAGCCAGTTCAACCGCCGGGAGACCCGCGGGGAGCCCACCAAGAGCGGCGTGGTCGGGCTGCTGGCCGCAGCCGAGGGCCGCCGCCGCCAGGACCCCATCGAGGACTTGCTGCAACTGCGGCTCGGGGTGCGCACCGACCGGCCCGGTTCGCTGCTGCGCGACTACCACACGGTCAGCGACTACCGGGGCACCCCGCTGCCCTCGGCAGCCCTGGCCGGCAAGGGAACCCAGAAACCCACCTCGCCGGCCAAGTACACCCACGTCACCCAGCGGTTCTACTTGCAGGACGCGGTCTTCGTCGTCGCCATCGGCGGCCCGCGCGGCGTGCTGGACACCTTGCACGAGGCCCTGCGGCGGCCGGCGTTCCCGCTCGCCCTCGGCCGTCGCGCCTGTGTACCCACACAGCCGCTCGTGCTGTCCCCAACCGACGCCGGCACGCTCTGGCCCGGCGACCCGCTGACCGTGTTGCGGCAGGTTCCGTGGCAGGCCGAGCCGGCATCCGGGCAGCGTCGATCGGCGCCGGTCGACCTGCCGGTGACCCTGGACGATCCCGACGGCGACGACCTGGTCGCCGACCTGCCCCGGTCCTTCGACCCCCGATCGCGATCGTTCGCCACCCGTCGGGTCGCGCATACCTGGGTCCGCCCGCCCTCATCGGGAGAAGCCCCCACGGGGGACGACCACGATCCGTTCGCCCTACTGGGGTGGTGACCCGATGCCCTACCTGTCCCGCATCTACCTGAACCCGCTGCGCACCGGAGCGCAAAACCTCCTGCGCAACCCACAACGGATGCACGCCGCGGTGCTCGGCGGGCTGAGCCGCCAGCCCGTCACCGAACGCGTGCTGTGGCGACTGGAAACCAGCGCGCACCGAGCCTCGCTATTGGTGCTCACCCAGTCCACCCCGAGCTGGGAGCACCTCATCGAGCAGGCCGGCTGGGCCGCCGCCGACGAGCCACAGGCCCTCGTCCGGTCCTACCAGCCGCTGCTGGACCGGGCCGAACGCGGCCGCGAGTATCGGTTCCGGCTGCGCGCCAACCCGGTCAGCGCCACCCGCACTCCACAGAAGCCTTCGGAGGCCCAACGTCACCGCCTCGAGGCGGCCGAGCGTCCCCGCGGAGTCCGGGTGGCCCACCGTACTGCCGCCCACCAGCTGCAGTGGCTCACCGACCGGGTCGGGAAGTGGGGCTTCAGCATCCCACCCACCACCGACGGCCCGCCCGACGTGCGACTCGGCGAGCGGGGCCGGATGGTGTTCACCAAATCCGGCGCCACCAGCGGCCGCCGTGTCGTGATCCAGACGGCCACCTTCGACGGCCGCCTACGCATCGAGGATCCCGAGCTCGCCCAGGCCAGCCTGCTCGGCGGGGTCGGGGCGGCCCGGGCCTACGGGTGCGGGCTCATCACCCTCGCCCCGATAGCCACCTGACATGTGGTGGCTGTCGGGCCCGCAGGACCTGCACCGCATCGAGGACCGGCTCTCGACCGTCTACGTCGAACGCTCCCACATCGACCGGGACGACAACGCCGTCGTCCTGGTCAACAAGCAACGCACCGTCCGCATCCCGGCCGCCCTGGTGGCAACCGTCCTCGTCGGACCCGGAACCCGGATCACGCACGGCGCGATCCGCCTGCTCGCCGACTCCGGAACCACGGTGTGCTGGGTGGGAGAACGCGGCGTCCGGATGTACGCGGCGGGCCTTGGCCCCAGCCGCGGCTCCGAACTGCTCATGCGGCAGGCCTACCTGGTGACCCGAACCAAGGAACGCCTCGGGGTCGCCCGCCGCATGTACAGCATGCGGTTCTCCGACGACGACGTCAGTACCGCGACCATGCAGCAGCTCCGCGGGAAGGAAGGCGCCCGGGTCAAGCGGCTGTACCGCGAGCACAGCAAGCGGACCGGCGTGGCCTGGAGCGGACGCGAATACCGGGCCGGGGAACCCTTCGCCGCCGGTGACGACGTCAACCGGCTGCTATCCGCCGGCCACGCCTGTCTCTACGGGATCTGCCACGCCGCGATCGTCGGCATCGGCGCCAGCCCGGCACTCGGCTTCGTGCACACCGGCAGCGCAAACTCGTTCGTCCTCGACATCGCCGACCTCTACAAGGCCGACTACACGATCCCGCTCGCCTTCGACCTCGCCGCCCGCGGCCACCTCACCGAACGAGACGCGCGCACCGCGTTCCGAGACCGAGTCGCCGACGGGGCACTGATGGGACAGATCATCCGCGACATCAAATCGCTCCTGCTCGAACCGGGATCCGAGGCATCTGAACAGGACTGGAACCACCTCTGGGACGGGCAGAGCGGGACCGTTGCCGGCGGGGTGAACTGGGCCTCGGACCTCGCAGACGGATGGGACACCGAATCATTCGTCGGCATCACCGGCCCAGAGACAGGCGAAGCGGAGGTCCCGTTCTGACCGTCATAGTGCTCATCGCCGCGGCCGAGGGCCTTCGAGGCCACCTCACCCGCTGGATGATCGAGGTCGCCGCCGGTGTCTTCGTCGGGAACCCGAGCGCACGCGTCCGGGAGAAGCTCTGGACAGTACTGTCCGACCGGATCCACGACGGACAACTCGTCATGATCGAGCCGGCAAAGAACGAGCAGGGATGGAGCATCCGGACGGCAGGGCGTGATCGGTGGTACCCCGTCGACTTCGACGGACTGATGCTCTGCGCGCGAGAGCGCCGGTAAAGCCGCAGGTCAGCAAGTGTCGTCCCCGCGCACGCGGGGGTCATCCTGCTGGTGGCAGGTGCGGCCCGTCGCCTCCGACGTCGTCCCCGCGCACGCGGGGGTCATCCCCGACCACTCGACCCACCCTGACCGTGACGGTGGTCGTCCCCGCGCACGCGGGGGTCATCCCAGGTCACGGTCAGCTACAACGGCGTCAACCACGTCGTCCCCGCGCACGCGGGGGTCATCCCTCGCCATCGACGGCAACAAAGCCCAGAACACCGTCGTCCCCGCGCACGCGGGGGTCATCCGCTACGCCAGCGGAACGACAGTCACGACTACTGGTCGTCCCCGCGCACGCGGGGGTCATCCCGACATGGTCTCCAGCGGGGTGCCCTTGTGCAGGTCGTCCCCGCGCACGCGGGGGTCATCCGGACGGCACCTTCCTCAACAGCGGCCAATACCTGTCGTCCCCGCGCACGCGGGGGTCATCCCGTGACCGGGGTGTGGACCATCCGCCACCTCTCGTCGTCCCCGCGCACGCGGGGGTCATCCCGTGACCGGGGTGTGGACCATCCGCCACCTCTCGTCGTCCCCGCGCACGCGGGGGTCATCC
>NZ_JAOPWR010000272.1 GCF_025965585.1 Pseudonocardia sp.
CGGCCTGGACGAGGACGTCGACGAGATCGTGATGGTGCTCCTCCCGGGACGCGACCGTGTACTGCTCGACGAACGCCGTCTCGTCGCGGGCGTCGCGGTTGAGCGCCCAGCCGGTGCGGCCGGCGCGTAGACGCGTGTCGCGCGGGTCCGCCATCGCGGCGAGAAGGGCCTCCCGGTTGTCGCCGGGCACGCGGTAGCGGGCGAGCAGAGCCCAACATGCCGCAGACGGCTGACATCACCCCTCGACCACGACGTTCGCCGCCTCGACCATGGCGTCGGCCGCCTCGATCGCGCCGACCAGACCCTTCGTCTCCACCATTCCCTGAGCTCCCCAGGGCGGGCTGCGGTCATGACACCTCCGACAGGTGGCCGGGGCACGCATTTCGGATGTGGTCCGGTACGCCCGACGGTGGTCGCCCGTCCTCGTCAGAGCGCTCTCTCTCGGGGAGAAGCGACTTCGTTCGGGTTCTCCCGCCGCAACGTCCTCCCCGCCCGGTCGATGTACCGGCATCCTGAGAAGTCCCGTCCGACCGACCGGAGGATCGCGTGACCGAGGCGCCACAAGCGGAGGCACCCGGCGAGGGAGCATCGCTGTTTGACCTGACCGGGCGCACCGCGCTGGTCACCGGGTCGAGCCGGGGCATCGGCCTGGCCATCGCCACCGGATTGGTGCGGGCCGGGGCACGCCTCGTGCTCAACGGCCTCGTCCCGGACCGGCTCGACCGCACCCGTGCCGTGCTGGCTGACCGGTTCGGTGACGACGCCGTCGCGGCGCGGGCGTTCGACGTCACCGACCCCGATGCGGTCGCCGAGGGCGTCGCCTGGGTCGAGGCCACTGTGGGGCCGGTCGACGTCCTGGTCAACAACGCCGGCCTCCAGCACCGCGAGCCGCTGCTCGACGTCAGCCTGGCGGACTGGAACCGGGTCCTGACCACCGACCTCAGCAGCGCCTTCATCGTCGGCCGCGAGGTCGCCCGCCACCAGCTCGCCCGCGGCCACGGCAAGATCATCAACGTCTGCTCGGTCCAGACGGAGCTCGCCCGCCCGTCTATCGCCGCCTACACCGCGGCGAAGGGCGGCCTGCGCGGCCTGACCCGGGCGATGACCGCGGAGTGGGCGTCGGGCGGCCTGCAGATCAACGGCATCGCCCCGGGCTACATCCACACCGAGATGACCCAGGCGCTCGTCGACGATCCCGCTTTCAACGCCTGGATCCTCGGTCGCACCCCCGCCGCCCGCTGGGGCACCGTCGACGACCTCGTCGGCCCCGCGGTCTTCCTCGCCTCCCGGGCGTCTGACTACGTCAACGGACAGGTCCTCTTCATCGACGGCGGAATGACAGCAGTCGTATGAACCCACATCTCGACGGGGGCGCCGTAGAAGTGGAGCCGGCGTCGATCGATTCGGAGTTCGACGTCGTCTTCCGGCCGACGAGGCGTGATCGGGCCGTCATTGGCCTCCCACCGGAACGGGAGCAGACCCGGTAGTTCCGCGGTCATCGCTGGGCTGCCGAGGAGATGACGCGGGGATGGCGTTGTCGATGAGGACGGCGGCGATGGCGGCGGCGGTGGGGAAGGATTCGCTGTTGAGGACTCGGGTGCGGGCCGAGGCGCCGTCGATGAGCAGCGCCAGTTGTTCGCCGAGTTGTTCGGGATTGGTGGCGCCGGCTTCGCGGGCGGTTTCGGTGAGCCGCGCGGCGATGGCGGTCTTGTAGTCGCGTGCGTACTGGGACGCGGGGTGTTGGGGGTCGTGGAGTTCGACGGCCGCCGCGATGTAGGGGCACAGGGGCGTGGACGCGGGTACCTCGAAGGCGGCGAGGATTCGTTCGCGGGGTGTGAGGTCGGTGCGGTCGAACACTCCGGGCATGACGTCGGGATCGAATCGGCGCAGGTATTCGGCGACGAGTTCGTCCTTGCTGGTGAAGTGCTGGTAGGCCGTGCGCTTGGACACCTGGGCCACGGCGCAGAGTTGGTCCATGCCGGTGCGGTTGATGCCCTGATCGCGGAACAGCTGCTGTGACGCGCCGAGGATGCGCTCGCGTGCGCCCCTGCCGCGACGCCGGCCCAGGGGGCCCTTCTCCAACTCCGTCATGCCTCGAGCATAGACCGTTCGGTACAGACCGGTCTACATAGAGCGGTCCCGGTGATCGTCGGTGCGCCACGGCGGGCCGGGCGTCCCACGGCGTGGTCGGTACCGACCGGTGTATGTAGCTTGCGCTCCGACCGGCCATCGGGTACGTTACGTACACAGTCTGGTGTATATAAGAACCCGAACTGTCTCGGATACCCATCAATTCACCGGAGTGATCGTGGGAAAGCTCGATGGCAAGGTAGCGGTGATCACCGGCGGATCCACCGGCATGGCACTGGCCGGCGCCAAACTGTTCGTCGAGGAAGGAGCGCACGTCTTCATCCAGGCCCGGCGGCAGGAAGCACTGGACGACGCCGTCAAACTGATCGGCCGCAACGTCACCGCCGTCCAGGGTGACGCGGCCGAACTGGACGACCTGGACCGCTTGTACGACACCGTCAAGCGGGAAAAGGGCTCGATCGACGTGCTGTGGGCCAGCGCCGGGATGGGCGAACCCGCCGTCCTCGGCGAGATCACCGAGGAACAGTTCCACCGCGCCTTCTGGCTCAACGCGCGCGGCACCCTGTTCACCGTGCAGAAGGCACTGCCGCTGATCAACGACAACGGCTCGATCTTCATGACCGGATCCAACGCCTCCCTCGGCGCCTTCCCCGGCTGGAGCCTCTACGCGGGAAGCAAAGCCGTCCAGC
Organism: Pseudonocardia sp.; assembly: GCF_025965585.1. GTDB lineage: Bacteria > Actinomycetota > Actinomycetes > Mycobacteriales > Pseudonocardiaceae > Pseudonocardia. The sequence continues at coordinate 2,781 of NZ_JAOPWR010000272.1, forward strand.
AGGCCTGGGCCCGCGTCTGGCTCAACGAACTGCGCGACCGCAAGATCCGGGTCAACGTCCTGACCCCCGGCCAGGTCGCCACCGCCAAACAGGAAGAACTGTTCGACGAGGCAACCAAGGCCGCATTCGAGTCCCTCATCCCCCGCGGAAAGATGGGCCGCCCCGAAGAAATCGCGACCGCCGCCCTGTTCCTCGCCTCCGACGACTCCAGCTACGTCAACGGCCTGGAACTGGTCACCGACGGCGGCACCACCGCCATCTGAACCACACACCAGGAATGCCGCGGGCGCACCCCCAACAACCCGGTCGCCACAACGAACTGATCTCGAACGCGGACATCCGCAACACGCCGAAGTGTTGCGCGGGCGCCGGATTCGCGTGCTGTCGATGATCCGTGCCCACCGGTCGGTGTCTACTGGTGAAGGAGTGCCATTCGTGAAGCAAAGCTCTGGAGGAAATCCGTGATCGACCTATCGCCGGCCTGCCGACGCATGATCGATGTGCTGGCCGGCTCACCGATGACCAACCGACCGGCGCCACCTGGGCCATGTGAACAACGAGGAGTAGCCATGACCACGTTCGCGCAGCACCGCGCCACCGTCGAGTCCTTCGTCGACTGCATGCACGGCGGCGCGGACAAAGACGCTCTCGCCCGTGTCCTCGCCGAGAACGTGGTGCTGATCAGCCCGCTCAGCGATGAGCCGCTCACCGGCCGCGAGGCCGTCACGGCAGCCATCCAGGGCATCTCCACGGTGGCGGCGGACCTCACTTACAAGGAGGTCCTCAGCGGCGAGACCCACCACGCCGCATTCTTCCGGCTGCAGATCGAAGACACGGCGGTCAACGGGATGGACTGCATCCTGCTCGACGCGGACGGCAAGATTGCCGAGGTGACCATATTTTGGCGCCCGCTGCCGTCCGCCGTCGAGATGCAGGGTCACCTCGCGCCTCTCATCGGCATGCAGTCCTGGGAACTGCAAACCAAGGGAGAGTAACGATCACGGGATGCCCTCGGCCCATGTCCCTGACCTGACCCCCTCTTTTTTGGAATTGCGGCAGGTTCACGCAGCCCGATCTACCGGCGGAAGACGAGCCGGAGGTGCCGGGAAAGGCGCGGCAGTCGGCCCGGAAACGTCGCGGCCGACGCCCTGCGCCTGACCCGGCACGAACGAGACAGAGCGACACCTCGAGAACAGGAAGAGAGCACACCTCATGAGCAGCATCACCCTCATCGGTACGGGGAACATGGCCCGTACCATCGGCACGCTCGCGGTGGCGGGCGGCAACTTCGTCGAGGTCATGGGACGCGATCAGTCCAAGGCCGATGACCTGGCCAGCGCTCTGGGCGGCGGCGCGACGACGGGCAAGTGGGGCGCCGTCCCGGCCGGGGACATCGTCATCACGGCCCTGTTGTACGACGGTGTCGTTCCGGTCGTCGCCGAGTACGGAGACGCCCTCGCGGGCAAGGTCATCGTCGACATCAGCAACCCCTTCAACGCCACGTTCGACGGACTGGCCCACAGCGAGGAGACCTCGATCGCGCAGGAAGTCGCCAAGGTGGCCCCGGCCGGCGCCAGCGTGGTGAAGGCATTCAACACCATTTTTCGTAATGTCCTGGAGAAGGGCCGGCCCAACGTCTTCATCGCTGGCGATGATGCGCAGGCCAAGGCGGGTGTGGCGGCATTCATCGAGAGCCTCGGGCTGCGCCCGCTGGACGTCGGCGGCCTGAAGATGGCGCACTGGCTGGAAGGAGTGGGCGTGGTCACGGTGGGCCTCGCCGGCAACGGGGTCGGCCACTGGGACTTCGCCCTCGGCGTCAACGAATTTACCGGCTGAGCCCTCGGGGCCGAGCAGCCGGCGAACAGGGCGCCGTGCGCCCTGACAATGGTTGATGGATCACCGACTCGCTGATGTCGGATATCAATGTCGGCGATACCTTCGCGATGTTCACCGGCCTTGACCAGATGGTCGACATCGCCAGCGAGGTGATCGCGCGTACCGGCCGGTTGTGACCACCGAAGTAACGACGGAATCGGCTGCCACGGACCGCATCGACCCGCGTGGTGTGCGATCCGACTCGACAATGGAGGACTGCCATGTCCGTCATCGTCATCGTCACGTTCCCGGGTGCGCAGATCGAAAGTTCCGGGAGGTGTTCGACCGGCCCGCCGGGATGATGAAGGGGATCGCCACGGACGGGCGGAGCAAGGGTGCAGACCACCATCAGTTCGCCGAGGACGAGAACGCTGATGTCATCGCCATGGACGAGTGGGGCGGCATCGAGGAGTTCGGAAGCTTCTTCAGGCCAGGAAGACATCGAGAAGGTCGTGGCAGAGGTCGTCTGACCGGTCGGCCGCGAGATTGACAACGGCGGCTGGTGTTGCGGTGAGTAGGTGACGACGGCGCCGTCAGCCGCAGCGGTTCGCCCTGGCGGATGGGGGAGGGTTCCTCGCGCTCCTGGCCCTCGGGGGAATCGCCAACGCAGTCGACCCCGCAGAACCGGCACCGACTGCCGCCACGCAGACACCCGCTGCGGCAAACCGCGACGTCGCCGACTCCCATCCCACTCCTGCGCTTTCGAGGCCTCGCCCGGCGGAGCTCCCCACACCCGCCGCGGCGTGGGAGGCGCCCGAACACGCGGGGCGGCACCTGCTCGCACTGGTTCGATCGGCCGCGTCGTGCGGAAGGCGGAATCGAGGCGCGGCCACCGTCCCGCGCTCGGCGAGTAGGTCGGCCAGAGCCACCGCGTCGGTGTCGTCGCCCTTCTCCCGCGCGGACAGGCACGACCACTCCGCTACGAGATGTGAGCGGCCCGGCGGCTTCTCGGCGTCCGGATCCGTCGCCTCGGTCGGCGCGCGGATACGGAGGGCGACAGCACTAGAATCATTTCTAGTTCTCGCCCCAGCCGGCGCAGCGACTGCGCCCGCCGGCGGCGGGCTACCGCGGATGTCCAGCGCGGATATCGGCTCTCCGGCCGGGGGAAGTGGCTGATGGAAACGGACTTATAGGCACGAAAAGTGAAGAACGACTCGAAACGTGTAACCAAGAGATAAAGCTTTCTAGTTCTGTTGCTCGTGAAGCTTGACGCCGCAGTGGGTGCGCTTGCAGCATAACCCTTTCTATCACCCCCACCTCTTCGTCCTGTGTCGGCGAAGCGAGCAGGAGGACGAATCCGTGCAAGCATTCCTTGCTGTCGTGGACATGAGCGTCCCGCCCAAGTTCCCTGATCAGGTGTCCGAAGCGTCCTATCTCCAGGACGTGTTCTACGCGCTCGCGACGGTGTGCCTGCTGTTCGTGGTCGGCGCGGTCGGACTGATCGACGCGGGCCTGGTCCGCCGGAAGAACATGCTCGACACCTGGGTTCAGAAACTCGTGTGCGCCCTGCTGGCGGGGGGCGCCCTGGCGATCATCGGCTACGCGATCTGGGAGATCCAGTTCTACCAGGCCCTGGGAATCCCCAGTCCGATCACGCAGGCGATCTCGGACTGGTGGCTCTTCGGGCCCAACGTCACCACGTTCTCGCAGGACCTCGATCCCGCCGTCTCGCCCGAGGCCGATGTCTTCCAGATCTTCCTCGCGTTCTTCATGGCCTACGGCGCCGTGGCGGGTGCGCTCCTGCACTCGGCGGGCCTGGAACGCGTGAAGGCGGTGCCCATGTACGTGATCTCCGCCGTCGCCGGTGGCATCGTCGTGCCTGTGGCGCTGTACCTGACGTGGGGGTCGACGAGCCCGCTCACCAACCGCGGGGTCCACGACTACATCGGCACGTACTCGCTCTACATCGTCGTCGGCGTGTGGGCACTCATCCTGGCCTGGCGTGCCGGACCCCGTCTGGGTTCCTTCACGTCACACCCCGGGACGTCCGGACCGGTGCCGCACAACCTCGGCTGGAGCGCGTTCGGTGTCGCGGTGCTCATGTTCGCTGCCCCCTTCGCCTTCCTGGGCTGTGGGTACATCGTCCCGGGCTCCGGCTACTTCGGCATCTCGCTCACGACGAGCGGGTTCGGGATCGTCGTGATCAACGTCTTCATGTCCTACGTCGGCGGCGGGCTCGGTGGGGCGATCATCGCGTACCGGTCCCGCAACCCGATCATGGCGCTGATCGGCGTGGCCGCCGGCTACATCGGCTCCGGTACGTCGTTGGACGTCGGCAAGCCGTGGGAGATCCTCATCGTGTCGTTCATCGCTTCGTTCGTCGTCTGGGGCACCTACCGGGTCCTGGTCCGGCTGGGCATCGACGACAAGAAGATCGTTCCGTTGGCCCTCGGCGGCGGTATCTACTCGGCTCTCGCGGGCGGCGTGGTCGGATGGGGTGACAAGACCGGTGGCTATTTCGGTCTGACCGGTGAGTACGCCCCGCAGCACGCCACGATCAACCTCGGCTGGCAGGCGGTCGGCGTCGTGGCCACGGTCGTCGTCGCCGGGGTGACGGGTCTGCTCGTGATCGTGGCGCTGGAGAAGACGATCGGTCTGCGCGTGTCGACCGCGGACGAGGTGCGCGGCCTCGACGACGCCTACTGGGGAGCGCCGCCCCCGCCGTACGTCGACAGTCCGGCCTCTTCCGGCCTCGAGAACGGTCATGTCCCCGAGGAGGCCGTCGGCGTCAAGAGCTGAGCTCCTGGTTCGCCGCTGTGGGTGTGGTCGACGTCCCGGGCCGTCGACCACACCCACAGCCATGTCGACGCCTCTCGGTCGACCGGGCTCGACGCGCGGGCTCGGCTTGACCCGCGGTCTTCGTGTCGCTACGATATAGAATCGTTTCTAGTCCGCAGTGCGGCGGGCGCGTCACGGCGTGTCCCCGGGAGTCTGATCGAGGATCACCGCACTTCAACTGCCTTTCTCGCCGGACTGTCCCTCGCGTGCACGGGCAGCAGAAGTCGACGTGGATGCACTGATCGAGGAGAAAAAGTTGCACAACGCAGATCGTTTCTACATCAACGGCGAATGGGTGGAGCCCACGACGTCGGAGACCATGGACGTCATCGACCCGTCGACCGAGAAGTCGATCGCGACCGTCGCGCTCGGCGGGGCGGAGGACGTCGACCGCGCGGTGAAGGCGGCCCGTGCCGCGTTCGAGACCTTCTCCACCACCGCGGTGGCGGAGCGGATCGCGCTGCTCGAGCGGATCATCGAGGTCTACCAGACCCGCGGTGAGGACCTCGCCCGCACGATCATGGCCGAGGTCGGAGCTCCGGCCGCGCTCGCGAGCACCGCACAGGTCGGCGCAGGCCTGGGGCAGTTCGCCTCGGCCCTGGACGCGCTGAAGAACTTCCAGTTCGACGAGGACCGCGGCACGACCCGGATCCGGTACGAGGCGATCGGCGTCTGCGGCCTGATCACCCCCTGGAACTGGCCGCCGCTCCTCATCGCGGCCAAGATCGCGCCTGCGCTGGCCGCGGGATGCACCGTCGTGCTCAAGCCCTCGGAGCTGGCACCGCTCAACGCCGTGATCATCGCGGAGGTGCTGCACGAGGCCGGTGTCCCCGCCGGTGTCTTCAACCTCGTGCACGGCGACGGCCCCACCGTGGGCACGGCCATCACCTCGCACCCCGATGTCGACATGGTGTCGTTCACGGGCTCGACCCGGGCCGGCGTCGAGGTCGCCAAGAGCGCCGCCTCGACCGTCAAGCGGGTCGCGCAGGAGCTCGGTGGCAAGTCGGCCAACATCCTGCTCGACGACGTGGACCTGGAGACCGCCATCCCGCGGGACATGGGAGACGTCTGCGCCAACTCGGGTCAGTCCTGCAACGCCGGCTCCCGCTGGCTCGTGCCGCAGTCCAGGCTTGCGGAGGCCGAGCAGATCGCGAAGAAGGCCGCCGAGGCGATCGTCGTGGGTCACCCCGAGGACGAGGGCGTGACGATCGGCCCGCTCATCTCGCAGGCCGCCTACGACAAGGTGCAGCGACTGATCCAGAGCGCGCTCGACCAGGGGGCCACGCTCGTGGCCGGCGGCCTCGGCCGGCCGGAGGGCCTCGACAGCGGGTACTTCGTCCGCCCGACCATCCTCACCGGGGTCACGAACGACATGGAGATCTCCAAGGAGGAGATCTTCGGGCCGGTCATCACCCTGACCACCTACTCCGACGACGACGAGGCCGTCCGCCTCGCGAACGACACCGTCTACGGCCTGTCCGGCTTCGTCTCCTCGCCCGACGTCGAGCGGGCCCGCTCGGTCGCGCGACGCCTGCGGACCGGGATGGTGCACGTCAACGGCAACGGGCTGGACTTCGCGGGTGCCTTCGGCGGCTACAAGCAGTCCGGCAACGGACGCGAGTACGCGGACTTCGGCCTGAAGGAGTTCCTGGAGATCAAGACGATCTTCGGCTTCGGCAGCTGATCCGAGTCGGGTCGGCGTGACCGGGCAGCCGCGTCACGCCACCCCGAGCGCGAACGGCCCGCGGGTGCGATGCACCCGCGGGCCGTTCGGCCTCCGCCCCGCCTACCGCTGCTCCCGCTCCGGTAGCCGGGGCGGAGCCGTCTCGTAGCGGGCCGGGGTCGCCGAGAGCGTGATCGGGTTCCGCGTGAGCCGGACCGGCGTTCCGTCGGCCCGGGGAACCTCGATCACCGGGTTCAGCCCGAGCTCTGTCGCCAGCGCGAAGGCGCCGGCGACATCGTTGACCACGCCTGCCGGTACCCCGGCGGCGCTCAGGTCCGCGGCCCACTCGGCCGCGGGTCGCTTCGCCAACAGCTCCTCCAGGGTGGCGCGGAGCCGGTCCCGGTTGCGCACCCGCTCCGTGTTCGAGGCGTAGGCGGCCTCGCTCGCCAGTGCGGGTTGTCCGAGCACGGTGCACAGTGCCGTGAACTGGCGGTCGTTGCCGACGGCCAGCGCGAGCTCCCGGTCCGCGCAGGGCAGGAGCTCGTACGGCGCGATGCTCGGATGCTGATTCCCGAGCCGGGCCGGGACGACGCCGCCCGCGGTGAAGGCGGCGCCCTGGTTGGCGAGTGCGGCGAGCAGGCTGGAGAGCAGGTCGACCTCGATCCGTTGCCCGGTGCCGCTGCTCTCGCGATGCCGCAGCGCGGCGAGGATGCCTACGCTCGCGAAGAGGCCGGCGAGAACGTCGACGAGGGCGACGCCGACCTTCTGGGGCTCACCCGCCGGGTCGCCGGTGATGCTCATGAGCCCGCCGACCGCCTGGATGAGGAGGTCGTACCCGGGCAGCGAGGCCCCGCCGCCCGAACCGAATCCGGTGATCGAGCAGTAGACCAGCCCGGGGTTGGCCGCACACAGCTCGGCCGGCCCGAGCCCGAGCCGATCCATCACACCGGGGCGGAAGTTCTCCACCACCACGTCCGCGGACAGTGCCTCGGCCCGGGCGACCGCCAGGTCGCCGGGATCGGAGAGGTCGAGAGCGATGCTGGTCTTGTTGCGGTTGACCGACTGGAAGTAGGTCGCCTCGCCCGCGTCGTCGAACGGCGGCCCCCAGGCCCTGGTGTCGTCGCCCGTCCCGGGCCGCTCGACCTTGGTCACGGTCGCGCCGAGGTCGGCGAGCAGCATCGTGGCGAACGGCCCTGCGAGCACCCGCGAGAAGTCGAGAACCTTGAGCGGGCCGAGGGCTGTGGCGGGGATCTCCATGGACATGCTCCTCCGTTACAGAATCCTTTCAATGAGGCTATGAGCCTGGCTGCCTCCACGTCAATGCAGCTCAGCGGGTCGTCGGTCGGCCGAAAATTTGGCTCGGCGTGTTTTACGAGATACGTTTACACAGCAGACAAGACATGGCAGGCTGGCGTCTGCCACCGCTCCGGCTCGACGGGCGGCGCCGGGACCCGTCACAGCAGGGACCCAGGACGCTCAGCCCACGTCGCCGGCCACTACAGAAAAGGGAGACGACGGTGACCGAGTACGACCCGGCGGCGCGCAACGCGCGCCGCTTCCCGCGGGTGATCGTGCCCGACGAGATCGACAAGATGCCGACGTTGCAGTTCAACACCGGCATCAAGACCAACATCTTCCTGTCGCAGGAGCGGGACGATGCCCGCTACTTCCGGCACGGGTACTGCTACGGCGAGCCGGACCACCTGCCCTACCACTGGGACCAGGCGGACTTCGACGAGACGCACTACGTCCTCGAAGGCAAGATCCACCTCGTGGTGGAGGACGCCGCCGGACGCAGGATCGTTCTCGAGGCCGCCGAGGGCGAGCACATCTACCTGCCCGCCGGCTACAAGTACACCCTCGAGTGCACCGGCGTGCCCTTCAAGTTCTTCTGGACCTCCGGTCCGTCCCCGAAGGTCGGCGTCGCCGACGCGCCGGACTACAGCCGCGAGCTCAAGGCGCTCCGCGCCTCGGAAGGGAGCTGATCATGGCCGTGACCGCGAGCACCTGGCAGCCGTTGCGGGGCGACAAGCGCTGGGCCTACCTGGCGCGGGCGAAGACCATCCGGGTGGCGACCGCCAACGAGGACGGGTCGATCTACCTGTCCCCGCTGTGGCTGGTCGTGCACGACAAGAAGGTCTACATCCCGATCGACGCCGCCTCCCGGCACGCCGCGAACTTCCTCGCCGGACGTCCGCTCTCGGCACTGGTCGACCAGGGGGAGGAGTACGCCACCGTCAGCGGCGTCCGGATCACCGGGTCGATGCAGAAGGTGACCGACGAGTCCCTCGTCGAGACCCTCGCGCAGCTGGTGTTCGACAAGTACTTCCACGTCGGGCACCCCTACGCCGAGAAGTACCTCGAGTTCGGCGAGGTCGCCGGCCGCAGCTACTACGAGCTCGCGCCGGACAAGATGATCGGCTGGGACATGCGCGAGGTCAACGTGATCGCCATGCCCGAGACCCGGACGCTGCCCGCGCACGTGGGGGACCGGATCCTGTGAGCACCTCGACCGACGGGTCCGCCGCGCTGCGCGTCCTGGTCGCCGGCGAGTCCTGGATCAAGCACACGATCCACATGAAGGGCTTCGACCAGTTCCACAACACGGAGTACGAGGAGGGCGCGGGGGAGTTCCTGGCGGCGCTCGACCGTTGCGGCTTCGATGTGACGTACGTGCGCGGCCACGAGATCTCCTCGCGGTTCCCGAAGACCGCGGCCGAGCTCGCCGAGTTCGACGTCGTCGTGCTCAGCGACATCGGGTCCAACTCCTTCCTGATCCCGGACGAGACCTTCCTGCGCTCGGAGCGCAGCCCCAACAAGCTCGGGGTGCTCGCCGAGTGGACCCGCGGCGGCGGCGGCCTGGTGATGATCGGCGGCTACATGTCGTTCACCGGCATCGACGGCAAGGCGCGGTTCGGGATGAGCCCGCTCGCGGACGTCCTGCCGGTGACGATGCTGCCGCACGACGACCGCATCGAGGCTTCGGACGGGGTCAAGGCGCAGTTCGCCGCCCCCGATCACCCGGTGCTCGGGGGTACCCCCGCGGAGTGGCCGGCCCTGCTCGGGTACAACCGGGTCATCGCCAAGCCGGACGCCACGACCGTGGTGGAGACGGACGGTGACCCGCTGCTGGTGGTCGGCGAGGCGGGACAGGGCCGCTCCGTCGCGTTCACCTCCGACCTGGCCCCGCACTGGGCGCCCCCGGAGTTCGTCGGATGGTCGAGCTACCAAAAGCTCTGGGCCGCCATCCTCACCTGGGCGGGCGGCGCTCGCTCGTAGGAGAGGTAGGACCCCGTGGCAGGTCGCCGTCGACCCACGATGAAGGACGTAGCGCAGCACGCGGGCGTCTCGATCAGCACGGTCAGCTACGTGCTGAACGACAGCGGGCCCGTCGCCGCCGAGCGGCGGAACCGGGTGCTGGACGCGATCAGGGTGCTGGAGTACTCGCCCAACGAGTCCGCCCGCAGCCTGAAGCGGCGCACGGTGTCGACCATCGGCATGGTCGTCCCGGAGCTGACGAACCAGTTCTTCGCCATGGTGGCGGAGGGTGTGCAGAAGGCTGCCGCCGCCCGTGACGTGCTCGTGGTCCTCGTGGTGCCGGACGCCACCGAGCTGCCGGAGGAGAACCAGGCGAAGCTGCTGCGCAGCCAGCGGGTCGACGGGGTGATCTACCTGTCGGGCACGGGGTCGATGCCCCGTTCGCTCTTCGAGCTGGCGAGGTCCGGTCCGGTCGTCCTCGTCGACGAGCAGATCCCGGGGATGGAGCTGCCGGCCGTGGTGTCCGACTCCCGCAAGGGAGCGCGGGAGATCGCGGCGCACGTCCTCGAGCAGGGCCACCGCAGACTCGCCGTCATCGGTGGGCCCCCTGCGCTGTGGACGGCCCAGCAGCGGCTGGCGGGCTACCGCGAGGCGTTCGCCGGGGCGGGGATCGATCCCGACTCCGTCCCGGTCCACGTCGGGGACTACCGGCAGGGCTCCGGCTCGGCGAACGCGGCCGAGATCGTCCGGATGCCGGTCGACGAGCGGCCCACCGCCCTCCTCTGCGCCAACGACCTGATGGCGATCGGGGCGATGGAATGCTTCAAGGCGAACGGGCTGCGTATCCCGGAGGACATCAGCGTCGTCGGTTTCGACGACCTGCCCATCTCCACACTGCTCACACCGCGGCTGACCAGCGTTCGCCAGCCCGCTCACGACATGGGTCACCGTGCCGCGACCGTGCTGCTCGACATCCTCGAGGAGAAGGAGGACGGCCTGATGGTCGGTCATATGCCCGCCCTGATCCAGCTGCGTGACTCGGTGTGCCCGCCGCAGGCGGCACGGTGAGCGCGGGCCGGGTCACGGTGGTCGGCGCCGTCAACGTCGACATGGTGGTCACCACGCCACGGCTGCCGGGTCCCGGTCAGACCGTGGTCGGCCCGGGCGTCGAGCGCTACGGCGGGGGCAAGGGCGCCAATGCGGCCGTCGCCGCGGCACGTGCCGGCGCTCAGGTCCGCTACATCGGTGCGGTCGGTGCCGACGACCTCGGCCGCGCGGCGCTCGCCGAGCTCGTCGCGGAGGGCGTGAACGTCGACGACGTCGCCGTTCTGCGCGACACGCCGACCGGTGTCGCGCTCATCGTCGTGGACGCCGATGGTGAGAACCAGATCGCCGTCGGTGCGGGGGCCAACGACCACGTCGATCCCGACGCGGTCCGGGCGGCGCTGAACAGGGTGCTGCCGGAGACCGACTGCGTTCTCGTCAGCACCGAGATATCCGGTGCGGCCGTCTTCGCGGCGGTGGAGGCGGCGTCCGCCGCAGGCGTGCTGTGCATCCTCAACCCGGCGCCGGTCATCCCGGCGGTGGTCGAGGCCATCGAGCTGGGCCCGGTGATCACTCCCAACCGGGGTGAGCTGGAGGACGTGGTGACGGCGTCGGGCGTGTCCCCGCAGTACGGCGCATCGACAGGACCCACACCACGGGCGCAGGCGCTGGCGCGCCGTACCGGAGCCCCGGTCGTGGTGACCCTCGGCGGCGACGGGGCACTCCTCGTCACTGCGGACGGTGACACGGAGCACGTCCCGCCCCAGCCGGCGACGGTCCGCGACACCACCGGCGCCGGTGACACGTTCAACGGCGTCCTCGCCGCGCACTTGGCCTGCGGTGAGTCCCTGAGGGATGCGGTCCAGGCAGCGAACTGTGCCGCGGCCCTGTCTGTCGGCGCGGTCGGTGCACGGAACGGGATGCCCTCGGCCGAGGCCATCCGTGAGGCGCTGAAGGACGGGTAGCGCTCGGCTGCGGCGGGCGCGAGACACGGGTCGGATAGAAACGATTCTAGATATTGCGCTCGCGCTCCTGCACTCGTCGCGCGGAGCGGGAGCGCCGGCCTCTCCCCGGTCACGGTGGCCCGATGCTCACGGATGGCCCTCTGACGTGCGACTACCTCGCTTTTCGGGCGTTCCAGGCCCCGTGTCCGAGCCGTGAGGTCGGGCGTGAAGTTGGGGTTTTTCGTAGCCCAAAGTGTGTTGACGACCACGATAGAATCGTTAAGATGACGTTTGCCCGACGGCTGAAGGTCCAACGACTGGCCGGGGGGACGGGAAAGACTGCACGTTTACGTGGACCTCAGGGTCCACGTTCTTCAGTGCCACACCGGCGGTGTCTCAGCGGAGAGGCACAACTGCAGTCGGTAGAAACGAATCTCGCGGAAGGTGACCGACACCCGATGGGCTATCTCGACAACCTGATCATCGACACGGACAACTACAAGCACTGCCACTACCCCCTGTACCCGAAGGGCACCGAGTACGTCTCGAGCTACATCGAGTCCCGCGGCGGCGACTTCGCGGTGACGCAGTTCGTCGGCCTGCAGGCGTACCTGCGCGAGAAGCTGATGAAGCCGATCTCGCTCGAGGACATCGACGAGGCAGAGTTCGTCGTCCGCGAGCAGGGGATGCACTTCAACCGCGAGAACTGGATGGGCATCCTCAACGACCACGGCGGCTTCCTGCCCGTCGAGATCGAGGCCGTCCCCGAGGGCACGGTCCTGCCGTCCCGCAACGTGCTCGTCCAGATCATCAACACCGACCCGAAGTACTTCTGGGCCACCAGCTTCTTCGAGACCGCGCTGCTGCGCGCCGTCTGGTACCCGACCACGATCGGCACCGTCAGCTGGCTGTCGAAGATGGTCATCCGCGAGGCGCTGTCGCGCACGGCCGACAGCACGGCCGGGCTGCGCAACATGCTGCACGACTACGGCGCCCGTGGCGTCAGCTCGCAGCAGTCGGCCGCCCTCGGCGGCCTGGCGCACCTGGTCAACTTCGACCAGAGCGACACCGTGCCCGGCATCCTCGCGGCGAAGCGCTTCTACAACGCGGGCAAGGTCTCGAACTCGGGCCCGAACTCCGAGCACGCCGGCTTCTGCGCCTGGGGCCGCGAGCACGAGGTCGACGCCCTGCGCAACATGCTCGACACGTTCGCCCCCGAGGGCTGCGCGCTCCTGCTCACCGACACCTACGACCACGAGAACTGCGTCAAGAACATCGTGGGCGGCGAGCTCAAGGAGCAGATCCGGAACTTCCCGGGCCTCGTCGGCATCCGTCCGGACTCGGGCGACATCGTCGAGGTCACCGCGGACACAACCGAGTGGCTGATGGACGCCTTCGGCTACGAGGTCAACTCGAAGGGCTTCAAGATCCTTCCGCCGTTCGTCCGGGTGGTCCAGGGCGACGGCGTGAACTTCCACAGCCTGCCGCAGGTCTACATGGAGCTCGAGCGCCGCGGCCTCGCCGCGGACAACGCGGTCTTCGGCATGGGTGGCGGCCTCCTGCAGCACTGGAACCGCGACACGATGAACTTCGGCCAGAAGGCATCCGCGGTGTGCGTGGACGGCGAGTGGCGCGACATCGCCAAGCAGCCCACCGGTGCCACGTTCAAGACGTCGAAGAAGGGCCGGCTCGCGCTCAAGCACGAGAACGGCGTCTACACGACCGTGCCGAAGGGCTCCATCCCCGAGTCCGAGAACGTGCTCAAGCCGGTGTTCCGCAACGGCAAGCTGCTCAAGAAGTGGGACTTCACCGAGCTGATCGCCAACGCGGAGAAGGACGTCCCGGAGTCCTACTACATCGACCACGTCGGACAGATGCGGACGGTCGCCAGCGAGCTGGCCGTCACCGTCTGACCTCCCGCCAGCGGCACGCCCGCCGCGGCCCCTGCGCCGCCGCGGCCCGAAGGACCTCGTCCGTCGGGCCGCGGCGGGCCGGATGATCCTTCGACCCTGGAGTTCGCCACCGATGACTCGACTGCACGTCTTCGACATGGACGGGACCCTGCTGCGAGGAGCGGCGTCGGTTGAGCTCGCCCGTCACCTCGGGACCTTCGAGCCGGCCGACCGGATCGAGCGCGCGTGGTTGCGCGGCGAGATCAGCGACATCGGGTTCTGGGAGGCCATGCTCCCGCTCTGGGCGGATGCCTCGGAGGCCGAGATCGACGACGCCTTCGCGGCCGCGGCCTGGATCGGGGGAGTGCGCGAGGTCTTCGACGACATCACCGCACGCGGCGAGTACATCGCGGTCATCTCGCAGTCCCCGCACTTCTTCGTGCGGCGCCTGGAGGCGTGGGGGGCGCACCGTACGTTCGGGTCCCGCGTGGTGCCCGGCGAGCCGACGACCCAGGACCTGCTGCTGACCCTGCAGCACAAGGTCGACATCACCCTGGGGCTGCTCGACGAGCTGGGGCTGCGCGAGGAGGAGTGCATCGCGTACGGGGACTCGACGTCGGACACGCTGCTGTTCGACCGGCTGCCGCACACGGTGGGCATCAACTGCAACGAGGTGCTGCGCGAACGGGCGTCCGTCTGCTTCGACGGCGACGACCTCCGCGAGGCCTACTCCCTCGGGAGGTCGCTGTTGGACGGCGCCACGACATCGACGGAGCGCATCTGATGAGCATCGACACCGACGTCCCCCGGGGGACGGCCCACGGCACCAGCCTCCCGCTCGGCTACAACAAACGCCTCATGGTCTTCTCCGGCCGGGCGAACCCCGCGCTCGCGGGGGCGATCGGCGAGCAGCTCGGCATCGGCCTGGGGCCCGTCACCCTGAAGACCTTCTCCAACGACGAGGTCTACTGCCGCTTCAACGACTCGATCCGTGGCGCCGACGTGTTCATCGTCCAGCCGATGTGCGCGAACGCGGAGAACGGCGTCAACGCGAACGACGCCCTGCTCGAGCTGCTGGTCATGATCGACGCGGCCGTGGGTGCCAGCGCGCACCGCGTGATCGCGGTGACGCCGTGGTTCGGCTACTCCCGACAGGACAAGAAGTCCGCGCCCCGCGAGCCGATCTCGGCCCGCCTGGTGGCCCGCATGCTGGAGGCCGCCGGCATCGACCGCGTCCTGACCATGGACCTCCACGCCGGTCAGCTCCAGGGTTTCTTCCAGCGACCCGTCGACCACATGACCGCCCTGATGATGCTCGCCGACCACTTCGCGGGGCTCGACGGCGACCTGGTCGTCGTCGCTCCGGACGCCGGCCGGGTCAAGCTGAACAAGCAGTTCGCCACCCGTATGGGGGCCGGGCTGGCGATCCTGGACAAGGAGCGCCCGCAGCAGCAGGTCGCGGAGATCGGACACGTGATCGGCGACGTACGCGGGAAGACCGCCATCATCCTGGACGACATCATCGACACCGCCGGCACGCTGCGTGCGGCCGGCGAGGCGGTGGTCCGGGCGGGGGCGAAGCGGGTCTTCGCCGCGGCCACGCACCCGGTGTTCAGCGGGCGCGCCTACGAGAACCTGGCCGCCTCGCCGTTCGAGCAGATCGTGGTGACGGACTCGATCCCGCTGCGCCCGGGAGCGCCGGACAACGTGCACGTCGTGTCCTGCGCGCCCCTCCTCGCGGACTCCATCCGCCGGATCTTCACCGACGACTCGGTCAGCGAGGTCTTCGGCGGCAAGAACCACCTGTTCTAGAAACCAGATCTCCTGCGCCCCGAGGACCACCCCGGTGCGCGTTCGGAAAGGACAGCACGTGACCGGCATCAGTGGCACAGCCATGCCCGCGGATGGGATCAGGATCGGGTACAAGGCCTCGGCCGAGCAGTTCGGTCCGCGGGAGCTGCTCGAGTTCTCGGTCGAGGCGGAGGACCGCGGCCTCGACATGGTCGCGGTGTCGGACCACTTCCAGCCGTGGCGCCACCACGGCGGCCACGCGCCGAACGCGCTGGCCTGGCTGGGGGCGCTCGGCGGCGCGACCCGGCGGGCGACCCTGGCGACGAGCGTGCTGACGCCGACGCTGCGGTACCACCCGTCGATCGTCGCCCAGGCGTTCGGAACCCTCGGCGCACTCAACCCGGGCCGGGTCATCCTGGGCATCGGCTCGGGCGAGGCGATGAACGAGACGCCGGCCACCGGGGCGGAGTTCCCGGGGGCGAAGGAACGGCGGATGCGGCTCGCGGAGTCGATCACCCTGATGCGCCGGTTGTGGACCGAGGACCGGGTCGACTTCGAGGGCACCTACTACCGGACCGAGAAGGCGACCGTCTACGACCGGCCCGAGCAGCCGGTGCCGATCTACGTGGCCGCCTCGGGACCACTGGCGGCCAAGCTCGCCGGACGCGTCGGTGACGGGTTCATCTGCACCAGCGGCAAGGACCCGGAGCTGTACAAGACGCTCCTGGCCAACGTCGCGGAGGGCGCCGAGGCGGCGGGACGGGACCCGGGCTCGCTGCGCCGGATGATCGAGATCAAGGTGTCCTACGACCGGGACATCGAGACCGCGCGGACGGCCTGCCACTGGTGGGCGGCGCTGGCACTGAGCTCCGAGCAGAAGACCGGGGTCGAGGACCCGCTGGAGATGGAGCGGCTCGCCGACGCCAACGCGGACAAGGCGCACACCCGGTTCATCGTCTCCGACGACCCCGCCGAGGTGATCGACCGGATCGGCACGTACCTCGACCTCGGTTTCACGGACCTGGTGCTGCACGGTCCGGGTGGCGATCAGCACCGCTTCCTGGAGCAGTTCACCACCGACGTGCTGCCCGGGCTCCGCGACCGCGCGAAGGCGGGTCCGGCGTGACGGTCTCGGCCCCCGAGCAGGCGTCCGGCGCCGGGACCGTGGCGACGATCCGCCACCTCGTCGCAGGCAGCTGGACCGACGGTGACGGCGGCGAACTGGTCGACACGAACCCGGCGCGGCCCTCCGAGGTCGTCGCCCGCGGAAAGCTCGCCGGCACCGAGGAACTCGACGCCGCCGTGCAGGGCGCGGTCGCGGCGTTCCCCGGCTGGGCCGCCACCCCGTTCCCCGGGCGCGGTGAGATCCTGGCCCGGGCCGCCGCCGTCCTCGACGCGAACGCACCCGCCTGGGGTGCGGAACTCGCACGCGAGGAGGGCAAGACCCTCGCCGAGGGTGTCGGCGAGGTGCGGCGCGCGGCGGAGATCTTCCGGTTCTTCGCCACCGAGGGCCTCCGCCCGATCGGGGAGGTCTACGCGTCGCCGCGGCCGGGGGAGCAGATCCAGCTCGTCCACCGGCCCGTCGGCCCGGTGGCCGTGATCACCCCCTTCAACTTCCCGATCGCCATCCCGGCCTGGAAGATCGCGCCGGCGCTGGCGTACGGCAACACCGTGGTGTGGAAGCCGGCCAGCTCGGTGCCGCTGCTGGCGATGCGTCTCGCCGAGGCGCTCGTCGAGGCGGGGCTTCCGGGCGGGGTGCTCTCGCTCGTGATCGGCGAGGGGGCGATCGGGGGACGGCTCGTCGAGCACCCCGGGATCTCCCGGGTCACCTTCACCGGATCCACGGGTGTGGGGCGCCGGCTCATCGAGAGGTGCGGGGCGCTCGGCCGCCCCATCCAGACCGAGATGGGCGGGAAGAACGCCGCCGCAGTGCTGGGCGACGCCGACCTCGAGCTCGCGGTGGACCAGGTGATCGCCGGTGCCTTCCGGTCCACCGGGCAGAAGTGCACCGCCACGTCCCGGGTCGTCGTCACCGACGCGGTGGCGGACGAGTTCGTGGCTCGTCTCACCGCTCGGGCCGACGCGCTGGCCGTCGGGGACCCGACGGACGCCGCCGTGCAGATGGGCCCGCTCGTGTCCGGCGCGGCCCGGGACGGCGTGCTCGCGGCGGTCGCCGGAGCGACCGGGCGCGCTGGGGTCAGGCTGCTCGCCGGTGGCACCGCCTACACCGACGAACGCGCCGACGGCGCGTTCCTGCCACCGACCGTTGTCGAGCTCGCCGGCGACGACCCGCTGTGGCGCGAGGAGCTGTTCGGACCGGTCCTGGCGGTGCGGCGTGCGGCGACCGACCGGGAGGCGCTCGAGCTCGTCAACGACAGCGTCTTCGGTCTCTCCGCGGCCGTCTTCACCGACAACCTGCAGGCGGTCATGACCGCCATGGAGACGGTGGACGTCGGCATCCTGCACATCAACTCGGAGACCGCCGGTGCGGACCCGCACGTTCCGTTCGGCGGCAGCAAGGAGAGCGGCTTCGGTCCGAAGGAGCAGGGCCGAGCCGCTCGGGAGTTCTTCACGACGACCACCACCGTCTACCTGAAGGCCTCCGGCCCCCTCGAGCGGTGACGCCCCGCTCGGCAATTGAGAAGCTGACACCGATGGAGAACGTCTCATGGCATCCGTGATGAAAGACCCGCTCGACCTGCTCGACGTCTCCTCGCTGCTGAGCGAGGAGGAGCGTGACATCCAGAGGACGGTTCGGGACTTCCTCGACGACCGGGTGCGCCCGCACATCGGCGAGTGGTTCGAGGACGGCCGGTTCCCTCGTGAGCTGGTCCCCGAGCTGGGCAAGATGGGCCTGCTCGGCATGCACCTGGAGGGATACGGCTGCGCCGGCACGAATGCGGTCAGCTACGGCCTCGCGTGCCTGGAGCTGGAGGGAGTCGACTCCGGCCTGCGCAGCTTCGTCTCCGTCCAGGGCTCGCTGTCGATGTACTCGATCTGGAGGTGGGGATCGGAGGAGCAGAAGCAGGAGTGGCTCCCGAGACTCGCGGCCGGCGAGGCGATCGGGTGCTTCGGCCTGACCGAGCCGGACTTCGGCTCGAACCCGTCCGGCATGCGGACCCGCGCGGTGCGCGACGGTGCGGACTGGATCCTCGACGGCTCGAAGATGTGGATCACCAACGGCGGCATCGCGGATGTCGCCACGGTGTGGGCGCAGACCGAGGACGGCATCCGCGGGTTCCTGGTGCCGCGTGGCACGCCCGGATTCACCACGAGCGACATCAAGCACAAGCTGTCCCTGCGGGCGTCGGTGACCTCGGAGCTGGCGTTCGACAACGTCCGGCTGCCGGCCTCGGCCCAGCTGCCGGAGGCCCGTGGGCTCGGCGGCCCGCTGGCCTGTCTCAACGAGGCGCGCTTCGGGATCCTGTTCGGCGCGGTGGGCGCGGCGCGGGACAGCCTGCAGGCCGCGCTGAGCTACGCCGACGCCCGGATCCAGTTCGACAAGCCGATCAGCGCTTTCCAGCTCACGCAGAAGAAGCTGGCCGACATGGCGGTGTCCCTGAACTCCTCCATGCTGCTCGCCCTGCACCTCGGGCGGCTCAAGGACGACCACAGGATCCGGCCCGAGCAGGTCTCGGTCGGCAAGCTCAACAACGTCCGGGAGGCGATCGCGATCGCGCGGGAGTGCCGGACCATCCTGGGTGGCAGCGGTATCTCGCTCGAGTACTCGCCGCTGCGGCACGCGAACAACCTCGAGTCGGTCCGCACCTACGAGGGCACCGACGAGGTGCACACCCTCACGATCGGACAGGCGCTGACAGGCCATCCAGCGTACCGGTGAACGGCCTCATCGACGGGCAGGACATCGACGGCGCCGATCCGCCCACGCGGATCCTGCCGTGATTCCCCGAGCTGTCGCCAACACCGCTACACCCTCCTGACCTGCGGGTCAGGAGGGTGTAGTGCCGTCCGGACCTGATCGTCGGACACCTGCTGGGCCGCCTGGGCCCGGCTGTCGCGAACGGAATGTGGCCACGCTGGTTCCGGGTCGGGGCGCACAGCCGTACAGCGGCACGGAGATGCGGCCATGTGGTGCTAGCCCGGGGGCGTTTCCTGGGCGTACTTTCGCGGCCCTGAGTGGAGGGCCGTTCGCAGTGGTGGGACTCACGATGCGCTGGCCTTTGGTCGTAGTCGCCTCAACGGTGGGGGTAACTGACCGGGTTCGGTCCACTGCAAGGGAGAGGGTCATGCGCTTCATGATCACGTGCCGCATTCCGGTGGAAAAGGGAAATCAGCTTGCAAGGGCGGGAACGTTGGGTTCGACCATCCAGTCCATCGTGGAGGAGATGAAGCCGGAGGTTGCGTACTTCGCCGACATGGAGGGCGGACGAGGCGGATACATCGTCGTCAACATGGACGACGCATCCCAGATCCCCGCCATGGCGGAACCCCTTTTCCTCGGGTTGGGAGCATCCATCCAGATTCATCCGGTGATGACCCCGGAGGACTTGGGCAAGGCGAGCCCGGCGATCGAGCAAGCGGCCAAGAAGTACGGTTGAGGGACACGCCGGGCTGTGCACCGCACTGGGCACATCCGACGAGAAGGAAGGGCGGCACGCGACGACAGACCCTGCTGTCGAGGTTCGAACCGCAGGCGAAGCCGCCCGACGGGGACCCGCCGAGCTTCGACGTCACGTCCGGCCGGGCACGGCGCGCTGCTGGATGGCAACGACTCCGGGGTGCCGACCGAGGCCTCCTGCGAACCCCACGTCACGATGACGGGTGAGACGACCTTCGTCGAGGACGGCGAGATGGTGTTCGACGGTGGGGCCCGCGGCTGAGCACGATCGGTGCCGGAGCCATCGAGCCCTCCGACGAGGAGGGCACAGGTGAGCTTCGCCAGGGCTGCTGATGGCGCGCGGATCCGCTTCGAGACGGTGGGGGCGGGCCCGCCTCTGGTGCTGCTTGCCGGGCAGGCGAACTCGGCGCGGTGGTGGGACCCGATCTGTGTCGACTTCGCGGCCGGTCACCGCACCGTCGCGATCGACACGCTCGGTACGGGTGGCAGCGATGCGCCGCCGGGGGCCGAGTACAGCACCCGGCGTTTCGCCGGTGACGTCGTCGCGGTGCTCGACGAGCTCGGGATCGAGAGTGCACACGTGTATGGCACGTCGATGGGCGGGAAGGTCGCGCAGCGGTTGGCGGTGGACCATCCCGACCGTGTCGGGGCGGTCGTCCTGGGGTGCACCACGGCGGGCGGCGTCCACGGGATGGTCGCCGATCCCGCCGTGCTGCGGCCGCTGGCCGGTCCGGCGCCGGCTGCGGACGCTGCTCTTGCAGCTCTGATGTTCAGCCGGGAGTGGCGTCGTGACCATCCGGGCCCGTACGCGGTGCTGGGCGATCCTGCGATGACGTCGCAGGCCCGGCGGGGTCATCGGAGGGCCAGTGCGGCTCACGACGCCTGGGACGTCGTGCCCGGTGTCCGGGCGCCCACTCTGGTGGTCCACGGCAGCGCCGACGAGTTCTGCCCACCCGCGAACGCCGGACTGCTCGCGGGCCGGATCCCCGGCTCGGAGCTCCTGGTGCTCGACGGGGCACGGCACGCCTACTTCGAGGAGTTCCGCGCCGTGGCGAGTCCCGCCGTGATCGCGTTCCTGGATCGGCATCCACTCCCGGCCGAGCCCTGACCGTGATCCGCTCACCCGACTCGCGAGCGGCCGGGTAGCCGGGAAGGCCGCTGCCTCGTAGCGGACGTAGCCATGAATGTGTCGCCGCGGCATGCCGAGGACGGGCCCCGCCACCGAAGGGCCGCAACACTAGGCAACTGACCGACCGGTTGGTAAGCTACCGTCGTCGATACGAGCCTGAGGAGACGGGATGTCCATGTTGGACGACGCTGTCGATCTGGAGATGCCGCCGGACATCGAGTTCCCGAACCCGATGCCGACCGATTGGACCGACAAGATCTCGCGGCACCGCAAGCTGTGGGAACTGGCCGAGGCTCAGCACTACGATCCGAACACCGCGATCGACTGGGCCGCTCTGAAGGCTGATGACTTCTCCGAACGGGAACGGGTGGCGCTGGCCTACTGGTTCGCCGTGAACGGCACGTTCGAGAACTCCGGTGTTCCGACGTTCGGGTACGGAATGGTGCAGTCCTACGAGCAGCACCAGGGCGACTCGACATCGCGGGTCCTGCTCACCGTCGCCCGGGACGAGGGTAATCACGACGAGATGTCGCGTCGCGTCGTGGAGACGCTCCTGCCGGGGTTTCCGTATCGGAGATCGTCGGGCAGCGCCGTGGAGCAGCGAGCCGCGAACAATCTCGCCTGGATTCACTACACGAACTCGAAGTACTGGGGCGGATACAAACGCGCGTACGAGGAGCGCACCCTCTCGGCGGTGATGTCCCCGTTCATCGTGGGCGAGGCGGCCGCGTCGCTCGTCTACATGCAGACGTCGAAGAACGCCCGGCATCCGGTCTTCGCCGACATCCTCCAGCACATCGGCAAGGACGAGTCGCGCCACTTCGCTTTCTGCAACTATCTTGCCCAGGACACGTGGGGCGACCTGACGGATCTCGAACGACGCTCTCTCACCAAGAACATCAAGGCTGCCTACGTCTACATCTCAGTGGTGTTCGGTGAACCGCGCGCACCGTTCTGGAAGGTGCCGGGATACTTCTCCGAGACCCATCACGAGATGGAGGAGATCGCCCGCGGCGCCGGCCTGGGCATCATTCCTCGAGTCGATCGCGACGACATCTGGCGGCGCGGGATGCTCCGGGTCAAGTCGGTGACCGACCGTTACGGAATCGAGTTCCCCGCCGTGCCCGAACTCGGCATCGACGGCACCGAGGTCCCGCTCACCGAGGAGGACCTCGTGGTCGTCAGCTTCTGAGTCGCCCAGGTGGCCGGGTGGGCGGAGGGGACGGGCCGCGGCGGGCGCGGAGGCTAATCTGTCTCCCCATCGTCTCCCGACACCATCCCGGAGGGTACGTGCCACGCTCGGTCGCAGGACGTCGGACACACGATGCCGAGTCGATCGTGAGGATCGCGTTCTCCTTGTTCCGGGAGCGCGGTTACGACGCGACGACGATCGATCAGGTCGCCGTTCGGGCGGGCGTCACGAAGGCGGCGATCTATCATCACGTATCCGGCAAGGAAGCGATTCTGGTCAACGGGGTGACGCGCGCCCTCGACGCCCTCTTCGCCGTTCTCGAGGACCCTCGGGTGACCGCTCCGGCCGCGACGCCGATGGACCAGTTGGAGCAGATCCTGCGCGCGGCGGTCGAGGTCGAGGTCGAGCATCTCGACGAGGTCGCCGTGCTCCTGAGAATGCGCGGCAACACCTCCGTGGAAAGCGCTATCATGCAGCGCCGTCGAGAATTCGACGAGGCCGTGGCCCGGATCGTCGAAGAGGCGATGCGGCGGGGTGAAGCGCGTGCCGACCTCGATCCGCACATTGCGACACGATTGATCTTGGGGATGGCGAACTCGCTGACCGAGTGGATTCGCCCGGCCGGCGAGATGTCGCGTGAGCGAATCGTGGACGCGGTTGTCGGTATCGCCCGGAGCGGACTGTCGGCGCCGACGGAAAGTACTTCCTGAACGGTTGGTAAGTTGTTAGGCTGGTCGCTCCGACTCCAATGAGGGAGTGCCCAGATGCTGGTTCGTGAGTACCTTGCCGGGCAAGCTCGTTCACGGCCGGAACATCTCGCCTATGTCGCCGGTCCCGCTCATCGTTCCTGGAGTGAGACGGCTGATCGCAGTGGGCGTCTGGCCGCCGCATGGCGATCCCTCGGTCTGCGGGCCGGTGAGGTCGTCGCATCGCTCAGCCAGGACGGGCTGGAGCTCGTGGAGGTGTGGTTCGCCTCCGCGACACTCGGCACCGTCCGCACCGGCATCAACTGGCGCTACGCGCCCAGGGAGATCGAGCACATCCTCCGTGACGCCGCAGTCGCCGTGCTGGTCGTGGAGGGCGGAACGTGCGAGGAGGCGTTCGGAAGCGTCGACCGCACGTCGCTGACCGCTCTCCGTCACGTGATCGGTTTCGGTGACCACCACCAGGACCTGGACTACGAGGAGATCATCGCGGGGCAAGAGGCACTGCCACGTGACGAGTGGCCACCGTTGTCGGAGGACGACCCGATCGCCATCTCCTACACGTCGGGATCGACCGGCCTGGCGAAGGGAGCGATCTGGACGCATCGCGCGGTCGTCGCGACGGAGCTCAACACCTGGATCCAGGTGGGGGTGCGCCACGACGACGTGTTCCTGCACTGCCTGCCCGCCGCGGGGGTGCCGGTGCTCCTGGCGACGTGGAACGTCTTCGTGGGATCGACGATCGTGCTCCTGCCACGTTTCGCGGCCGCCGCGGCGCTCCGGTCGATCCAGGACCACCGGGTGACCTCCACGCTGCTGGTGCCGACGATGATGCTCGACCTGCTCGACCACCCCGATCTATCGCGCACGGATCTGTCGAGCCTGCGCACGGTGATGTACGGATCCGCTCCGGCCACTCCTGCGCTCGTCCGGCGCGCGATGCAGGAGTTCGGGTGCGAACTGCAACAGTGGTACGGCGCGACGGAAGGTGCGGCCGGCTGGTTCTCGATCCTGCATCACGAGGACCATCTCCGCGCGCTCGCGTCCGACCCCGGGCTGCTCCAGTCGTGCGGCCGCCCGACCGTGCACACCGAGATCGCCATCGTGTCGGAGGCCGGGCAGCGGCTTCCGGCGAACGAGGTCGGTGAGATCGCCGTCCGGTCCGAGACGTTGATGTCCGGCTACCTCGGGCTGCCCGACGAGACACGCCAGGTCCTGCAGGAGCCAGGGTGGTTGCGCACCGGAGACATGGGGCGCATCGACGAGGACGGCTATCTCTACCTCGTGGACCGCAAGAAATTCATGATCATCACCGGGGGCTACAACGTGTATCCGGTCGTGGTGGAGAACGTGCTGGCGGAGCATCCGGCCGTCCGCGAGGCCGCGGTCGTCGGTGTTCCGGACGAGCGATGGGGCGAGGCGGTCGGTGCGCTCGTCGTGTCGGACGGAACCGTGACGGGGGAGGACCTGATGCTGTTCTGCACCGGGCGACTGGCGCGCTTCGAGGTTCCCAAGCACGTCGTGCTGGTGGACCGGCTGCCCCGGGGCGCCACCGGCAAGGTGCTCAAACGCGCTGTGCGGGAGCAGTTGCTTCCGCTGTCCGTGGCGCCGGCGACCCTGCCGCGAGGGTGACGGGCGTGGACTTCCGGACCGTCATCGGTGACATACCGCGGATTCACTCCCGACGAGCCCCGGACGAACTGGCGTTCGTCGACGGGCCCGTCCGCCTCAGCTGGGGAACGGTCGACGATCGGGTCAACAGGCTCGCCAACGCCCTGCGTGACGAGTTGGGGATCGGCGACCTGGACCGAGTCGCGGTGCTCGCCGGCAACTGCCACGAATACCTGGACGTCATGTTCGCCGCGTCCCGGGCGAAGGCCGTCTACACCGGGCTCAACGTCCGCCACCATCCGGCCGAGGTGGTCGAGCAGATGCGCGACTGCGCGGCCAGGGTGCTGTTCGTGGGGCCGGGATTCGAGGAGGCCGGTGCCGTCGTGGCCCAGGAGACCGGGGCGTTGCCGGTCCATTTCCGTGGCCCGAACTCGTCCTACGGCGAGCTGCTGACCGCGGCCTCGCCGGAGCCGATCGGATCGCACCAGGATCCCGAGGCCACCTACGCACTGACCTACACCTCGGGGACCACCGGCCGCCCGAAGGGAGCGATGATCTCCAGCCGGAGTGAGATCGCCTTCGTACACAGCTTGATCATCGGATCCGAGACCCGCGTGGACGACCGGTTCATGCTCGTCACGCCGCTGTTCCACAAGGGCGGACAGTTCGCTGTCATGCACGCCGCCTACGTCGGGCGGCCGACGGTGATCCTGCCCCGGCCTGATCCCGAGCAGATGTGCCTGACCATCGAACGCGAGCGAGTCAGCGTGTTCCTCGCCGTCCCGACGATCATGAAGATGCTCGTCGAGCACGTGGAGCAGGCCGGGGCGGGCCGGTACGACCTGTCGTCGTTGCGACACGTGCTCTACGGCTCCAACCCGATCCCGGTGGGGCAGATCAGGCGCTTCGTGGAGCTGTTCGGTGTGGCGATGTGCCAGATCGGGGGCATCGGCACCGAGGGGGGCGCGGGGCTGATCCTCGACCGCGTCGACCACGAGCGGGCTCTCGTCGATCCGGCGCTGGCGCACCGGCTCGGGTCCTGCGGCCGTGTCCAGCCCGGATTCCAGATGAAGGTCCTCGACGACGACGGTCGCGAGGTCGGCCCCGACGCGATCGGCGAGCTCGTGTTCCGCGGCGACGCCTACATCGCGGGGTACTGGGACAAGCCCGAGGAGTCGCGGCGTGCATGGCGGAGCGGCTGGTTGCACTCGGGCGACATCGGCAGACGGGATCGCGACGGCTACGTCTACTACGTGGACCGCATGGGCGGGCGGATCAAGACCGGCGGCGAGACGGTCTATCCCCGCGAGGTCGAGGACGCTCTGCGCGGCCATCCGGCGGTCCGGGACGTCGCCGTGGTCGGAGTACCCGATGAGCGATGGGGGGAGGAGATCTGGGCGGTGGTCGAGCACGAAGCGCCGGTCGTCGCGGGGCCCGAGCTCGGACAGGAGCTTCGCGCGTGCGCGCGGGAACGTATCGCCGGTTACAAGGTGCCCAAGCGCGTGCTGTTCGTGGACGCGCTTCCGCGCACAGCGCTGGGCAAGACGGCGATCGCCGAGGTGCGTGCACTGGCGATGGCCGCGAGTAGTGCGGCACCGACGGGCAGGAGGTAGACGAGATGGACTATCTGGTCGACACGTACTTCGACGACCTGCAGCTCGGGGCGGTCCAGTCGACGCGCGGGCGGACGATCACCGAGGCCGACATCGTGAACTGGTGTGCGCTGACGGGGGACTGGTTCGTCCTCCACAGCGACAAGGAGTACGCCGCTCGCTCGATGTTCGGTCAGCGCATCGCCCCCGGGATGATGGTTCTCGCGTTCAGCGGCGGTCTCGGCGTGCCGCCGCTCGCGAAGGCCATCGTCGCCAACTACGGCAGCGACCGGGTCCGCTACCCGCGGCCGACGTTCATCGGCGACACGCTGCACGCCGAGATCGAGGTGGCCGATCTGCGGCCGCGCGACGACGCCACCGGAATCGCGGACTTCCGGTGGGACATGGTGAACCAGGACGGTTCGACGGTGATGGCCAGCCGTCTGAAGGTCCTGCTGCGGAGGGGCCCCGATGCCGGTTGATCATCTCATCGGGGGAGCGGTCGCCGAGATCGTCCTCAACAAGCCGGACAAGCTCAACGCCCTCGATCGCGCCGATCTCGACTCCATCTCCGACGGTCTCGACCGTGCGGTCGCCGACGGCGCGAGGGCGGTGCTCATCCGCGCCGAAGGCCGGGCGTTCTGCGCCGGGCGCGACATCACGACGATGGAACCGGGCGAGGATCCCGTGCAGCTGCTGCGGTCGGCGTTCAACGTCCTCGTCCTGAAGATCCACGGGCTGCCGATCCCGACCGTCTCGGCGGTGCAGGGCGCGTGCATGGGCGCAGGCACCGGGATCGCGCTCGCCTGCGACGTCACGGTGGTGAGCGACGACGCCAGGATCGGCTCACCGTTCGGACGGCTCGGTGCCGTCCCGGACTCCGGGTTCCACTGGTTCGTCACGACCCGGCTCGGGCCGGCCGTGGCGCGGGATCTCGTTCTCACGGGGCGCGTCCTGGACGGGCCCGAGGCGGTGAGGCTCGGCCTGGCGGCACGATGCGTCGGCCGCGCAGACCTGCACACGGAGGCGCGCACGCTGGCGGACACCGTCGCGGCGGGACCGACCACGGCGTTCCGCCTGTCCATGGAGCTGATCGACGCCGTGGCCCGGGGGGCGTCGCTGGCCGAGACGTTGGACAAGGAGGCCTCGTCACAGGGCGTCGCCTTCGCCACCGCGGACTTCGGGGAAGGACTGTCGGCATTCCGCGAGAAGCGCGAACCCCGCTTCGACGGAATCTAGTGTCCCGCGCCGGAAGTCCGGTGCGTATTTCGGTGGGTCCAGGTCGTCGCCGGGCGTGCCGGCGGAACGGCCTTCGTACCTGGCGTACCCGGGCGTCACGCCGCCGGTTGCAACCGACCCGTCACCGGGCCGGTCGTCTCACACGTCAGACGGCATCGCCGTCGCGGGTCGGGCCCGCGGCGTCGGCGTCGAGTGCGGCGATCTGCAGGTCGGTCCGCTCGCGCAGCTCGGACACCAGCGCGGGATCGATGCCGGCGTCGACGACCACGTGGTCGAACTCCGTGATGGGCGCCAGGAGGTGGAGCGCGGTCTTGGGAATCTTGCCGCTGTCCATGAGCAGCACCGCATGGGTCGCCGAGCGGATCATCGCGCGTTTCACCAGCACGATCTGCTGCTCCTGGTGGTAGGTCATCGTGGCGCTCATGGCCGAGGTGCTCAGGAAGACCTGGTCCACGGCGAAGCGTTCGATGGCCTCGAGGCAGGCCGCGCCGATGAACGAGTCGTGGGTGCGCGAGTACTCGCCGCCGATGACGATCAGCTGCACGGCCTCTTCGTCGCGAAGCTCCTGCACGACTCCCAGGTAGTTGGTGACGACCGTCAGAGGTGTGACCTGCGTGAGGATGCGGGCGAGCGCGAGGGCCGTGGTCGAGTCGTCCATCATGATCGACGTCCCGGGCTCGATGAGCTCCACCGCCTTGCGTGCGATCGCCGCCTTCTGATCCACCTGCGCACCGAGCCGGTACTTGATGTTGCTCTCGAACACCGATGACGGCTGAGCTGACACCCCGCCACGGTAGCGGCGGAGCATGCCTCGCTCGACGAGCTCGTCGATGTCGCGGTGGACGGTCATGAGGCTCACCTTGGTGAGGGTTGCCAGGTCCGCGGCAGACGCGGAACCGCGGCTGACCACGAAGTCCATGACCGCTTGTTGGCGCTGGCTCCGCGCGGCAGCTCGCGATCCGTTGCTGACCATGGTCGTCACTCCCGTCGGGGCGGTGCTGGGCGGATCGTCGGCACCCTAGCGCGGCAACATCGGTGGAGCGCAATATAACACCGAGAGATGGTAAGAGCGGCTGCCTCAGGCGTCGGAGAGGTCGTAGTCCATTTCGTTCCAACCATCCCGCCCCTGGCGGATGGGCCTGGTAGCTCACCATCGTGGGCTGGGACTGAGTGATGAGAATGGTGCTTGACACCCCGACACACGGCGGTAACCTACCGGCTGAAGCTGGGAAGCTCCCACGATCTGGTGTTAAGAACGTGAGGGAGCTGAGGGCCCCATCGGGTGCCCGACCCGGGTGCGGAGGTGAGCATGGAAGCCACTGTCGGTTCGCCGGTTCTGGCCGTCGAGGGCGTCGAGAAACGGTTCGGTGGTGTCGCCGCCCTGTCCGGAGCGTCGTTCTCCCTGGCGCCGTCGTCGACCCTCGCACTCGTGGGGGAGAACGGTGCAGGTAAGTCGACGTTGTTGAAGATCCTCTCGGGGGCCCTGCAGGCCGATGCCGGAACGGTGACGTTGCAGGGGGAGGAGGCGCGCTTCGGGTCGCCCATCGACGCCTCGCGGCGTGGCGTGGCGACCGTGTACCAGGAGCTGAGCCTGTTCCCCGATCTGACCGTCGCCGAGAACCTCGTCATCGGTGACTACCCCCGGCGTCGGGGTCTGATCAGCTGGGCGTCGGCGCGGCGAGCCACGGAGGAGCTGCTCGACCGCCTGGGCATGCCGGTACCGGCGGACCGGCTCGTGGGCGAGCTCGGGCTCGCGGAGGGCTACCTCGTGGAGATCGCGAAGGCGCTCCGCCACCGCCCGCGGATCCTGATCCTCGACGAGCCCACGGCCGCGCTGGATCCGCACGACGCGGAGCGGATCTTCACGCTCATGGACTCGCTGCGAGCTGACGGCACCAGCATGATCTTCGTGTCGCACCGGCTCGAGGAGCTGATGCGCACGTCCCAGCAGTACATGGTGCTCAAGGACGGGCGTACGACCGCCGAGGGCCTGATGCGGGACACGTCGGAGGACGACCTGGTCGCGAAGATGCTCGGCGACCAGGCCGGACCGACCGCGACCTCAGGACAGCGCGCCCCCCTGCTCGCCGTGTCGGAACGACCGCAGGCGGCGTCCACCGCCCGGACGGACGTGGCGCTCGAGGTGGTGGGCCTGAGGACCGACGTGGTGTCGGATGTGTCCTTCCGCGCGCACCGGGGCGAGATCATCGGTCTCGCCGGGCTGCGTGGCTCGGGTCAGAGCGAGCTCTGCCGGGCTCTGGTCGGCGCCGACCGGGCCACGGCCGGTCGGATGGCGGTGCTGGGCCGCGAGTACGCGCCCCGCACACCTCATGACGCATGGGAGCGCGGACTGGGGTTCGTCCCCGCGGAGCGCAAGTCCGAGGGCCTGTTCCTCAACATGACCGTGGCGCAGAACGTGCTGATGTCACGGCTGTTGAAGGACGGCACGCGGTGGATCAGCCGGCGCGGGCAGAACACGCTGGCCGCCCGGTTCCGTGCATCGCTGGACATGCGGCTGCCGGGCGGTGACCTGGCCACCCCGGTGACCGCGTTGTCGGGCGGCAACCAGCAGAAGGTGGTCCTGGCGCGCTGCCTGGCCGCGGACCTGTCCGTGCTGGTGCTCGACGAACCGACCCGAGGCGTCGACGTCGGCGCCAAGCACCAGATCCACGACGTCATCCGGGAGCTCGCCGACGAGGGGCTCAGCGTGATCGTCAGCTCGTCCGAGCTCAGCGAGCTCCTCCTGCTGTGCAGCCGGGTCATCGTGATGCACCGCGGTGCCATGGCCGGCGAGCTGCAGGGCGCCGAGCTCGAGGAGCACACCATCATCCGCCTGGCCTCCGGGGCTGCGGCGTAGTGCCGCCCAGCCCGCCTAGGAAGGAAACGTTCGTGTCCAACCCGCCCGTCACCCAGGCGACACCACCGACGGCCACCGCCGAGGCTTCCGCACCGGCGCAGTCGTCACTGTGGTCGCGCCTGACCGGTTCCCGCTACGGCACGGTCGGTGCCGTCCTCGTGATCCTCCTCATCATCACCTCGCTGACGGTCCCGAACTTCCTCACCGTCCCCAACCTCCTCAACGTCCTCCAGCAGATGGCGATCGTCGGTGTCGTCGCGGTCGGGATGACGTTCGTGATCCTCACGGCCGGGATCGATCTGTCGGTCGGGTCGATCCTCGCCCTGACCACCGTCGGGTTCGCGCTCTTCCTGCAGTTCGGCTGGAACGTCTGGCTCGCGCTCGTCGCCGCCGTGCTCATCGGCGGGGTGACGGGATTGATCAACGGGTTGGGCTACACCGTGTTCAACATCCAGCCGTTCGTGATGACGCTGGCGACCCTGGCCATCGCGCAGGGCCTGGCCCTGTCGCTGGCCAACGGCGGCGAGATCATCTACAGCCGGTCGTCCGGTCTCCTGAACTTCCTCGGCAACGGGGGGATCGGGCAGCTGTCCGGCGAGTTCATCGTCTTCGCCGTGATCGCGGTCCTGGGCTGGATCGCCCTGCGCTACCTGCCGGCAGGCCGTTACGTCTACGCGGTGGGCGGCAGTCTGGAGACCGCGCGGCTGTCGGGAATCCGGGTCAAGCGGGTACTCACGGTCGTCTACGTGATCAGCGGATGCTGCGCGGGCCTCGCCGGAGTGATGACCGCGGCCCGGCTGGGTGTCGGTGAGCCCACCGCAGGCAGCCTCACCAACCTCGATGCCATCGCCGCGGTGGTCATCGGCGGCACCAGCCTCGCCGGCGGCCGCGGCAGCCTGTGGGGCAGCGTCGTGGGCGCCCTCATCCTCGCTGTGATCGCCAACATCCTGATCCTGATGGGCGTCTCCCCTTACCAGTCGGAGATCATCCGCGGCTGCGTGATCATCGCTGCCGTCCTCATCGCCTCGGCGAACCTGGCCAAGGGCCGCCGCCGGGTGGCCGCCTGATCAGCACGACCCCGAGACGCACCACCGGTCGGCGACCACCTTCCGGCCCGCACATTCCCTCGTCCACTCCCCGGACGGCCGATCCGTCGTGCCGCCCCCAGCTTCGGGAACGCTCCCCGAGGAGGAAATGCCATGAAGAACCTACAAAGGTTCGCTCTGTTCTCGGCAGCCGCCATCGCCGTTGTCTCCGCATTGTCGGGCTGCGCGCTGTCCGCTGGCAGTAGTTCAGGCAGCTCCGGTTCCGGTGGGGCGCAGGCGGCCCCGATCGACTTCGGCCCGTACTGCGGGCAGGACTGCAAGGCTGCGCTCACGCTGAAGGCCTCCCAGGACTCGATCAACTGCAAGGTCGCCTTCCTCGACGACGCGACGTCGTTCCCGTACGGCGCGGCACAGTTCTCGCTGGCGAGCCAGGACGCCAAGAAGTACTTCCCGAACATGGATCTGACCGTGCAGAACGGCAACAACGACCCCGCGACCCAGAGCTCCCAGCTCGACACCGTGGTCGCGCAGGGCACCAAGGTCGTCGTCCTGGACCCCGTCGTCGCGGGCGCCCTCGCCCCGGCCGTCCAGCGGGCGACGGCCCAGGGCGTCAAGGTCATCGCCATGGACCGCACCACCACGGCTCCGGTGCTCACCACGATCAAGGCGCCCGACATCCCGCTGGCCACCCGCACCGCCCAGTACATCGCCGACCAGCTGCACGGGCAGGGCACCGTCGCGATCCTCAGCGGCACCCCGGGCGCCTCGCCCACCATCGACCGGACGAACGGGTTCATGCAGGTCATGCAGAAGTACCCGGGCATCAAGATCGTGGCTGACGTGAACGGCAACTACGACACCGCCGACGGCAACACCGCGGTCACCAACCTGCTGACGAAGTACCCGAAGGGCTCCCTGAACTTCATCTTCTCCGAGGCCGACGCGATGTCGCTCGGCGCGATCAAGGCGATAGCCGCCGCCGACCGCCAGGGCGATGTGAAGCTCGCGGGAATCGACGGCCAGAACGAGGGTTTCCAGGCGATCAAGGACGGTACCTACGCCGCCACCACCGTGTACCCGCTCGTGATGCCCATGGGTGTCGTGGCTGCGGCCAAGGCGTGCGCCAACGAGAGCATGCCGGCCAGCATTCCGCTGGAGTACCCGCTGGTGACACAGGCCAACGTCGACCAGTACCTGGGCACGACCTACAACTGAGCCGATCCTCGACGACGCCAGGTTCCCGCCGTACCGAATCGAAGGAGTATCCGCAGTGGCACTGAAGTTGTCGTTCAACACCTGGGCGTATTCCAGCTATCCTTCCTGGCTGCCCGCCTACACCCTGGAAGAGACCATCAAGCGGTTGGCGCGCATCGGCTACGACGGCATCGAGATCGGCGCCGCAAGCCCGCACGCCTACCCGGACTTCCTGTCGGAGAGCCGCCGGAAAGAGATCAAGAACGTGCTCGACGGGGAGGGTATCGCGCTGTCCAGCATGTTGCCCGCACCGAGCGGAGGCCCCTGCAACAACGCCTGCTCGCCGTATCCCGAAGAGCGCCGGTACACCGTCGACAACTACAAGAAGATCGTCGACCTGACCGCGGAATGGGGCGGCAAGACGGTCCTCTACATTCCGGGCTGGACCCTCTTCGGTACCGAGCGCAGAGAAGGGTGGGCGTGGAGCGCCGAAGCCCTGTCGGAGATCGCAGGTCACGCCGCGCAGTACGACATCACCCTGGCCATCGAACCGACCTCCTACGACAGCAACCTGGTCGACACCGGTGACCACGCCATCGAGCTGATGAACGAGGTCGGGCTGCCGAACGTCAAGCTGATGTTCGACACCTTCCACGTGTTGTACCGCCGCGAGGTGATGACCGACTACGTGTACCAGATGGGTGCAGATCTGGCCCACATCCACATCTCCGAGGAGAATCGGATGCCGCCGGGTCACGGGCGCGGCGACTTCGAGAGCGTCATGACCGCCCTGAAGGAGATCGACTTCACCGGTTACGTGACCCTGGAGATCGGATTCGACCACCGGGGCGCCGAGCCCGACTGGTTCGCCAAGGAGGCGTTCACATGGCTGAAGGAGAGGGCCTGATGACAATGGCTGGACAGGAACGCTACCCCGACTGGTCCGATGTCGAGACGCTGGTCTTCGACTGGGGATACATGAAGTGGCTGACCACGAGAAAGACCCACGGCATCGCCATTCCCGCGATCGGTATGGTCACGATGCTGCCGGGCCAGGGCCACGCCCGCCACAACCACCCGGCATCGGCGGAGCTGCTCTATGTCGTGTCGGGCACCGGTGAGCAGATGGTCGAGCTCGACGACGGCACGCCGGACGTCCGCCAGGTGTCGACGGGCGATGTGATCCACGTTCCGCAGGCGGTGTTCCACTCCACCCTGAACACGGGATGGGCACCGATGCAGGTGCTCGCGATGTACAGCCCTGCCGGCGCGGAGGAGGACCTGCTCACCCAGCCCGACCTGATGACGTTGACGGCCGGCGAACTGCCGACGTTCCGCCCCGAGCGGAGCTGACAGCACATGGTGCGACCCGCCCGACCTCGGCCCGCGGACCCGTCATGACGACGGTGGCGCTGCTCGGAACGCTGGACACCAAGCGCGAGGAGTACTTGTTCCTCCTCGCGCTGGTGCAGCGCCACCGGTGCGAGGCAGTTGTTCTCGATGCGGGTCTCTACAGCAATGCCGAGGACGACGTGCGCGGCGCCGGAGCCCGGTACGTGGGTCCCGACGCGCTGGCCGAGGCCGGAGGCAGCTCTCGATCGGTCCTGCGCGACGGGGCTGATCGGGGCGAGGCCCTGCGGGTCATGGCGGCGGGCGCCGGCGTCGTGCTGGCCGATCTCGTCCGTGACGGGTCCGTCGACGGCGTGCTCGCCGCCGGCGGATCCGGGGCCACATCCCTTGCGGCGGCGGTGTTCCGGAAGCTGCCATTCGGGCTGCCGAAGGTGCTCGTCTCGACGCTCGCCGCGGTGGACATCGGTCGTTACGTCAACGGCCTCGACTGTGCCGTGATCAACCCCGTGGCCGACGTGGCGGGCGTCAACCGGCTGACCGGGCCGGTGCTCACCAACGCGGCCGCGGCCGCGTGCGGAATGGCCCGCACCCACCGTGCCGATCCCTACCCCGTCGCGTCGGGGGCGCCGTTGGTCTGCGCCACCATGTTCGGCGTCACGACGCCCTGCGTGAGTGCGGCTCGCGCGGTACTGCGTGACGCCGGTTGCGAGGTGGTTGTCTTCCACGCCAACGGCAGCGGCGGGCGGGCCATGGAACAGCTGATCGCCTCCGACATGTTCGTGGCCGCCCTCGACGTCACGACGACCGAGCTGGCCGACGAGATCGTCGGCGGGGACCTACCCGCCGGACCCGACCGGTTCACCGTGGCCGGCCGTCACGGAATTCCTCAGGTCGTGTCACTCGGTGCCCTGGACGTGGTCAACTTCGGCCGCTTCGACGACGTCCCGTCCCGTTTCCGGCACCGCACCCTCGTGCGGCACAACGCCGACGTGACGCTCATGCGCACCGACGCCGAGGAGGCTGGACGGATCGGCGCCGAGCTCGGGAGACGGCTCTCCACGGCCACCGCGCCGGTGGCCGTGGCGGTGCCGTCGGGCGGCTTCTCCTCCCTGTCCGTGCCGAGGGGACCGTTCCACGATCCGGAGGCGGACGCGGAGCTCGTCTCCGCGCTGACCGCTGCCCTTGCCTCCGCGCAGGCGAAGAACGTCGAGGTCATCGAGCTCGACGGCTCCATCAACGACGAACCGGTCGCCAGAGCGATGGCCGAGAAGCTTCTCGAACTCTGCACGACCTCACCGAAATCCCTCATCCGATAAGGACCCATCTTCATGCAGCGCAGTGAGATCCTCCGTCGCCTCCGAGCAGAGATCGCCGCCGGGCGTGCGGTCGTCGGCGCCGGTGCCGGTACGGGGCTGTCGGCCAAGTGTGCCGAGGCCGGCGGCGCCGACATCATCATCATCTACAACTCGGGCCGCTACCGGATGGCCGGGCGCGGCTCGGCGGCGGGCATGCTGGCGTACGGCGACGCCAACCAGATCGTGGTGGACATGGCTGCCGAGGTCCTGCCCGTCGTCAAGGACGTCCCGGTGCTCGCCGGCGTCAACGGCACCGACCCGTTCCGGATCATGAAGCGGTTCCTGCGTGAGATCGCCGATCTGGGCTTCTCCGGTGTTCAGAACTTCCCCACCGTCGGCCTGTTCGAGGGCCGTTTCCGGCAGAACCTCGAGGAGACGGGCATGGGCTACGACCGTGAGGTCGAGATGGTGGCCACCGCCCGCGAGATGGATCTGTTCACCTCTCCATACGTGTTCACCGCCGAGGAGTCCGACGCGATGACGCGCGCAGGCGCGGACATGATCGTCGCCCACCTCGGCACGACCAACCAGGGACTCATCGGCGCTCAGAGCGTCGTGCCCATGGAGGAGGCCGTGCAGATGGTGCGCGAGATGTACGACGCGGCGGTGGCCGCCAACCCGGACGTCATCGTGATCTGCCACGGCGGTCCCGTCCACGGCCCCGACGAGGCCGCCCACATCATGAAGGAGGTTCCCGGCGTCGCCGGGTTCTACGGCGCCTCGAGCGTGGAGAGGCTGCCCACCGAGCGCGCGATCACCGCGCAGGTCGAGTCGTTCAAGGCGATGGCTGTCCCCGGCCACTGACGGCAGGCCACCAGGCAACAGCCGAGAGCACGGAAAGAGAGAAGGGCTCCAGAGATGGGTCTGCTCGAGAACAAGGTCGTCTTCATCACCGGTGGTGGCCGCGGTCAGGGCCGCAGCCACGCCATCAGGTGTGCGAAGGAGGGCGCCGACATCGCCCTCGTCGACATCGGCACGGCCGGCAAGGTCGAGGCCCCGGCCTACATCACCGCGACGAGCGAGGACCTCGCCGAGACCAAGGCACTGGTCGAGGCCGAGGACCGGCGGGCCGTGACGTTCGAGGCGGACGTCCGGGACTACGACTCGCTGGTCGCCGCGGCCGACGCCACCGTCGCCGAGCTCGGCGGGATCGACTGCGTCGTCGCCAACGCCGGCATCTCCGACACCTTCCTGCCGATCTGGGACCTGCCGATCGAGAACTGGCAGACGATGATCGACATCAACCTGAACGGTGTCTTCTACACCTGCAAGGCCACCGTGCCGCATGTGCGCGCCCGCGGCGAGGGCGGCGCGTACGTGCTGGTCAGCTCCGTCGCGGCCATCAAGTCCTACGGCTGGCTCAGCCACTACTCGGCCGCCAAGTTCGGTGTCCGCGGCCTGGCGATCGCCATGGCGAAGGAGCTCGGGCCCGAGTACATCCGCTGCAACAGCCTCCATCCGGGCGCCATCAACACCGACATGACCGACGCGATGTCGTATCTCTCGGGAACGCCCAAGGAGACCCTCCTGCAGCAGTTCCGCGATGCCCAGCTGCTCGGCCGCAACATCGAGGTCCGCGACTCGAGTGCGGCCGTGGCATGGCTGCTCTCCGATGAGGCACGCTTCGTCACCGGGCACGAGCTGATCGTCGACGCGGGCGAGAGCAAGAAGTAGCC
>NZ_JAOPWR010000283.1 GCF_025965585.1 Pseudonocardia sp.
GCCGGGGGTCGGTTCCTCGGTCATGAGTTGATCTCGTCGCTTGCCACGGTGGAGTGAACATCAGGGCAATCGTTGCCAGACGGTCGCCCGGGCCGTGATGCTCCCGCGCAGCATCCAGACGACGCCGGGTGGTGGGAATGATCGAAGCTGGCAGAAGGCGATGCGCCCTGTGCGGCGCGCCGTCTGTCAATGCCGTCGCGGCGCGGGGTGCCGACCATCCGTTGGCCCCGGTCTGCGCTCGATGCCACGCTCCCGTGGCGGCAGGCGCACTGCGGCTCGGCTGGTGCGAACCCGGACGACATTACGGACGCCCCCGGCAATTGTGCCGTCGCCACCGCGTGCGGTTCGTCGGGCTGTAGTGATCCCCTGACGTGCGGAAGCGCGGGAACGCCGGCAGCAATAGGCCCGCGTCCGCGACGACGGGTACGGCGGCGCCGATGCCAGCCGGTCGGCCCGATGCCGGCGTGCTTCTCGAACGAACGTGCGCGCCGACGACCCCGGGATCGGCTACGGCGAGAGGCGGGCGTAGACCGCACGGCGTTCAGCCGGGGCCGGCGGTACGTTGCTGGTCGCCGATGTCGAGGGCGCGACGTCGGGCCTCGCGGAGTGTGGACACGCTGCGGTCGAGGGCGGCGCGTTCCTCCGGGTTCATCTGCGGCTGGTACATCCGCAGAACACCGTCGGCGCCGAGCACACTGACCAGGGACAGAGTGACCTCGAATTCAGGGTTGTAGGCGGCCACCGGCAGGACAGCACGTTCGTCCCGCAGCACCGCCTCGACCAGACGCGCGGAGACGGCCCCGATGCCGTACTGGCTCGCCCCGGTGCCCTCGATGATCGTGATGTTCGCGTACCGGATGCTCGCCTCGATGTCCTCCCGCACCGCATCAAGGGACTGCCCGTCGTCACCGAGCAACTCGAGTACAGGGATGCCGCCCACCATCGCGGACGACCACAGCAGCACTTCGGACGTGCCGTGCTCACCGACCACCATCGCCTGCACGTCCGACGGGCGCACTCGCAGCCGATCGGCCAGGTGCACCCGGAAGCGCAGGCTGTCGATCAGCGTGCCCGTGGAGAACACCCGGTCGTGGCCGGCCAGGTGGCGGGTGAGGTCCGCGAGCGGGTCCGGTGGGTCGGTCACCACCATCAGCACAGCCTGTGGCGCGACCGAGACGACTCGCGGCACGATGTCGGCATAGACCTTCGCGTTGGTCTCCAGCAGCCGCAGGCGGCCCTGCGCATCGGAGCGGTCGGTCGCGCCGCCCGCCTTCTCGTTGGCTCCCGCAGTGATGACCACCAGCGCGGCGCCGCCCAGATCCTGATAACCACCCGCCCGCACGTCCACGACCGACGACAGCGGCGCGGCATAGCGCATGTCAGCGGCCACGCCGGCCGCTCGCTCGGTGATCCGGTCCACCACCACGATCTCCCGGCACATCCCCCCGCGTTCGATCAGCGACAACACCGTCGCCGCTCCGACCGCGCCCACTCCGACCACACCGACCTTCACGATGAACACACTCCTCCCGGATCAGGACCCGCACTTGTCGCCCCGTCTCGGAAGTCAGGCTGCACCCGAACCCGCCGCGGCTCCACCGCCCTCCACGGATGACCGTGCGCCGCCGGGTCCGGTACCGGTGCGCAGCCGACTCACAACAGACGCACATCGTGTGCGCCGGCGAGTGGCCGTCATGGCCTGCTGGCGCCGCGACCAGCGGTCGACACGGTCCTGGTCGTCCCCCCCTGAGCGCTGCCTTTCAGGCCGTGATCTGGCCCGGCCTCTGCCGGCTGGGTCTCGCGGTGCTGGCCGGGCCGCGTCGACGGGATGTTCGCCCGTCGGGGGGCCGCCGGGGTGTGACCCACCGTGGTCGTCATCCGCCGTCGGGGCACGGACCGACGGCGCGGCGCAAGCCCTGTACCGGGTCAGCCCGGCGGCCGTCAGGCCCGCTTGATCCGCTCCTGGAAGAGCTCGAGAAGTGCCGCGGCTGCGAGGCTCGGGGCCGGCCTGCTGATGGCGCTGAATATCCAGTCGACGCCGTGGTCGGTGAGCGGCAACACCGTGACATCAGGCGTGGCTCGGTAGGTGATCTCGGGAAGCACGGCGACGCCGAGCCCGGCCGCCACGAACCGCGGCACGTCGCCGAGATCCGCGACCTCCGCCGTGACGAGCCTGCTGAGCCCGGCAGACGCGATCGCACGGTCGACCGCGATACGGTTGCCGAATCCGTGCGGGGAGTCGACCCAGCGCTCCGAAGCGAGCTCGGCGAGGCTCACGCTGCGGCGTGTGGCAAGCGGATGCGTGAGCGGCAGCACGGCGACGAAAGCGGAACGCGCGAGGGCAAGCACGTGGAAGCCGACGAGGTCCGGCGGCGGCAGCCCCATGAATGCGACGTCGACACGGCCCCGCCGCACGTCGTCCGCGAGCCCGGTCGAGCCGGAGGCAGATGCGACCAGCTGGAGGTCGACCAGCGGGTAACGCTCGTGGAACACACCGAAGACAGCGGGCAGATCCACGAAGTCGAGGTTGGTGAAGATCCCGACGCGCAGGCGGCCTCTGATGCCCCCCTTGGTGAGCGCGACAGAACTGCGCACGCGATCGATCGCCTCGATCGCGGCATGCGCCTCGGGCAGCAGCGCGATGCCGGCCGGGGTGAGCGCGATGCGCTTGGACGAGCGCTCGAACAGCGTGGCGCCGAGTTCCTGTTCGAGTGAGCGGATCCCGGCCGACACCGTCGACTGCACCGCGAACAGCCGGTGCGCGGCGCGGGTGAAGTTGAGCTCTTCGGCGACCGTGACGAAGTAGTCGAGCTGGCGGGTGTCCACCCGACAATGATGACCTCAAAGAATCGTTCTAGTCGATCGTTTCCATCAAAAACGTTCGTTGGACTCGATCGCCTTTCGCTCGCAGGCTGGTTTTATGACGTCAACAATCATGATCCCGGGCGCACCCGCGATCCGCAGGGTCAGTCACGGCGCGGGCTTCTGGGTGATCGCCTCCGCCTTCCTCACCGTTATGGCGTTCTCGACGGTCCCCACGCCGCTATACGCGCTTTACCAGGCACGCGACAGCTTCGCGACGGTCGTCATCACCCTCATCTTCGCCGCATACGCCGTCGGTGTCATGGCCAGCCTGTACCTTGCCGGGCACGTCAGCGACTGGCTCGGCAGACGTCCCGTCATCCTGGCTGCCATCGTGACCGAGCTGCTGGCGGCCGTCCTGTTCCTCGTCTGGACCGACGTGCCGGGGCTGCTCGTTGCGCGTTTCATCTCCGGTATCGGCGTCGGCGCGCTGACGGCGACCGCGACAGCCCACCTGAGCGAACTGCGCGCTGTGACCACGCCGCACGAGGACGGGCGGGTCTCGACCATCGTCGCGAGCTTCGCCAACATCGGCGGCCTGGGGCTGGGATCGCTCGTCGCGGGAATCCTCGCGCAGTGGGTCGAGGCGCCCCTCGCCGTGCCCTATGCCGTCTTCGCGGTGCTGCTCGCCGTCGCCGCCGTGGGCGTCGCAATGGTCCCCGAGACCGTTGAACGCCAGGAGGAGCGCCCCGCCTACCGGCCCCAGCGGATCTCGCTGCCCTCGGCCTCCCGCGGGGTGTTCGTCTCGGCAGGCGCCGGAGCGTTCACCGGCTTCGCGATCTTCGGGCTCTTCACCTCGCTCGCGCCGACATTCATCGCCGGCACTCTGCACGAACCCTCGCGCTTCGTCGCGGGAGCGGTCACCTTCGCCGTCTTCGGGTCCGCTGCGGTCGCGCAGCTGCTCACCGCGCGGATGTCGACGGTGCACCAGCTGCGGCTGGCCGCCCTGCTCATGGCCGTCGGGCTCGTCACCATGGCCACGGCCGTGCTCGTCGTGAGCCTGCCGCTCTTCGTCGCCTCGGGCATCATCGCCGGGGCTGGGGTCGGCGTGCAGTTCCGGTCCTCCGTTGCAGTGGCCGCATCGCTGGCCGTGCCACCGTTCCGCGGGGAAGCGCTCGCAGCACTGTTCCTGATCGCCTATGCCGGACTCGCCGTTCCCGTCCTGTTGCTGGGTGTGGCGCTCGCCGTCCTGTCGAGCACCGTGGTGCTCCTCGGCTTCTCGGCAATCATGCTGGCGCTGTCCGTCTGGGCGAGCCTCGCGATGAGCAGGCGGATGACCAGCGTCGCGCGGATACCACGTTGAAACCGAGCTGCAGGCCGCGCCTCGATGGCTCGGGAATCGCTACGGGACCGCGCTACCCGTGTGACGAGCCCTTCGGCCGACGCCGGGGCCTCGCGGAGGAACGCCTTCGCCAGCACTTCCGGCGTCGGTCCGTCGACGAGGATCCGAACGACGGTGCGGGGGCGGTTCCGCTCCGACCTGAGCCCGCAAATGCTCCGGCTGCCGGAATGAACCGTCTACTCGACAAACCATAGGAGCATCGAATGGGACTCCACGTTCCGCGGAACGATCGACGTCGCCTCGGTCCGCTTTTGGAAGATGCGCCGGCCACCTATGGCTTCAACGACGAGGTCGGCGACCGAAACAGGCCGATCATAGGAGAAAGACCCCCAGGCAGGCCTGGGGGTCTTTCTCCTCGGTCAACTGATGGAGGTCAGTGATGCGCCGGCGGCGGGTTCCACCGACCGTGCACGCCGTCCCACACCCAGCCGGCGTGTGGAGATGGGGGCGCCCACCGTGCGTGCGCGCCGTCCCACCACCAGCCGGCATACGGCGGGGCCTGGCAGACGTTGCCGACGAGCACCCTGCCGGGTGGGCAGTGGACGACCGAGGGCATCGAGGGGGCCGCAGACGCCGTGGCGCCCCCGCCCGTGAGTATGCCGACGGCAGCGACGCCCACCATCACGCTGTTACGTAAGTTGATCATTGAGTCCTTCCCGTCCGACTTTGCTCCACGTACACACTGTCGGGGTGATGCCCACCGCGCGCACTATCGCGAGCGGCCATCACGCCCTGGTACTCACCGGAGTCATCGGGCTGCTGCTAGCAGGTATTCACACATCGTGATGTGAGGTGTTGAATCGCGCTGGCGCGGCGGCTCTCGCACGGCACCTGCGCGACCATCCGCCCGCCGAGGTCGAGGTCGCCGACGCGACAGCCGCCGCGCAACGTGCGAGCCCGCCGTGCCGTTCGTAGAGGTGGCGACCCGATGGGTACCCAGCGATCACCCGGCCGCAGCCGTCGACACATCACCACAGGTCGGTGACCACGGCCGCCGCCGGATCATCAGAACAGGAAGTAGCGCTGCGCCATCGGCAGTTCGGCGGCGGGGGCGGGCTCCACCACCTCGCCGTCGATCCGCACGGTGAACGTGTCCGGCTCCACCTCGATGCGCGGCAGCGCGTCGTTGTTCGGCATGTCGGCCTTCGTGAGTCGCCGCGTGTCCTTGACGGGCACGAGGCGCCGGTTCACCGCCAGCCGGTCGGCCAGCCCGCCCGTGATCGCCGTCGGGGCGACGAAGTGCACCGACGTGGCGGCCGCCGTCACCGGCGAGGAACCGAACATGGGCCGTGGAAGCACCGGCTGCGGGGTCGGGATGGACGCGTTGGCGTCGCCCATGGCCGCGTACGCGATGACGCCACCCTTGA
Organism: Pseudonocardia sp.; assembly: GCF_025965585.1. GTDB lineage: Bacteria > Actinomycetota > Actinomycetes > Mycobacteriales > Pseudonocardiaceae > Pseudonocardia. Next base: position 5,572 of record NZ_JAOPWR010000283.1, read on the forward strand.
TCACCAGCGACGGCCGCACGCCGAAGAACGCGGGCTTGTAGAGCACGAGGTCGGCGAGCTTGCCGACCTCCACCGAGCCCACCTCGGCGTCGAGGCCATGCGCGATGGCCGGAGCGATCGTGTACTTCGCGACGTAGCGCCGCGCCCGCATGTTGTCGGCCGGGCCGTCGCCGGGCAGCGACCCCCAGCGCTTCTTGCCGACGTGAGCGGTCTGCCAGGTGCGCAGCGGCACCTCTCCGACCCGGCCCATCGCCTGGGAGTCGGAGCCGATCATCGAGATGGCGCCGATGTCGTGCAGCAGGTCCTCGGCCGCGATCGTCGACGGGCGGATGCGGCTCTCGGCGAAGGCGAGGTCCTCGGGCACCGTCGGCTTGAGGTGGTGGCAGACCATCAGCATGTCGAGGTGCTCGTCGACAGTGTTGACGGTGTGCGGCCGCGTCGGGTTCGTCGAGCTGGGGAGCACGTGCGGCTGCCCGGCCACGGTGATGATGTCCGGCGCGTGGCCGCCGCCCGCGCCCTCGGTGTGGTACGCGTGGATGGCCCGGCCGTTGATCGCGGCGAGGGTGTCCTGCACGTAGCCGGCCTCGTTGAGGGTGTCGGTGTGGATCGCCACCTGCACCCCGGTCTGGTCGGCCACCCGCAGACAGGCGTCGATCGCGGCGGGCGTCGAGCCCCAGTCCTCGTGCAGCTTGAAGCCGGAGATGCCGGTCTCCACCTGCTCGTGCAGGGCGTCGACGCTCACGGTGTTGCCCTTGCCGAGCAGCGCGATGTTCAACGGGTACTCGTCGAGCGACTCGAGGATCCGGGCGACGTACCAGGCGCCCGGGGTCACGGTGGTGGCCTTCGTGCCGTCGGCCGGGCCCGTGCCGCCCGCGATCCACGTGGTGACACCGCAGCCGAGCGCCTCCGGGATCTGCGTCGGCGAGATGAGGTGGACGTGGCAGTCCACGCCGCCCGCGGTGAGGATCATCCCGTTGCCCGCGATGATCTCCGTGGACGGGCCGATCACCAGCTCGGGGCTGATCCCGTCCATGATGTCGGGGTTGCCGGCCTTGCCCAGCCCGACGATCCGCCCGTCGCGGACGCCGACGTCGGCCTTGACCACGCCCCAGTGGTCGAGGATCAGCGCGCCGGTGATGACGAGGTCGGGGGTGCCCTCGGCGCGCGTGGCGCGGGACTGCCCCATCGACTCCCTGATCACCTTGCCGCCGCCGAACACGACCTCGTCACCGCCCCGGGGACCACCGCAGCGGTCCTCGGTGACCTCGATGAACAGGTCGGTGTCGGCGAGCCGGACGCGGTCGCCCGTGGTCGGCCCGTACAGGTCGGCGTAGCGGGCTCGGTCGATGCTCCAGGGGCCGGTCACGATGCCGCCTGCGCGGGAGCAAGCACGTCGGCGGTCCACGATGCCGCCTCCGCGGGAGCAAGCACGTCGGCGGGGGTCACAGCCGGAGTCCCGGCACGGTCTTCGTCCCCCCCAGCTCCACCAGCGACACGGTGCGCTCCACCCCCGGCTCGAATCGGACGGCGGTGCCGGCGGGCACCGCGAGGCGCTTGCCCTCGGCCAGCGCCCGGTCGAACACCAGGGCCGGGTTCGCCGACGCGAAGTGGTAGTGCGACCCGACCTGGATCGGCCGGTCCCCCGAGTTCACGACGGTGAGCACGGTGCGCTCCCGGTCGATCGGGACCGACGCTGCGGCCAGCCCGTACTCGCCGGGGATCACTGGATGGGCCTGTGCACGGTGACGAGCTTCGTGCCGTCGGGGAACGTGGCCTCGATCTGGATCTCGTCGACCATCTCCGGCACCCCCTCCATCACGTCGTCGCGCGTGAGGACGTGCTGCCCGTCCGTCATCAGCTCGGCGACCGAGCGCCCGTCGCGCGCGCCCTCGAGCATCCACGCGCTGATCATCGCGACACTCTCGGGGTAGTTGAGCTTCAGCCCACGGTCCCGGCGCTGCTGCGCCAGGCCCGCGGCGACGTGCAGCAGCAAGCGCTCCTGCTCATGGGGGGACAACAGCACCGTAGAACCTCCTCCGCCGGGAGCGATCAACCTAGTGCCGACGCATGTCGCTGCGGTTACACCGGGCAGGATGGGCTCCCGTGTCCCACCCCGAGCGCCCCGACCGCCGGGCGCGTGTCGTCTTCCGCGCCGACGTCGACCACGGGCACGCCGAGCTGGTGGGCGACCCCGACCGGCCCCAGGGCTGGACGCTGCTGGTGGACGGCACCGCGCAGTCCCACGTCGACCTCGACGACCCGACCCACCTGGAGTTCGAGTACATCCGGCGGCTCGGGCACGTCGTCGACCTCATGGCGGCGCCCGGCACGCCGCTGCGCGTGCTGCACCTCGGCGGCGGCGCGTGGACGCTGGCCCGCTACGTCGCGGCGACGCGCCCGGGGTCGCTCCAGCGCGTGGTGGAGATCGACGGCGGCCTCGCCGATCTCGTCGCCTCCCGGTTGCCCGCCGACGGCCTCGGCATCGACGTCAGCGTGGCCGACGCCCGCGCTGCGCTGAGCCGGGTGCCGGCCGGGTCGGTCGACCTGCTCGTCCTCGACGTCTTCGCGGGCGCCCGCACGCCGTCGCACCTGACGTCGGCCGAGTTCGTGGCCGCCGCGTCCCGCGCGCTCGCGCCCGAGGGGATCTACGCCGCCAACGTCGCGGACGGCGGCACGCTGCCGTTCGCCCGCACGCAGGTCGCCGCCGCGGCCGCGGTGTTCCCGGAGATCGCCGTGATCGCCGCACCCGAGATCTTCGGCGGGCGGCGCTTCGGCAACCTCGTGCTCGTCGGGACCGCCGGGGCGTTGCCCATGGACGGCCTCACCCGCAGGACGGCGTCCGACCCGTTCCGCGCCACCGTCCTCGACGACGCCGAGGCCCGCCGGTTCGCCGGCGACACGGTCGTGCCGGGTGACCGTGCCGCGACACCGTCTCCCGTGCCGCCGCCCGGGTTCTTCGGACGACCCCACGAGGACTAGGCAGCTCTAGATCGCGCCGTTCTTCTCGGCCTCGGCGACGTTGGCCTGGTGCTCGGCCAGCGTGGTGGCGAAGCAGGACGTGCCGTCCTTCTGGCAGCGCACGAAGTAGAACCACGGCCCGGCCGCCGGCGAGAGAGCCGCCGCGATGGCCTGGCTGCCCGGTGCGGCGATCGGCGTCGGGGGCAGGCCCGGGGTGAGGTAGCTGTTGTAGGCGCCGGGAGTGGCCCGGTTCGCCGACGACGTGCGCAGCGCCTGCAGGTCGAGCGGGTAGTTGACGGTGGAGTCCAGCTCGAGGCGCTGGCCGGCGCCGAGCCGGTTGTAGATCACCCGTGCCACCTTGGGCATGTCCGGGGTGATGCCCTCCTTCTCCACCAGCGAGGAGATCACGAGCACCTGGTAGGGCGAGGTCCCGATGCTCTGGGCGCCCGACACCAGACCGGCCGCCTCGAGCCGCGCCGACGACGTGGCCAGCAGCGACTGCAGCACCGCGAGCGCGGACGTGCGCGGGTCGACGTCGTAGCGGCCCGGGACGAGCAGCCCCTCGAGCCGGCGCTTCGGGTCGGCCTTGCCGACGGCGTCCAGCGCCCACTCCGGGACGCCCAGCGTGGCCGGGTCGGTGGTGGCCATCGTGGAGCGCAGGCGGTCGACCGACACGCATTTCTTCGCGCCGTCGGCGGTCGTGCACGTGGCCTGCGAGATGAGGCTCAGCACGCCGGGCGTCACGGTGCCGTCGGGCGCACGGGTGTCGTCGAGCTGGACACCACCGCGGATCTCCAGCTGCCCGACGCGCGCGGCGGGATCGAGCATGAGCGTGACGGCGGAGGCGCCCGACATCCGCAGCTTCATCTGGTAGTAGCCGGGCTGCAGCGAGCGGACGCGCGGGTCGTCCGACGCGGCCTCGGTGAACGCGGCGGCGCTCGCCACCACCCCCTGCTGCGCGAGCTCGTTCGCGATCCGGGTGGTGGTGTCGCCGTCCTGGACCTGGACCACGACGGCGCCTTCGCCGCTGCCCTCGAAGTCGGGCGCGGCGAACACCGAGCGGTACACGTAGTAGCCGCCGCCCACCACGGCGCCCAGGAGGAGCACCACCGCGAGGATGAGGACACCGGTGCGCCTGCGGCGCCCACGGCGCCTCGCCCGCCGCGCGCCGCTCCGGTCGCCGACGATCTCGAGCCGGTCGGTGGTGGCGCCCACGGACGTGGACTGGTCCCATCGGTCCGACTGCACAATGTCGCAGGGTAACGATGGTGTGTCGGGCTCCGGTCCGGGACCCCTGCGGAGGGTGACCGATCAGCGGCGGGAGTCGAGCCAGCCCTGCAGGATCGCCACAGCAGCGGCCTGGTCGACCACCGCGCGCTGCCTACGGCCCTTCACCCCCCGTGACCGGAGCTGCTGCGTGGCGACCACGGTCGTGAGCCGTTCGTCCGAGTAGACGACGGGCACCGCGAGCGCGCCCGTGAGCGCCTCGCCGAACACCCGCGCCGCCTCCGCCGCCGGACCCTCCCGGTTGGCCAGGGTCCGAGGCAGGCCGAGGACGACCTGCACGACGTCGTGCTCGGCCACGAGATGCGCGATCGTGCGGACGTCGCTGCCGTGCTCGACGTCGCGCGGCACGGTGACGAGCGGGGTGGCGATGATCCCGTCGGGATCGCTCAGCGCCACGCCCACCCGCACCGATCCGACGTCGATGCCGAGCCGGCGGCCGCGGCCGGGATCCGCCTGCGTCACCTGCTCGCTCGCAGACCCGCTCAGCGCGATGCCAGTTCCCGGCGCAGCGCGTCGATCGCTGCCGGCACGCCCGACGGGTCGGAGCCGCCACCCTGCGCCAGGTCGGGCTTGCCGCCCCCACGGCCGCCGACAGCGGGCGCGAACGCGGGCACGAGCTTGCCCGCGGCCAGCCCGGCGTCGCGCGCCGCGGCGGTGGTGGCCACGACGAACGACAGCTTGTCGCCGTCGGAGGAGAACAGCGCCACGACACCCGGACGGGCACCGAGGCGCCCGCGGACGTCGGAGGCCAGCGCGCGCAGGTCGTTGCCGCCGATGCCGTCCGGCGCCGCGACGGCGACGAGCGCGGTGCCGCGTACGTCCTCCGCGGCGCCGGCCAGCGCCCCCGCCGAGGACAGGACCGCGTCGGCGCGCACCTTCTCCAGCTCGCGCTCCGCGACCCGCAGCCGCTCGACGACACCGCCGATGCGCTCGGGCAGCTCCTCCGGCCTGGCCTTGAACTGCTCGGACAGCTGGTTGACGAGCACGTGCTCCTTGGCCAGGAACCGGAACGCGTCGAGCCCGACGAGCGCCTCCACGCGCCGCACCCCCGAGCCGATCGAGGCCTCACCCAGCAGCTTGACCAGCCCGAGCTGCCCGGAGCGGCGCACGTGCGTGCCACCGCAGAGCTCGCGCGAGTAGTCGCCGATCTCGACGACGCGCACCTGGTCGCCGTACTTCTCACCGAACAGGGCCATGGCGCCGAGGCGGCGGGCCTCGTCCTGCGTGGTGACGAACGCGCGCACCTCGTGGTCGTTGAGCAGAATGTCGTTCACCTCGTCCTCGACGTCGGCGAGCACCGATGCCGGCACCGCACCGGCGGGCGAGGTGAAGTCGAACCGGAGCCGGCCGGGCGCGTTGAGCGAGCCGGCCTGCGCCGCTGCGTCACCGAGCGCGCGGCGCATGCCGGCGTGCACGAGGTGCGTGGCCGAGTGGGCGCGCGAGATGGCCTGGCGGCGGGAGACGTCGACCTGCGCCTGGACGGGCGTGTCGACCGTGGCCTCGCCCGCGGTGACGGTGCCGCGGTGCACCGAGAGCCCGGCGACCGGCGACTGCACGTCGGTGACCTCGATGGCGAACCCGTCGCCGCGGATCCAGCCGGTGTCGGCCTGCTGGCCGCCGCCCTCGGCGTAGAACGGGGTGCGGTCGAGCACGACCTCGACGGCCGTGCCCTTCCCGGCCGCGGGCACGCCGACGCCGTCCACGATGAGGCCGACGATGCGGGACTCGCCCTCCACGTCGGTGTAGCCGAGGAACTCCGTGCCGCCCGCGGCGTCGAGCACGGCGCGGTAGGCCGTACCGTCGCTGTGGCCGGTCTTGTGGGCCCTCGCGTCGTCCTTGGCGCGCTGCCGCTGCTCCGCCATGAGCGTGCGGAAGCCCTGCTCGTCGACGCTCAGCCCGGCCTCGGACGCCATCTCGAGGGTGAGCTCGATCGGGAACCCGTAGGTGTCGTGCAGCTTGAACGCCTGGTCCCCGGCCAGCTGCGTGCCACCCGAGGACTTCGTGGCGGAGACGGCGGTGTCGAAGATGCGCGAGCCGGCCGTGAGCGTCTGGAGGAAGGCCTCCTCCTCGTTGCGGACGACGGCGGAGATGCGCTCGAAGTCGGTGGCGAGCTCCGGGTAGGACGGGGCCATCGCGTCGCGGACGACCTCGGCGAAGGAGTTCAGCACCGGCTCCTGCACGCCCAGCAGCCGCGCCGAGCGCACGATGCGGCGCAGCAGCCGGCGCAGCACGTAGCCACGGCCCTCGTTGGACGGCGTGACGCCGTCACCGATGATCATCACACCGGAGCGGGCGTGGTCGGCGATGACCCGGAACCGGACGTCGTCCTCGGGGTTCGCGCCGTAGCGGCGGCCGGAGAGCTCCTCGGCGCGCGCGATGACCGGGCGCACGAGGTCGGTCTCGTAGACGTTGTCGACGCCCTGCAGCAGCGTGGCCACCCGCTCGACGCCCATGCCGGTGTCGATGTTCCTCCTCGGCAGCACGCCGACGGGCGGGTGGTCGTCCTTGGGGCTCAGGTCCCCGCGGATGTCCTGCATGAAGACGAGGTTCCAGATCTCCAGGTACCGGTCCTCGTCGGCCTCCGGCCCGCCGTCACGGCCGTACTCGGGGCCACGGTCGTAGTAGATCTCCGAGCAGGGGCCGCCGGGACCGGGCACGCCCATGTCCCAGTAGTTGTCCTTGCCGCCGCGGCGCTGGATGCGTGACTCCGGCAGGAACCTCCGCCACAGGTCGAAGGCCTCGTCGTCGTTGCGGTAGACGGTGGCCCAGATCCGCTCGGGGTCGATCCCGTAGCCGCCCTCGTCCTGGCTGCCGGTGATCAGGGTCCAGGCCTGCTCGATGGCCCCGGCCTTGAAGTAGTCGCCGAAGGAGAAGTTGCCGGCCATCTGGAAGAAGGTGTTGTGCCGCGTGGTGCGGCCGACCTCCTCGATGTCACCCGTGCGCACACACTTCTGGATCGACGTGGCGCGCGGCCACGGCGCGGGGGCGTCACCGAGGAAGTACGGCTTGAACTGCACCATGCCGGCGTTCACGAACAGCAGTGTGGGGTCGTCGAGGATCAGCGACGCACTCGGGACGCGCGTGTGCCCGGCGTTCGTGAAGTGGTCGGTGAAACGACGGATGATCTCGTGGGTCTGCACGGGCGTGGCCTTCGGTGCTGGAAGCGACGTGGGAGGCGGGGGCGGCAGGGACGGCGGGCCGGGCAGCGGCGGGCTAGGCCCCTGCCCCGGGAGCTCGCGCCCCGGGCGCCGGGCGGTTCTCGGCCAGTGCCTCGGAGTAGGTGGGGACGTGCTCCCCCGTGCGCCGCTCGACGAGCTGCGTCAGCTCCTGCTCGCGCTCGCTCATGCCGGCCCGCACCTCGGCCCCGAACGCGCCGAGTCCGGCACCGAGCTCGCGCAGACCGTCGGCGATGTTGGCCCCGATGCCCGCGGGCGTGAGGCTCTGCGCGGCGGCGGTGGCGCGACGCGACGCGTACACGCCCGCGGCCACCCCGACACCCAGCCAGAACAGGCGCTTCACTTCTTCCTCCCCCTGCGGAGACGGCCCGGGCGGGACCGCAGGGAGTGCTGGCCGGCGTCCTTGCCCGCGCGACGCGCCTTGACGGCCTTGTTGAGGCCGTAGGAGAACGCCGCGGCACGGACGAGCGGCCCGCCCATGGTGGCGGTGAACAGCGACGTCAGGACCGAGACGTTGCTCGTGACGGTGCGCGCGTTCGAGGTGATGCCGTCGACCCGCTCCAGCTGGGTGTTGACCTGGTGGAGCGTGGTCTGGGCGTTGTCCAGCAACGGCGCGCTGCCCTCGTGCGCCTTGCGGATGGCGATGGTGGCCTCGTCGAGCGTCCTGCCGAGCTTGAGCAGCGGGACGGCCAGCAGCAGCACGAGGACCACGAAGGCTCCCGCAGCAACCAACGCAGCGATCTGGCCTGCCGACACGAAGCCCTCCTCGGTACCGTCCGGGGACACCCCCCGACCGGGAGATGATCGCCGATCAGGCTACTCCCCGGCCGGTCCGGGCCACCTTCGGGTTGCGCGACGCGGGGAGGCGTCAGAGTCCGGGAACGACCGTGAGGGGCACGTAGTCGTCGGGGTCGTCCAGGTCCCCGTCGTCCGGCCCGCTGATCGCGCCGCGCAACCGGTTGAGCGCGCGGTGCTGCGTGACGCGGACCGCACCGGGGGTGGACCCGACCGCCTTGGCCGTCTCCTCCGCCGAGAGCCCGACGGCGATCCGCAGCACCAGCACGTCGCGCTGCCGCGGCGTCAGCGAGTGCAGCAGCCCGCCGAGCTTCTCGACAAGCTCGGCCGCGATCAGGTGCTGCTCCGGCCCGTCGACCACGATCTGGGTGTCGGGGAGCTCGGCCATGGGCTCCGAACGGTTACGGCCGATGGCCCGGAACGCGTCGGTGACCTTGTGCGCCGCGATGCCGTAGACGAACGCGCGGAACGAGAGGCCCTTGATGGTGTAGTTGGGCAGCGCGCTCACGACGGCGAGACAGACCTCCTGTGCGACGTCGTCGGCCGACCCGATGACGGTCTCCTGGCGGCCCAGCCGGCCGCGGCAGTAGCGCAGCACGAGAGGCTGGATCTCCGCGAGCAGTTCCTCACGGGCACCGCGGTCCCCCACCACGGCGGCGGCGACGAGGCTCTCGAGCAACGGCTGGGGCTCGGACGCGGGCTCGGACACCTGGGGCTCGACGGGAAGCGGTTCCCGTTCGGCCTCCGAGAAAGCAGGCACGCTCATCGTTCGCGTCCGATCGTCGTGGTGACTGCGACGATCTCACCGGAGTACACGGACATCCCTCGGGTTCCCCTCCCCTGCACCGGCGACGACCGCCGGTGTCATGCGGATGCGTGTCGCCCGAACCGGTGAACCGGCCGGGACGGCACACGGTGCTGCCGTACCGTTCTCACACAGAGGAGTGAACGTGGACCCGTCCTGATACCCGCTGGTCCCCCGACTGCCGGCCATCCCACGACGCTGACTCCGTGCCACCGGACAGTCACCGTGCCCTGTGACTGTCCGACGTCGTTCGACGTTCAAGTACGCATCTTGGGTGACACCCAACTTGGAGTCAAGGGAAGTTCGGCTCTGATTGGTTACTCTGCGCTGGATGTCTTCCGTCGACGAGCCCGAACCGGACGATCCCCGGGTCCGAGCAGCACGCACGAAACGCGACCGCACCCGGCGCGCACTCCTCGACGCGGCCGACTCCACATTCGGGTCGCGCGGGTGGGGACGCACGCGGATGGAGGACGTCGCGCAGGCCGCGGGCGTGAGCGCCGCCACGGCCTACAACCACTTCCCGACCAAGCACGCGCTGCTCGGGCACGTCTACCGGCCGCTCGTGCGGCCGTTGATCACGCAGGCGGAGCACGACATCACGGCGGGTCGCTCCATGGCCGAGGCGGTGAACGACCAGGTCAGAGCACTGTGCCGGATCTGCGACCGCTACCGGACGCTGACGGCGTCGTTCTGGTCGGCGGTGCAGGAGTACACGATCCGCGTCGAGGGCCCGGCCGACCCCACCGACGACGTCGACCCCCGCACCCTCGCCCCGATCCCCGAGGCGCTGCGCCTCCTCGTCGAGCACGGCCAACGGACGGGCGAGCTGCGGCCCTACCCACCGGCGGGCGAGATCAGCACGATGATCGTCAACCTGCTTCTGCTGCGGAGCGTCAACCGGCCGGACGAGTCGCCGGAGGCCGCCGCCGAACTGTTACTCACCGTGATGTTCGGGTCACTGCGCCCGGAGTTGTTGATGACTGCGGACGGCGACGAACGGCCGTTCCGGCGGACTCATCGCACCCTGTGGTCACCATCGGCGGACGAGCGGTCGTCGTGATGCGACGACCGGTCGGTCGGGATCGGCTCAGGCCAGGTCGGCCAGAGCGCCCTCCAGGGCGTCCACCGCGGCGTGGAGCTCGGCCTCGGTGATCACCAGCGGCGGGGACAGGCGCACCGAGGAGCCGTGGGTGTCCTTCACGAGGACGCCGCGGCGCATCATCGCCTCGCTCACCGCGCGGCCTGTGCCCAGCCGCGGCTCGATGTCGACGCCCGCCCACAGGCCCATGCCGCGCACCGCCAGCACGCCGTGCCCGACGAGACCGGCCAGCCGCGTGTGCAGCACGTCGCCGAGCCGCCGGGCGCGGGCCAGCATGCCGTCGGGCCCCTCGTCGGCGAGCAGGGTCAGCACCGCGCGACCCACGGCGCACGCGAGCGGGTTGCCGCCGAACGTGGAGCCGTGCTGGCCGGGCTGCAGGACGCCGAGCACGTCGGCGTCGGCGACCACCGCCGACAGCGGCATGATCCCGCCGCCAAGCGCCTTGCCGAGCAGATAGACGTCGGCGTCCACGCCTGCGGCGCGGGTGGCCAGCAGCCGGCCGGTGCGCCCCAGGCCGGCCTGCACCTCGTCGGCGACGAACAGCACGCGGGCCTCGTCGCAGATCGCGCGGACCGCGGGCAGGTACCCGGCGGGCGGGACGACGACGCCGGCTTCGCCCTGGATCGGCTCGACGAGCACGGCGACCGTGTCCGGGGTGATCGCGGCGCGCAGCGCGTCGCGATCAGGATCGTCGGCCCCGTACGGCACGACGACGAAGCCGGGCGTGAACGGGCCGAACCCGCCCCGCGCGTCGGGGTCGGTGGAGAAGCCGACGATCGTGGTGGTACGGCCGTGGAACCCGCCCGCCATCACGACGATCTGCGCGCGGTCCTCGGGCACGCCCTTGACCTCGTAGCCCCACTTGCGGGCCACCTTGATCCCGGACTCGACGGCTTCGGCGCCGGTGTTCATCGGCAGCACCATCTGCTTGCCGAGCAGGGCCGACAGCTCCGCGCAGAACGGGCCGAGCTGGTCGCTCCCGAACGCACGGCTGGTCAGGGTCACGCGGTCGAGCTGCCGGTGGGCGGCGGCGAGCAGGTCGGGGTGGCCGTGACCGAAGTTCAGGGCCGAGTAGCCCGCGAGGCAGTCGAGGTACCTGCGCCCCTCGACGTCGGTGACCCACGCGCCGCGCGCGTTCGCCACCACCACCGGCAGGGGGTGGTAGTTGTGCGCCGAGTGCTCGTGCACTAGGTGCTCGTGGAATGACGTGGCGCTCTCGGTCAGAGTCATGCCCGTACCTCCAGGGTGCAGCACTTGGGTCCGCCGCCGCCCTTGAGCAGCTCGGACACCTCGACGGGGACGGGGGTGAAGCCGCGCTCGGCGACGGCCGCGGCCAGGTCGCGCGCCGCCGCGGGCAGGACGACGTGCCGGCCGTCGCTCACGGCGTTGAGGCCGAGGAAAGCGGCATCCTGTGGGGAGGCCGTGACGGCGTCGGGGAACCGCTCCCGCAGCACCGCCTGCGATGCGGCGGAGAACGCCTCCGGGAGCCAGGCGATGGTCGTGGCGTCCAGGACGGCGACGGCCGTGTCGAGGTGGTAGTAGCGCGGGTCGACGAGCTCGAGCGGCACGATCTCGCGGCCGAGCACACGGCCGGCCTCGGCGTGGGCGCGCGGCTCGGTGCGGAACCCGGTGCCGGCGAGCACCAGCTCCCCGACGGCGAGCAGGTCGCCCTCCCCCTCGTTGACGAACTCCGGCTCGACGACGTGCGCGAACCCGTTCACCCGGAACCAGGCGAGGTGTGCCGCGGCCTCGGCCGCGCGTTCAGCGTGGCGGAACCGGGCACCGAGCACCACGCCGCCGACCACGGTCGCGCCGTTGGCCGTGTAGACCATGTCCGGCAGGCCGGGGACGGGGTCGAGCAGGTCGACACGGTGGCCGAGGCGAAGGTAGACCGCCCGCAGCGCCTCCCACTGCCGGATCGCGAGGTCGCGGTCGACGGGGACGGCCGGGTCCATCCAGGGGTTGATCGCGTAGGTCACGGCGAACTGCTCCGGGCGGCACATCACGTAGTGCCGCCGGCCCGCGGTGCGCTCGGTGATCGTGTTCGGGTGGGACAGGACGCTGGTCACGGGCTCGCTCCACGGATGAGGGCGGGGTGGGCCGCGGCCTCGATGCCGGGGTGACTCAACGGTAGGAAGCCGCCGGGCGGCGGACAATCACACGACGTTGCTGGCCAGCGGTGATCCGTTGCGCATCATGGCGCGGTGACGCTCGATCGTTGCGCGGGGCTCGGCGGCCCCGTTCCGCCGTGGCTCAGGCGCCGGATCGTGTCGACTCGCGGCCTGGACCCGGCCGGCGAGACCGGGTGAGGCAGCCGCGAAAGTGCAGTGGCTCCGACCGGACCGGGCTCAGTGCGCGGTGATCACGGTCGGCGGCGCCGGAGGTCAGGACGGTGTCGGGCGGTGCGGGGCGGCGGGGCGGCGCAACAGCGGGCTGAGCACCAGCACCGACTTGGTCCGGGTCACGAACGGCGCCGCGCCGATCTTCTCCAGCACGTGCTCGAAGTGCCGCATGTCGACGGCGAGGATGCGCAGCACCGCGTCGGCCTCCCCCGAGACCGTGCTGGCCTCCAGCACCTCCGGGAACCGCTTCACCGCGGTGCGGATCGCCTCCGGGGCGGTGCGGGCGCGGCAGTACAGCTCGACGTAGCCCTCCACCGACCAACCGAGCGCCCCCGGGTCGAGGCGCACCGTGAAGCCGGTGATGGCGCCACCGGCGCGCAACCGGTCCACCCGGCGCTTCACGGCCGACGCGCTCAGCCCGACCTCCGCACCCAGGTCGGCGTAGCTGCGCCGGGCGTCGTCGACGAGCAGGGCGACGATCTGCTCGTCCAGATGGTCGAGATTCACGCCCGGGACACCTTCACGGCGGCAACCTTCACGGCAGTATCAGAGCATGTACCGAGTGGACTCCGAGGTCGGACGGCTCCGCCAGGTCATCCTGCACCGCCCCGGTCTGGAGCTGAAGCGGCTCACCCCGGGCAACAAGGACCGCCTGCTGTTCGACGACGTGCTGTGGGTGCACCGTGCCCAGGAGGAGCACGATCGGTTCGCGGCGGTGCTGCGCGAGCGCGGCGTCACCGTCCACCTCTTCGGGGAGCTGCTGCGCACCACCGTCGCGCTCCCCGAGGCCAAGAAGTACGTGCTGGACCGCATCTTCGACGAGCGCGTGTACGGCCCGATGGCCATCGACGCGCTGCGCAACTGCTTCGATGCAATGGACGACGACACGCTCACCGAGCACCTGATCGGCGGGATCACCAAGCGCGAGGTGATGGACCGCATCCCCGAGCCCCGCTCGATCACCTTCCACGTGCTCGACCCGGACGACTTCGTGCTCGAGCCGCTGCCCAACCACCTCTACACGCGCGACACCTCGGCGTGGATCTACGGCGGCGTGTCGATCAACAGCATGCGCAAGCTCGCCCGGATGCGCGAGACGGTGCACTACGAGGCGGTCTACCGCTGGCACCCGCTGTTCGCCGGCGCCGACTACGCGGTGTGGTCCGAGGGCTCGGTGAACGGGCCCGCCACCACCGAGGGCGGCGACATGCTCGTCATCGGCGGCGGCGCCGTGCTGATCGGCATGAGCGAGCGCACCACCGCGGCCGGCGTCGAGCGGCTGGCGCGGCGGCTGTTCGCGGGCGGCGAGGTGGACCGGATCGTCGCGCTGCGCATGCCCGAGACCCGCGCGCTGATGCACCTCGACACCGTGATGACGATGGTCGACCCCGAGACGTTCACGAAGTACGCCGGGCTCGGGATGCTCCCCGCGTACACCGTGCGGCCGGGTGACAACGAGAAGGAGCTCGACGTCACCGACCACAGGCCCGAGGACATGCACGCCGCGATCGCCGCGGCCCTGCACCTGCCGGAGATCCGGGTGCTCACCGCGGAGCAGGACGTGCACGCCGCCGAGCGCGAGCAGTGGGACGACGGCTGCAACACCCTCGCCGTCTCCAACGGCGTCGTCGTGGCCTACGAGCGGAACGTCACCACCAACACGTTCCTGCGCAGCCACGGCGTCGAGGTGCTCGACATCCCCGGTGGCGAGCTGGGCCGGGGCCGCGGCGGCCCCCGGTGCATGAGCTGCCCCATACAGCGCGACCCGGCCTGACCGCCCGCGCGCTCCCACCGATCCGCGCGCCGTTTCGCGTCCTCGCACGGTCCACGGAGGGTGCGACGACGCGAAATCGCGCGCGGATCGGGGTGCGCCACCATGTGCCGGTGATCGCGACGAAGGTCAAGGACCTCACCGGCCCGGGCCACACCGACCGGTTCGACGTCGGCGGCACCGACCTCGGTGCCACCGTCACGGCCCCCGACGGGCGGCTGGTGTCGGTGTTCGGCGACACGTTCTCCCGCGCCGGGGTGGGTGGCCGCGGGTGGCGGGCGCCGGTGGTGCTGTTCGCCGACCCGGCGTCGGTCGGCAGCGGGATGGAGTGGACCGGCTCCGCCGGGCGCGGCGAGCATGCCCGGCAGGTGGTGCGCTACGTCCACAAGGGCGTCCGGCGGTGGGGGTGCCGGTTCCGGCGGGTCACCACCGTGCTGCCGACGGACCTCATCACGATCGGCGACGTGATGTACCTGCACGTCATGGTGTGCCGGGAGCTGGGCAACGTGCGCTGGACGGAGCTGCACCGCTCCACCGACAACGGCGCCACCTGGCGCCCCACCGGCGTGCGCTGGGCCGCCGACCACCACGACGGCTACTTCCAGATGATCACCTGGGAGCGCGGCGACGACGGCTTCGTTTATGCACTGTCCACCGGCTTCCAGCGCGACAAGGGCCTGATCCTGCAGCGCGTGCCGCAGGACCGGATCACCGACGTCGGCGCCTGGGAGGGCTGGGGGTTCACCGAGGCCGACGGCTGGGGCTGGGGGCGCCCGCCCACCGTGGCCCTGACCGGGCGGTTCGGGGAGCTGTCGCTCCGGCGTGTCGAGGGCCGCTGGATGCTGGCGTTCTTCGACCAGGAGCACTACGCGATGGACGTCATGGCGCTGGACTCCCCCACCGCCGACCTCTACCGGGCACCCCGCACCACGGTGCTGCGCGGCTGCAACTGGGAGGACGAGGACCACGCAGGCGGCCGGGTGGCCCAGCTCTACGGCGGCTACATCGTCCCCGGTAGCACCCTCGCCGACCTGCACCTGGTGGTCAGCCAGTGGAACAGCGCGATGAACTGGCCCTACCGCGCGATGCAGTTCCGGGTCGACGTGAGCGGGCTGGTGGCCACGTCCCGGTAGGTGGCCCGGACCGGCGGCCTCAGCGACCGCGGACCGCGCGGCGGAGCTTCTCCAGACGCTCCCGGAGCGTGCGCTCGCCGCCGTGGGGCGTCGGGCGGTAGTAGTCCTTGCCCACCAGCGCGTCCGGCGGGTACTGCTGCGTGACGACGCCCCCGGGGTCGCTGTGCGGATAGCGGTAGCCGACGGCGTTGCCCAGCTTCTCCGCTCCGGCGTAGTGGCCGTCGCGCAGGTGCGGCGGAACGGCCCCGACCGCGCCGGCGCGGACGTCGGACATGGCCTCGTCGATGCCGACGATCACGGCGTTGGACTTGGGCGCCGTCGCCAGGTGCAGCGTCGCCTGGGCCAGCGCGATGCGGCACTCCGGCAGCCCGACGAGCTGCACGACCTGGGCGGCGGCCGTCGCGGCCTGCAGAGCGGTCGGGTCGGCCAGGCCGATGTCCTCGCTCGCGTGCACCATCAGCCGCCGCGCGATGAACCGCGGGTCCTCGCCCGCCACGATCATGCGGGCGAGGTAGTGCAGCGCGGCGTCGGGGTCGGAGCCGCGGATGGACTTGATGAACGCGCTGATGACGTCGTAGTGCTGGTCGCCCTGGCGGTCGTAGCGCACCGTGGCCTCGGTGACGGCGCGCTCGACGCCGGGCACGTCGATCACCGTCTCGCCGGTGCCCACCACGCCGTCGGCAGCCGCCTCGAGGGCCGTCAGCGCACGCCGCGCATCACCTGCCGCCAGCCGGACGAGGGCGTCCTCGGCGTCGGCGGCGAGGGTGACCGTGCCGTTCAGGCCGCGCTGGTCGGTGACGGCTCGGCGCAGCAGCTCCCGGATGTCGTCCTCGGCGAGCGACTGCAGCTGCAGCACGAGTGAGCGCGACAGCAGCGGCGAGACCACCGAGAACGACGGGTTCTCGGTGGTGGCGGCGACGAGCAGCACGAGCCGGTCCTCGACGGCGCCGAGCAGGGCGTCCTGCTGGGTCTTGGAGAAGCGGTGCACCTCGTCGATGAACAGCACCGTCTGCTGGTCGTGGTGGTCGCGGCGGCGGCGCGCGTCGCTGATCACCTCCCGCAGCTCCTTGACCCCCGATGACAGCGCCGAGAGCGCGACGAAGTGCCGGGACCCGACGCCCGCGAGCAGCCGCGCGATGGTGGTCTTGCCCGTGCCGGGCGGCCCGTAGAGCAGCACCGACGCCGCGGCACCACCCTCCACGAGCCGGCGCAGCGGGGCGCCGGGCCGCAGCAGGTGGGCCTGGCCGACCACCTCGTCGAGGGTGCGGGGGCGCATGCGCGCGGCGAGCGGCGCCGTGGCGGGTCCGCGCTCCGGGGCAGCCGGCGGTTCCGGCTCGTCGATCTCGAACAGCCCGTCGGCCCCGCTGGTCACCGCTCCACCCTGCCATCGGTGCGCGGACTTGTCGGAACCGCCCGGAACCGTCGGGGGCACGTGGTCGCGTACGTGCTGGTGACGGCCACCGCGAGCTCTCCGCCGAGCACACCGGCACCGCCGCGCTCGACGTCGCCGGTCATCCCGTCGTGTTGGACTCCCGTCGCTTTGGACCTCGACGCGCTCACCGCCCGCTGATTCCACATGACGGGAATCGAGTTCCGCTCTGCGGGACAACCGTGCATCATCGGGACCGGCCCCCACCTCGGTCCGCGCACCGCCCGCCCTGTCGATCCAGGACGTGACCACCCCGTCCGTCGACCGCGAGGTTCTCCGTGATCACCCTGTCCCGCCGCCTGGACGACGTCCGCGGCTCCGCCATCCGCGACCTGCTCACCCTCACCGCCCGGCCCGACGTCCTGAGCCTCGCCGGTGGCCTGCCCGCCGCCGACCTCCTGCCGCGCGAGCGGATCGCCGAGGCGGCCGCGGCGGCGCTGACCGACCCGGCGTCGGTCCAGTACGGCGAGACGGCCGGCCTCGGCCGCCTCCGCGACGTGGTGGCCGCGCACGAGACCGGCCGCTGCGGGCGCACGATCGGGCCCGCGGGCGTCGTCGTCACCACCGGGTCGCAGCAGGCCCTCGACCTGCTCGCCCGCGTGCTGCTCGACCAGGGCGACGTCGTGGTCGTGGAGGACCCGGTCTACGTCGGCGCGCTGCAGGTCTTCCAGGCCGCCGGCGCCGCGCTGCTCACCGTCCCCCTCGACGACCACGGCATGCGCGTCGACGTGCTCGCCGAACGGCTGGCCGCGGGGCTGCGCCCCCGGCTGGTGCACACCGTCAGCAGCTTCCACAACCCGCGCGGCGTCACGATGGCCGACGGGCGGCGCCGCCGGCTGGCCGGGCTGGCCGACCGCTACGGCTTCCTCGTCGTCGAGGACGACCCGTACGGCCTCCTCGCCTTCGACGGGCCGCCGCCCGTGCCCGTGGCCGCGCACGGGGAGCGCGTCGTGCGGCTGGGCAGCGCTTCGAAGATCCTCGCGCCCGCGCTGCGGGTGGGCTGGCTGACCGGCCCGGCGCAGGTGTGCGCAGCGGTCGAGCGGCTCAAGCAGTGCACCGACCTGTGCACGTCCGCGCTCACCCAGGCGATCGCGGCCGACCTGCTCGCCGACACCACCTGGCTCGACGCGCACCTGAGCCACGTCCGGGCGGTCACGGCGGGCCGGGCGCGGGCGTTCACCACCGCCGTCGCGGAGCTGTTGCCGCAGGTCATGTGCACCGTGCCCACCGGAGGCATGTTCTGCTGGCTGGAGTTCCCCGGCGGCACCGACACCACGGAGCTGCTGCCGCGTGCGCTCGCGGGCGGCGTCGGCTTCGTGCCGGGCAGCGCCTTCGCCGTCGACGCGCGGCTCCCCGACGCGGCCCGGTGCTGCTTCGCGTCCCTGCCGTCGGAGGATCTCCGCGAGGCGGTGCGGCGGCTCGGCGCAGCCGTATCGAGGCGCGCTCCGCGTCCGTTCCACGCGGGGACGTAGTGTCCGGTTCCGTGCGGCAGATTCTCGAACTCCTGGAGCGCGACGCCCAGCTCTCCCCCGACACCATCGCGACGATGCTCGACATCCCGGTCGAGCAGGTCCGCGAGGCGATCGCCGGATGGGAGGCCTCCGGCGCGATCCGCCGCTACAAGGCCGTGGTCGACTGGGACACCGTCGACGACGACCCCACGCGCGAGCTCGTCACGGCCTTCATCGACGTGTCACTCGCCCCGGCCCGCGGCGTCGGCTTCGACGACGTGGCCGCCCGGATCGCCCGCTTCCCCGAGGTGCGCAGCGTCTACCTCGTCTCGGGCAGCCATGACCTGCGCTGCACCGTCGACGGCGCCACGATCCGTGCCGTGTCGGACTTCGTCTCGCAGAAGCTCTCCACGATCGACCGCGTGCGCTCCACCGCCACGCACTTCGTCCTCAAGACCTACAAGCGCGACGGCGACGACTTCGCGAAGGCCGAGCCCGACCACCGGCTGCCGGTGACCCCGTGAGGCCCCTCAACAGCGTCATCGCGGCCTGCCCGCCGTCGGGCATCCGGCGGTTCTTCGACATCGCCGCCGAGATGGATGACGTCATCTCGCTCGGCGTCGGCGAGCCCGACTTCGTCACCCCGTGGCGCGTCCGCGAGGCCGGCATCTACGCCCTCGAGCGCGGCTACACCACCTACACCTCGAACGCGGGCCTGCCGAAGCTCCGCGAGCTGATCTGCGACGACCTGGCGTCGCGGTACGGCGCAACGTACGACTGGTCCGACGAGTGCCTCATCACCACCGGCGTCTCCGAGGGCCTCGACCTGGTGCTGCGGGTGCTGCTCAACCCCGGCGACGAGGTGATCGTCCCGGAGCCCTGCTACGTGGCCTACGAGCCGTGTGTGGCGTTCGCGGGCGGTACGCCGGTGCGGGTGCCGACGCGCTGGGAGGACGGCTTCGCGATCGACGCCGACGTGGTGGCCGCCGCCATCACGCCGCGCACGAAGGCCATCCTCATCGGCTCGCCCGCCAACCCGACGGGCGCCGTGCAGCCGCGTCCCGCGCTGGAACGCCTGGTGCGCCTGGCCGAGGAGCACGACCTCTACCTGATCTCCGACGAGATCTACGACCGCCTCACCTACACGGGCAGCCACACCTGCCTCGGCACCCTGCCCGGGGCCCGCGAGCGTACGGTGCTGCTCGGTGGCTTCTCCAAGGCCCACGCGATGACGGGCTGGCGGGTGGGGTGGATCTGCGCGCCCGCCGCCGTTGCGGAGCTGTGTGTGCGGGTGCACCAGTACACGATGCTGTGCGCGCCGCACGTGTCCCAGCTCGCCGCGGTGGAGGCGCTGTCCGGCTCCGACGACGACGTCGACGCGATGGTCGACGACTACGACCGGCGGCGACGCGTGTTCGTGAAGGGCCTGCGCGAGATCGGCCTGGACTGCCCTGAGCCCGGCGGCGCGTTCTACGCGTTCCCCTCGATCCGCTCGTCGGGCCTGGACTCCGAGGCGTTCGCCGAGAAGCTGCTCGCCGCCGAGCACGTCGCCGTGGTGCCCGGCAGCGTCTTCGGGCCCTCCGGTGAGGGCCACGTGCGGTGCTCCTACGCCACCGCGCTGCCGCTGCTGGAGGAGGCTCTCGTCCGGATCGACCGGTTCCTCCGTTCGCTGTGATGACGCCGGTGCGAACGCCTGGGAGAACTCCTGTGACGCCCAGTGGTCGGACGTCAACGGACCGCAGGCTTCGCGCGCCGTTCACAGGCCGGAAAACTGCGACCGCCAGTCTTCGGAGGCATGGAGACACACACATGCCCCCTCTGCTCCCTCGCCCGCACCCAGGCTGACGCCGCGGGTCTGGACTGGAGCAGCCAGCACGAGCGCGACCGCACCGTGACGTGGATCTGCCCCACCTGCACCCGTGCGCAGCTGTGGCTCATCGAGGCCGGCCTGCCCTTCGCCACCGCCACGGCACCCGCCGCACCGATCCCCTACGCCGCCTGAGCCCACCCGCGAGGCCTCGCTACCTCGTCGTGGAGGGAACCGGGCGGGAAGCCCCGGTCCCGCCGGTGTAGCGAGCCTGCACGGGCCGACGGGTGCCGGCACCCGTCGACGAGACCCTGCACGATCACCGGCGCGAGGTCGCGACACGCGGCTCGCCGGCCACAGCGCGCCCTTCACCACCAGCCCACCTCCCCGTGCGCAACCCTCGCCTCCCGCCCGTCCGCGCACTCCAGGCCCACCGGCCGCGGCACAGCGAACCCCGCGGCGGCCAGCAGCGTCGAAACCGGCCGCGCGGTCAGGCGGCCGTGCGGAACGCCGGGTAGACGGGCAGCGACCCGGGGGCGTCGG
>NZ_JAOPWR010000290.1 GCF_025965585.1 Pseudonocardia sp.
ACGCCCGTGCTGCTCACCCAGGACCTCGCGTGGCAGCGCGTAGCGCTCACCGTCGTGTTCGTGGGCCTGTACGCCGTGGCGCCCGCGTTCGTCGGGCTGATGGTGGACACCCGCGAGAAGCTGACCCGCAGCCTCCGCGAGCTCGAGCGCGTCCGCGAGGACGCCGTCGTCGCCTCGCAGGACGCGGCCCGCGCGCAGGAACGGGCCCGCATCGGACGGGAGATCCACGACGCCGTCGGCCACCACGCCACCCTGATCGCCGTCGGCGCCTCCGCGCTCGCCGCCTCCACCGCGGAGCCGTCCACGCGCGAGGCCGCCGACCGCATCCGCGCGCTTGCCAAGCGGGCGCTCGCGGAGATGCGCGTCGCCCTCGGCCTCGTCGACGGCGGCGGTGAGCAGGGCGCCGGGCTCGCCGAGATGTCCGCGCTCGTCGCCGGGGCCCGCGCGGCAGGCGTCGACGTCGAGATCACCCACCACGGTGCGCAGTCGGAGCTGGCTCCGGGCGTGGGCCGGGCCGTGTACCGGGTGGTGCAGGAGTCGCTGACCAACGCGGCCCGCCACGCGTCCGGGGCCCCCGTCCGGGTGGACCTGACCTGGCATCCCGACGAGCTGCACGTCCAGGTGCTCAACGCCGCCCCGCCGCGCCGGCGCCGCCGCGAGGCCTTCGCCTCGGGTGGCGCAGGTCTCACCGGCCTGGCCGAGCGGGTGGTGACGGTCGGCGGGGCCCTGTCGGCGGGCACCACGCCGGCAGGCGGGTTCGTGGTCCGCGCGACGTTCGCGCTGGCCTGCCCCGTGGTGCCATCCGTCGTCCGAACGGCGGAGAGCCCCGAGCCGGCCTTCCAGCGACCGTAGTTACCAGCGCGTACCCACGAAAGTCGCCTCCGACGGGGCGACGTTGGGCGGTGGTGCGGAACGGACGTCCGGCTCAGACTGGGCGCTGTCGCAGCTGACGGGCAACCGGCGGCGGACAGCAGGGGCGGCTACCTCGCTCCGTGGGGAGCCACGACCGGCCGGAAGGGCCCGAAGGACCGTGTTGTAGGGTTGTCGAGCCCCCTCGGGGGCGGCCGGGACGTGGCGCAGCTTGGTAGCGCACTTGACTGGGGGTCAAGGGGTCGCAGGTTCAAATCCTGTCGTCCCGACGGCCATGATGGGCGGTTCCCTTCGACGGGGGGACCGCCCATCATGCTTTTGAGCTGCCGAAACCTGTGCGGTCCCTTGTTCCTGCTGACCGGGCATAGCGGTTGTTCATGATCTACATCGCTTCGGGCTGGGGACCGTTCGGGGACCGCGGGGCTCGCAGGTACGCGGTGAGTGCGTCACCGGCATCGGTGATGCTGTGTCGGGTGGGGTGCAGGTACCGCTGGGTCGTCGTGAGCGATCCGTGGCCGGCGATGACGCGCAGGACGTGCACGGGGACGCCGGCATCGGCCATCCAGGTCAGTCCGGTGTGGCGCAGGGCGTGGCGGCGGAGGTGCTCGAGGCCGAGGGAGCTCACGACCTCGTCCCAGTGGGTCGCGTCCCGGAGGACCGCAGTGGTGATGCGGCCGCCCCGGGGTCCGGTGAACAGTCGCGCGTCTTCCCGGCCCTGAACGGCGTCGATCCTGTGCTGGACGAGGTCTCGGACGTCAGCGATGAGTGGGACGGCTCGTGCCCGCTTGCCCTTGGTGCCCTTGTCGACGAGCCCGCCGGGTGATGGGGTGGTCTGGCGCCGTACCGTCCACAGCCAGTTCGTCGTGTCGATATCGCCGATGCGGCAGCCCGACACCTCTCCGATGCGCGCCGCGGTGCACGCGGCGAAGATCGTGACGTCGCCCCAGCCACGATGCTGGTCGGCCGATCTTGCGACGAGCGCGTCTGCGAGCCGGGTGAGCGTCGCCCAGTCGGGCAGAGCCAGGGAGCGCGGATCATCGAGTTCGTCCTCGGCTTTGCGGAACTGATGCTGCCAGCCAGTGATGCGCGCCGGGTTGCGTTCGAGGATGCCGTCTCGGACGGCCTGCTCCATGACGCGGACCAGAACAGCAAGGCTGTTCTTGATCGTGGAGCGGCTGCTGTCGTCGGCGATCCAGGTGTTGGCGGCTCGGTCGACGGCGCCGTGGGTGATCATCCGAGGTGTGAGGTGGCCGAGAGAGGGAACCACCCGTCGGCGCCAGCCCGCCAGATACGGGTCCAGTGTTTTCGCCTCCAATCCCCGCATGGCCAACGGCATTACAGAATTGCCGTATTCGGCGAGGGTCATCGTCGCGGTTTCCGGATGTACGCCTGCCATTGCCAGTCGTTGCATCTGATCCAGCCATGCATGTGCCCGTTCCTCTGCGATGAACGCTTCGGACTTCGATCTACGTTTCCCCGAAGCGGGGTCGGTCCATCGGACTCGGGCTCGGTAGCGGAGGGGTCGATCTGGCCGGTCCTCGATCGCGCCACGAACGGTGACGCCGACTGGGATGCCGGGCGTGCTCATGCGGCGGTGCCAGGGTCAACGCGCTGCTGGCTCAACCACTGTTCGACATCCGAGCGGGCATAGATGGTGTGGCGAGCGGACACCCTGACGAACGGGGGGCCCTCCGGTGGGCGGGCGCATCGCCTGTGGGTGCCCGAAACTCCGCTCACGTCATGCGGCCTGCTGATATTCATGGAGGAGGCCGCCGAGCCGGTCGTGGCGGCGGACGCGGGTGAGGTCGGTCTGGCGGTGTTCCGGGAGCGCACGTAGGGGAGCGGCCTGTGCCAGTGCGCGGTGTGGGCGATGGTGGTTGAAGTAGCTCTCGTACTCGGCCATGACCGAGACTGCGTGGCGCTGGTTGACGATGAGGATCCGATCGAGGAGTTCGCGGCGGATGCTGCCCACGAATCGCTCGGCGATGGCGTTCGCCCGTGGCGCCTGGACCGGAGTTTTGATCACCTGGATCCCCGCGCCAGTCAAGACCGCATCGAACATGGCGGTGAACTTGGCGTCGCGGTCGCGAATGAGGAACCGGCAGCGCTTGCCGGCATCGTCGAGGTCCATCGCGAGGTTGCGCGCTTGTTGGGTCAGCCATGTCCCGGTCGGATGGGCTGTGACACCGAGGATGTGTACCTGGCGGGTGGCGTGCTCGACCACGAGGAAGACGTAGAGCCGGGTCAGGGTGATGGTGTCGAGGTGGAACAAGTCGCAGGCCAGGATCCCGCGGGCCTGGGCGCGGAGGAACTGAGCCCAGGTCGGTCCGGACCGCCGTGGCGAGGGGTCGATGCCGGCGGCCTTGAGGATCTTCCAGACGGTGGAGGCGCCGATCT
Source organism: Pseudonocardia sp. (assembly GCF_025965585.1). Taxonomy (GTDB): domain Bacteria; phylum Actinomycetota; class Actinomycetes; order Mycobacteriales; family Pseudonocardiaceae; genus Pseudonocardia. Next base: position 3,268 of record NZ_JAOPWR010000290.1, read on the forward strand.
GGTAGCCGAGGCCGGCGAGTTCGCCGTGCACGCGCCGGTAGCCCCAGCTCGGGTTCTCGGTGGCCAGGCGCACCGCCAGTGCCCGTAGGCCGGCTGGGATGGGTGGTCGACCGGGCCGGCGGTGGTTGGTGGTCCAGCAGCTGGCTGCGAGCTTTCGGTGCCAGCGCAGGATCGTGGCTGGCGTGACGAGAAGACTGATCCGGCGGTGGCGGGGGAGTCGGTGGACGAGAGCGGCGATCAGTGCCCGGTCGGCCCAGGAGATTCGAGCTCGCCGGGTCTGGCGGTTGAGTACGGCGAGCTGGTGGCGCAGCACGAGGATCTCGATGTCCTTGTCCGCGTCGGTGCGGGCGAGCAACACCAGCCAGCCCAGCAGCCGGGACACGATCAGGTACGTCAGTCGGAGCGCCACCAGGCGATCATGCCGAGCCGTGGTGGGTGTCGAACCCGCAGGTCACGGTCGTCGGCCGAGTTCCGGGCACTCACA
>NZ_JAOPWR010000300.1 GCF_025965585.1 Pseudonocardia sp.
CCGACCCGGTCCTCGACCGGCACGCGCAGGTCGTCGATGAACAGCTCGTTGGACGAGACGGCGTTGCGCCCCATCTTCGCGATCGGCCGGATGTCGACGTGCGCCCGGTCGAGGTCGGTGAGGAACAGCGTCATGCCGTCGGTCTTGCGCGCACTGTCCTCGAACTTCGTGGTCCGGGTCAGCAGCAGGACCTTCTCCGACTCCCGGGCCTTGGAGATCCACACCTTGCGGCCGTTGACGATGTACTCGTCACCGACGCGCTTCGCGAACGTGGTGATCTTCGTGGTGTCCAGGCCCGCGCCGGGCTCCGTGACGCCGAAGCAGACGTGCAGGCTGCCGTCGACGATCCGCGGGAGCGTGCGCTGCTTGAGCTCCGCGGAGCCGTGCAGGATCACCGGATGCATGCCGAAGATCGACAGGTGGATCGAGCTGGCCGCGTTCATCCCGCCACCCGAGCGCGACACCTCCTCGAGGATGATCGACGCCTCGGTGATGCCGAGCCCGTGGCCGCCGTACTCCTCAGGAGTGGTCACGCCGAGCCAGCCGCCCGACGCGAGGGTGTCGTAGAACTCGGTGGGGAACTCGTGCGCCCGGTCCTTCTCCATCCAGTACCGGTCGTCGAACTTCCCCGCGATCTCCGCGACCGCCTTGCGAATCGTCGCTTGATCGTCCGTGAGATCGAAGTCCACTCCACACCTCCTGGCACCCACACCGTCGTACTTACTGATCGACCATAACAAAGGACTGACCAAAACTACAGTGAGGGCGCTCCCGCCGGAACGAGGTCGAGCACGACCGCGATGCGCTCGTTCCAGGCGCTCGGCGCCCCGAACAGCACCCGGTCGAGCTTGGCCCGCTTGTAGTACAGCTGCAGGTCGTGCTCCCACGTGTAGCCGATGGCGCCGTGGATGGTCAGCGCCGCGTCCGCAGCGTCCGCAGCACCCGCCGTGACCTGCGCCTTCGCGGCCGCCGCGTGCAGATGCGCATCCGGGTGCCCGGACTCCACCGACGCCGCGGCGAGGTAGACGATCGAACGCGCCGACTCCACCTGCACCAGCATCTGCGCCGCGGCGTGCTTCACGGCCTGGAACGACCCGATCGGCACACCGAACTGGTGACGCTGCTTCGCGTACTCCACCGCCATCTCCAGCATCCGCTCGGTGACACCCAGCGCGTCCGCCGACGCCAGGACGGCGGCCCGCAGCGCCATCTGACCGAGGACGGCGTCGACGTCCGCGACGACGGGCGTGCCTTCGACACCGGTGAACACGACGTCGGCGACGGTGCGGGTGCGGTCGGTCAGAGCCCGCGGGTGCATCTCGACACCGTCTGACTCGACGTCGACCAGCGCCAACACCGTGCCGCGTGGACCTCGGACCGGGACGAGCAGGCGACGGGCACGGTCCCCGCCGAGCACGGACCGGACGGTCCCGCTGAGCCCGGACCCGTTCTCGGACACCGTCGGCCGGACACCGGGAACCGCACCGGACGGCACGGCCGGCACGGTCGTGACCCCGTCGGCGAGCAGGGCCTTCGCGAAGTCCGGAGCATCGGTCAGGCCGGGAACCGCGAGCACGGACCCCATCCACGCCGACGACGGTGCCGCGACGCGACCGAGCTCCTCAGCCGCCAGCGCAAGCTCGACGAGCCCCCCGCCCTGGCCGCCGAGCTCCTCCGGCGACCCCACCGCCGACCAGCCCTCCGTGACGAACTGCTGCTCGAAAGGGCCGGGGTCATCGGCGTCGAACCAGCCGCGCAGAGACGACGATGGGCAGTGTCCCTCGAGCCAGCCGCGCAGGACGGACCGGAAGTCGGCCTGCTCCTCCGAGAGTTCCCATCGCATGAGCTGCTCCTTGTCGATGAAGGTACAAATCCGGCGGTCATGCGCCCGCGACGACGGTGCGGATGTCGTCGACCGCCTCGGGGTTCTCGGCTCCGGAGAGGTCCCCGGGGTCCTCTCCCAGCGCGGCGGCCCGCACCGCGCGCCGCATGATCTTCGCCGAACGGGTCTTCGGCAGCTGCGCGACGCGATGCACCACGGCCGGGGCGAACGGCTTGCCGAGCTCCGCAGCGACCATCGACCGCAGCGCCGCCGAGACGTCGTCACCGGAGTCGTCCCCGTCCGCGCGCGGCACCCAGAACGCCCACACCGTCTCGCCCTTCTTCGGGTCCGGCACACCGACGGCAGCGGCCTCCGCCACCGCCGGATGCGTCAACATGACCGCCTCGACCTCGGCGGGCGCGAGGCGCTTGCCCGCCACGTTCATGACGTCGTCGGAGCGTCCCAGCACGAACCACTGCCCGTCGGTGTCGACGAGAGCGTGGTCACCGTGGCGCCACAGGCCGGGAAAGGTCGACCAGTAGGCGTCGATGTAGCGCTCGCGATCACCCCAGATGCCCCGGGTCATCGCGGGCCACGGCTGTCGGCAGACCAGCTCGCCGACCTGTCCACGCACCGACCGCGCCTCGGCGTCGACCACGTCGACGTCCATCCCGAGCGACGGCCCGCCGAGCGAGCAGCTGCGGATCGGCTCGACGGGGTAGGGCGCGAGGAACGATCCCCCCACCTCGGTGCCGCCCGAGAAGTTGATGATCGGGACGCGGCCGCCGAAGACCTCCCCGGCCAGCCAGTCGTAGGAGTCGGCGTCCCACGGTTCGCCGGTCGACCCGATCACGTGCACCGACGACAGGTCGACGCCTGTGACGGCGGCGCCGGCGGTGGTCCGGATGGTGCGGACGAGCGTCGGCGAGACGCCCAGCATCGTCACCCGGTGTCGCTCGGCGAGCCGCCAGAGACGGTCGAGATCCGGGGTGTCCGGCGAGCCCTCGAACAGGACCAGGGCCGCCCCTGCTGCGTGCGTGCCGACGATCGAGAGCGGGCCCATGATCCAGCCCATGTCGGTGATCCAGCAGAACGTCCGCCCCGGGGTGATGTCGAAGCCGTAGGCGACCTCGCTGGCCACCTTGGCGACGAATCCGGCGTGGGTGTGCACGGCGCCCTTGGGTTTGCCCGTGGTGCCCGAGGTGTAGGCCAGAAGCAGCACGTCGTTGGCCGCCGTCGGTTCGATCACCGGGTCGGGGTCCCCGGACAGCAGCTCGTCCCAGGAAACGAGCCGTCCATCCGGGAACCCGGCGTCGGAAAGGGTACCGAGGTTGTTGACGACGGCGACGAACTCGACGCTCGGCGTCTGGGCGAGGGCTTCCTCCAGCTGGGGCAGCATGGCCGACACCT
>NZ_JAOPWR010000309.1 GCF_025965585.1 Pseudonocardia sp.
TGCCGACAAGAAGACCTTGAACACCTTCGCGCTGGGCATCGTCTGGGCATCCTCTCAGCAACACGAGCGAACTGCTGAGAACTGATACACCAACCACTGCAATATTTAGCGGCGACACGCTACTAGTCAGTTCCGTTCCAACGCCTTCGTCCGAACCATCAAGCACAACGGGCTGGTTGGCTCGATGGGCCGCGTCGGGGCCTGCGGGGACGTCCCCACCGCCACGGCCACCGCGCGGGCGCCACCGTTGGGCGTGCGCGTGCCACAGCGCCGCAGCGGCCAGGCCGGTCCACGCGATGTGCGCCGCCGGGCTGAGCAGCCCCCGGAGGATCAGCGTTCCCTCGGTCGCCAGGAGGTCCCCGCCGGTGGTCGGCAGGATCACGAATCCGTAGCCCAGGGTCTCCAACACCGCGAACCCGGTCCCCACGGCGACCCCGACCAGCAACCCGTCGGCGGGATTGGCGCGATACCGCGTGGCCAGCAGGATGCCGAGGGGCACCAACAGCTTTACTGGACCGCCGAGGCGTCGAGTTGCTCAGTAGCGCCAAGAGCGAACAGCACACCAAGCGCGAAAAGACCGGCAGGGCCAGGACGTCAGCGGGCTGGGCGAGCTGATCCCAAGCTGGGACCGGTGCAAGTGGTGCCAAGCCCGGCTCTACCGTCACCGACGTCGACGCGGTGGCGCGGTCCGAACGGGACGAGCGGTTCGGTGATCCCTCGTGCTCGGGGCGGTGATCGAGGAGGTCGAGCTCGTCGTCACCCCCCGCGACCGCGCGCACGGCCGCAGCGGGCGATGGACCGGGCACGAGACAGCGAGCCGCTCCAGCACCGCCTCTTCTGGCTGTGAGGCCAGCACACACACCGGGCGCCTTGCGCGGGGTGAGCCGGGCGCTGCCCAGCTCGAGGCCGTCGGCCCGGAATCGGCGTCCTGCCTGGAGATCCGGCGGTGTATCCGGGCCGGATGACGTTGGGGTGCGGTGGCCCTCACAGGGGCGGGACTCCCGCCGTGGACGGCCGGTGTGGTTGGTGGAGACGCCCGAAGGGTCAGCACCCGGCCCGGGCCGTTGGTCGATGAACCCGTGCCCATCCATCCCGGTGAGACCGCCGCGCCGGTTCTCCAGGTCGGCCGGCGGCCGGGCATTGGCGGTCACCACGCGGGATGGACGAGCCGGAACCCCCGCCCAGACCCGCACCGCGCGCTGAGGCGGAGCCGCGTCACCCCGACGCACCGACCTCCAGACAGGAGCCCGCCATGAACGAGAACACCTTCCACGGCAACGTCGGCAAGAACCCCGAGATCAACTACGGCAAGAACAACGGCATCGCGGTGGTCAACTTCTCGATCGCGATCAACTCCCGCCGGTTCGACCGCGCCAAGGGCCAGTGGGTCACCCGCCCCACGATCTGGAAGGACGTGGTCTGCTTCGGCGAGTTCGCCGAGAACGTCTACGACAGCATCGCCAAGGGCATGGCCGTCACGGTCACCGGCGAGGAGATCGACGACTCCTACACCAAGGAGTCCTACGAGCCCGGCGGCGAGGACATCGTCATCCGCCGCCACAAGATCGAGGCCCGCGACATCGCGGTCAGCCTCCGCGCCCAGCGCGCGAAGGTCACCAAGGCCGAGCGCAACCGCGGCGAGCAGCCCTCCGACCAGGCCCAGCGCAGCACCGCCCCGCAACAGGTCGGCTGATCCCCCCGGGCGCGGCCCGGCCCTTCGGGGCCGGGCCACCCGCCCGTCTCCCCCGCCCGTCTAGCTCGAAGGAGCCTCGCGATGTCCATCGTTCCTGTCCTGCTCACCGATCAGGCCCGCGCCGAGCTCACCGGCGGCGACGCGGCGGAGCCGCGCGGCAGCGAGCCGCTGCACAAATCGTGTCGGCGCTGCGGGGCGACGCTGCACGCCCCCGGGTTCACCCACGACGGCCCCACCGGGCCGGATCCGTCGCCGGACAGCCCGGCGTTGCGCTGCCCACGACGGTGCCGCACACCGCGGATCGATGCGCCGCCCTCGTCGCCTGGATCGCCATGCAGGCTCGTCGCCGGGGCACGGCCGGCTGAAGTCCGCTGTCGTGCCCCGTACCGGCGTCCCCACGGCGCGGGACGCCGCGCGGGGCGCCCTTAGATGTCCCGTTTCACCGCCTCATCCTCATGCTCAGAAGCCGGGCGTGAGGGGCTGTGGGTTACTGCTGCCACCGCTTGCGCACGTCGTCTGCGAATTCCGCGTACTCACGGATCGGAACGATCTCCTCGAAGTCCAGCATGTGAGCCATTGGAAGCCCGGCCATCACGATCCGGTCCAGCTCCTCGTGCGACTCGACGTCGAGGATGCCGACGACCCGCCGCTGCCCGCTGACCTTGTAGAGGTCCTTGATCTTGCCGGCCTTGAGGGCGCCCTGCGCTGCGTCAACTTCTTTCTCCCACTCGTCCCACAGCTCGTCGAAGGACACTCCGCTGTGGTCGACGCGCACGCTGAAGAAGAACAACATCGAGATCCACTCCTCCGGGGATTCCGAGCCGGTGAGGTGACCGAGCGTGGACCTGACGAGAGGCAATGACAACCACCGGTCGGACGAGACCGTGCCGTGTGCTCCTGCCTCCGGCCCTGACGACGTGGCTGCTTGCGGCAGACCCTGATCGACCGCCCGACGCGAGGGATGGGCACAGGCACGCCGCTGGTGGCTATCGCCTCGTGCTTGTAGTGAGGCGCTCCGCTCGGGCCGGTAGGCCGGGGCCGACGGAAGCCCTGCCGCAACCCGTGATCAGGGGCGCTGCCCGGAGTTGATCGTGTCGGCGTCCCAGGCCAGTGAATCCGAAGCTTTATCAACCTGCTTGATGGAGTCGCCTAGTTCGAGCTTGGCGCCGAGGCCCTCCAAGCCCTTGAGTCGCTCGAATACCGACTTGAGCGTCTCGAACTTGGCGATCGCGACGGCGGGGTGCTCGACGAGACGGCCCTCGATCTCGGCAGGGTCGACGAGGAAGCCAGGCAGGCGCAGCGCTTCACCGTTGCGGCACGTGTACTCGATCGTTCCGTCGTCCGCGACGACGCCCAGGTCACCGGAACGGAACCAGCCGTCCGCCGTGACGGTGTCGGGTGCGTCCGTGCCGAGGTAGGCATCGACGACGTTGGGTCCGCGGAACTGCAGCTCGCCTTCCCGCCCGGCTTCGAGTGGCTCACCGGTGTCGGGAGGCCCGACCCGGACGGTGATGCCGTCGTGGACGGGCCGGCCGACTGCTGTCCAGCGGCGGGGGGTGGTTGGTCGGGCATCCACATGGTGGTCAGCGCGAGGAGTTCCGACGATCCGTAGAGGCCAGTCGTCGACGTGCCGAACTCAGAGCGCGCCCAGTCTGCGAGCTCCCGGAGCCGGCCCTGGAAGTCCGCTCCGCCCCACCAACGCCAGCGCGCCAGCGGGCGTGGCCGGACGCGCCATGCTTCGGCAGCCGCAGCACCAGGTCATCGCCACCGACGACAAACTGCACGTCGAAGGTGGGCTGTGTTCACCTCGAATGCGGGTACGACGCTGTCGCGGAACAACATCCGCCCGAGTTTTGGGCGCCCGCAGTCCAAGCCGCGAAGGTCGAGCAGACGGTCACCTTTCACAACCTGCGCGCGGCGCATGCGTCCTGGCTGCTCGCTGGCGGTGCGGACAGGATCGTCGTGCGGGAGCGACTTGGTCGCCGGCGGATCACTACCACGACGCAGTACACCGGCACGCTGCCCGTTGCGGGTGACCGCGCGCTCGCCGCGTTCCGGAAGGTTCGCGACGGCAAGGTGACACCGGAGGCGACGTAGTGCCTCCTCGCCCGCCTCGTCACACGGGTCTCGCGGCCACATGGCCGGCCGACAACGCCCTGACTCTCTCGGCGGATGTCGCGGCATAGACGCGCGTGCTGGGGGGCGTCCACGCCGCCGTGGGTTCAGGTCAGTTGTCAGTGGTGACCGTCTGGGCAGCTGTTTCGATCAGGTCGACGACGTCGGCTGGATGGGAGACCATCGCGACATGGCTGGCCGGCACCTCGACGGCAGTGGCGCCCATCCGGGCGGCGAACTGGCGCTGGGCGTCGGGCGGGAGGGCCTCGTCGTCCTTGGCGATGAGGAACCACGTCGGCAGCGACTTCCAGGCCGGCTGACCCATCACGTCGTTGAACGCGGAGGCGGCGATCGGCTGCTGCACGGCGTACATCACCCGGGCCTTGGCGCGGTCGACATCGTCTTCGAAGTGGTTCACGAAGTCTTCCTCGGCCAGCCAGGCGAAACCCTGCGCGTCGGTGGTCATATGCTCCAAGGCCGGCGCGACCGGGCCCTGCGACAGCAGCGTGCCGAGCGACTCGCCCTCGTCGAGGGCGAACGCGGCGACGTAGACCAGGCCGGCCACATTCGCGGTGTCCGCGCCCAGGGCGGTCATGACCTGGCCTCCATAGGAGTGAACCTTTGCCAACCTGCTGGACGGCCAGGTCAGGGCGCGTGCGGCGTGGCGTGACCTCGAATGGGTGAAGCTCCTGGTAGACGGGCGATTGCCTAGATCAATCCGCCTCACCAGGAGCTTCAGGTGCTGTCCTACCCGTCCGGGATGACCGTGTCCAGCCGCGCCCTCGGCGTGCTGGCCGATGCGCTGCGAGCGCAGCGCAACCAGCGCCGAACTCGGTGGCGCAAGCTGCCCGCCGGCCGCCAGGCCCTGCTGGTCGTGGCCTACCTGCGCAAGGGCGAGACCTACGCCGACCTGGCCTGCGGATTCGAGATCGGCACCTCGACGGTGTACCGCTACATCCGTGAGGCCCTCGAGTTGCTGGCGGCAATGGCGCCGACGCTGGAGCAAGCGATCGAGGTCGCGCGCCGGAAGGCGTCCGTGATCCTCGACGGCACCCTGCTGCGCATCGACCGGGTCGGAATGGCGTCGGGCTACGACCGCGCCTTCTACTCTGGGAAGCACAAGGCCCATGGGTTGAACGTGCAGGTCATCGCCGACCCGATCGGCCGCCTGGTGTGGATCTCCCCGCCACTGCCCGGGGCGCGCCACGACATGGGCGCCGCCCGCCAGCACGGCATCCCCGACGCCCTCACCGCGCACGAGATCCCCGCAGCCGCCGACACCGCCTACCAGGGCACCGGTCCCACGGTCGCGGTCCCGCAGCGGCGCCGACGCAAGGACCCCGACACCGGCCGCTACCGCAAGCTGTCGCAGAACCAGAAAAGACGTCAACACCGCCCACGCCCGCCGTCGCGGACCGGGCGAGCGAGTCAACGCCGAGCTGAAGAACTGGCGAGTGCTGCGCAAGATCCGCTCCAGCCCCAGCAACGCTGCAACGCTCATCGCCGCAGTTCAGACCCTCATGATCGCCAACATGTGATCAGGTTGGCAATGGCTCA
>NZ_JAOPWR010000313.1 GCF_025965585.1 Pseudonocardia sp.
GGCGCTCGCAGTGATGGTCGGCAGCGGGAGGAGCGGGCCGGGCAGCAGCCGGGTGCCGTCGGGGTCGGTGGCTGCCGGCGGGATCACGGCCTCGGCCCCCAGCAGGGTGGACCAGTCCGCGGGCAGCATGCCGGTGGGCTGGGCGACCGCGGCCAGCCCGACCAGGAGTGCCCCGGTGCCCAGGCCGACGAGCAGGGGACCGCTCCGACGACCGATGACGATCACGGTGCGGTAACGTAGCAGCATCGTGAGGACCAACACGGACGCCGCCGTTCGGCTCACAGCGTGGGTGAGCGGCCGTGTGCAGGGCGTGGGTTTCCGCTGGTGGACGCGGTGCCGGGCCCTCGAGCTGGGGCTGGTCGGGGAGGCTCGCAACCTGGCCGACCGTCGCGTCGCCGTTGTCGCGGAGGGTGATCGGCGGGCGTGTGAGCAGCTGCTCGTGGCGCTGCGTGGCGACGCGACCCCGGGCCGTATCGACGAGGTCGTCGTGCAGTGGGGCGAGGCGCGCGGCGGGTTCTCCGGTTTCGTGGAGGCCTGAGGAGCCGGGCGCGGAGTCCGCGTCGTCATACGATGTCGGACGCACCCGTCCCCTGCACGAGCACGCGTCACCGTGGCCGCGCGGCGGCCGCACGGACCACCCGACGTGGCCGGTACCCTTCGGGACCACCTGCTCCCCGGGAGAGAGACCTCCGTGCACCTCAAAAGCCTGACGCTGAAGGGTTTCAAGTCCTTCGCCTCGGCCACGACGCTGCGCCTGGAGCCGGGGATCACGTGCGTGGTGGGGCCGAACGGCTCGGGCAAGTCCAACGTCGTCGACGCCATCAGCTGGGTGCTCGGGGAGCAGGGGGCCAAGGCGCTGCGCGGCGGCAAGATGGAGGACGTCATCTTCGCCGGCACGTCCGGCCGGGCGCCGCTTGGCCGCGCCGAGGTGACGCTGACGATCGACAACTCCGACGGCGCGCTGCCCATCGACTACAACGAGGTCTCGATCACCCGCCGGATGTTCCGCGACGGCGCCGGCGAGTACGAGATCAACGGCGACCGCGCCCGGTTGCTCGACGTCCAGGAGCTGCTGTCGGACTCCGGCATCGGCCGCGAGATGCACGTCATCGTCGGGCAGGGCCAGCTCGACTCGGTGCTCCAGTCCAAGCCCGAGGACCGCCGCGCCTACATCGAGGAGGCCGCGGGCGTCCTCAAGCACCGCAAGCGCAAGGAGAAGGCGCTCCGCAAGCTCGACGCGATGCAGGCCAACCTCACGCGCCTCACCGACCTCACCGGTGAGCTGCGCCGCCAGCTCAAGCCCCTGGGACGCCAGGCGGAGATCGCACGCAAGGCCCAGAGCGTGCAGGCCGACCTGCGCGACTCCCGCCTGCGGCTCGCTGCCGACGACCTCGTGACGCTGCGGGACCAGCTCGCGCAGGAGGAGGCCGACGAGTCGCAGGCCCGGGCCCGTCGCGCGGAGGTCGAGGAGCAGCTGTCGGTCGCGCGCGTCGAGCAGGAGCGGCTGGAGGCGGCCCTCGCGCAGGACGCCCCGCGGCTCGCCGCGGCTCAGGACACCTGGTACCGGCTCTCCGCGCTGGCCGAGCGGCTGAACGGCACGGTCCGGCTCGCGCAGGAGCGCGCCCGCCACCTCGCCGACGCGGGGGAGGCCCGCACCCCGGGCCGCGACCCCGACGAGCTCGACGCCGAGGCCGACGCCGCCGCGGAGCAGGAGGAGGAGCTCACCGCCACGGTCGAGGAGGCCCGGCGGCGGCTCTCCGACATCACCGACGAGCGAGCCGAGCACGAGCGCACCCTCGCCGCGGCGGAACGAGCGCACATGGCCGCGGTCCGAGCCCTGGCCGACCGGCGTGCGGGCCTCGCGACGCTCGCTGGACGCGCCGAGGCGCTGCGGAGCGGGGCGGCGGCCACCGCGGAGGAGATCGAGCGGCTCTCCGACGCCCTCGCGGAGGCGCAGGAGCGCACCGCGGTGGCCGAGACCGAGCTGGAGGCCGCCCGCGCCGAGATGGGCGAGGGCGACGGCGACGCGCTGCCCGAGCTGGAACGGCGCTGCGAGGAGGCGGCCGAGGCGCACCAGGGGGCCCGTGCCCGCGTCGCCGAGCTGGTGGCCCGCGAACGCGAGGTGGAGCAGCAGCGCGCGCACTGGCGCGCCCGGGTGGACGCGCTGTCGGTCGGGCTGGCCCGGCGCGACGGCTCCGCCGCGCTGCTGGAGGGCGACACCGACGGCGTGCTCGGCACCGTCCCCGGGCTGGTCACGGTGGAGCCGTGGGCCCGCACGGCCGTGGCCGCGGTGCTGGGCGAGCTGGCCGACGCGGTGGTCGTCGAGGGCGCGGGGGCGGCGGCGGGGGCGATCCGGGAACTCCGCAGGCGCGACGCCGGCCGCGCGGCACTCCTCGTGGCTCCGGACCGGGGGGAGGCCGCGCCCGCCGCGCCCGATGAGCGGGGCCCGCGTCCGGTGGGGATGGCGCCGCCGGCCGGGCGGTGGGTCGCCGACGGGGTCGGGGGTGCCCTTGCCGCGTCCGTGGGCGGGCTGCTGCGGGACGTCGTGCTCGTCGACGACCTCGACGGCGCGCGCACGCTCGTCGCTGCGCATCCCGAGCTCACCGCCGTCACCGCCGAGGGTGACATGCTCGCCGCCGACCGTGCCCACGGCGGATCCGGCACGGCGACGAGTGCGCTGGACGTGCAGGCCGCGGTCGACGAGGCGCGGGAGCAGCGCGAGGCCGTCGAGGAGGAGCTGGCGCGGCTGCGCCCCACTCTGGAGGGTGCCCGCGCCGAGGAGGCCGCCCGCCTCACCGAGCTCGACGCCGCGCGGCAGGCGCAGAAGTCCGCCGAGCAGCGCCGGACGGCGGCGTCGGCGCAGCTGGGGCGGTTCGAGCAGGTGGTCCGGTCGGCCACCGCCGAGGCGCAGCGGCTGCGCACCCGCCGCGACCAGGTCGAGTCCCGCCGCTCCGACTCCCTCCTCGCCCTGGAGGCCGCCGAGCAGCAGCTCGCCGTCGCCGAGGACGAGCCCGTCGAGGACGAGCCCGACACCGAGATCCGCGACGCCGCCGCCGACGCCCTCGACACCGCCCGCTCCGAGGAGGTCGAGGCGCGGCTCTCGCTCCGCACCGCCGAGGAGCGCGCCCGTGCCCTCAC
>NZ_JAOPWR010000317.1 GCF_025965585.1 Pseudonocardia sp.
GGTGGTCAGTCGATGTGGTCGAGGGCGAGCAGGGCCGCGCCGATCTTGCCGGCGTCGCCGCCGAAGGTAGCGGGCACGATCGGCGTGATCCCGCGCGCCGTCGGGGCGTAGGCGAACTCGCGCGCCGCGGCCCGGGCGGGGGCCAGGAGCAGCTCGCCGGTCTCCACCAGTCCGCCGCCGACGACCACCGCGTCGACCTCGAAGATGTTGGCCAGCGACGCGATCCCCACGCCCAGCCAGCGGCCGAGCCGAGCGAACAAGGCTGTCGCGGTCTCGTCGCCCTGCTGCACGGCCTGCACCACCGTGTGGCCGGTGACCTCGCCCGCCCCGAGGCGTGCGATCACGCCGTCGGGGTCGTCGGCCGCGGCGTCACGTCCCATGCGCGTCAGCGCCGTGCCGGAGGCGTAGGCCTCGAAGCAACCGTGGTTGCCGCAGCCGCAGCGCGGGCCGTCGGGGTTGAGGATGATGTGGCCGAGCTCGGCGCCCATCCCGGTGGGTCCGCGGTAGATGTCGCCGTTCATCACGAGGCCGCCGCCGATGCCGGTGCCGACCGTCACGAGCATCATGTTCGGGAACGGTTCGCCCAGCCGGGCCTCGGCGAGCGCGGCGACGTTGGCGTCGTTGTCGACGACCACGGGCAGGTTCGTGGACTTCTCCAGCTGCTCGCGCACGGGCCAGTCGCGGTAGGCGTTGTTCGGCGCCCACAGCATCGTGCCGATGGGCCACTCGACGATCCCCGCGGCCCCGACCCCGATCGCGACGACGTCGTGCTCGGCCCGCAGCCGCTCGATCATGTCGAGCAGCACCGCCGTGACGGACTCCGCGTCGGACTCCTCCGGCGTCGGCTCCACCAGCTCCGTGAGCACGGCGCCGGTTTCGTCGACCACCGCCCCCGCGATCTTCGTCCCGCCGACGTCCAGCCCGATGGCCGGCCTGCTGCTCTGCACGAAAGCATGATGTCACCTCTCTGTGGATCGATACAGCGTTTGGGTCCGAAGGGTTGCGGGTACCGCCAGGCATGCTGTTGCGACGCGTAGCCCGCCCCATGCTGGCGGCCATCTTCATCACCGGCGGTATCAACGCCCTCCGGTCCCCGCAGCGCCACGCCGAGGCAGCGAAACCCGTGCTCGACGCGATGGCGCCCGCCGTCGACGCGGCCGTCGAGGCCACCCCGATCGAACACCGACCCGACGACGAGCTCCTCGTGAAGATCGACGGGGGTGTCAAGGTCGTGGCTGGTTCGCTGCTGGCCGTCGGCAAGTTCCCGCGGCTGGCCTCCGCCGCCCTCGCGGCCTCGCTGCTCCCCACCACGCTGGCCGGGCACCGCTTCTGGGCGGAGACCGATCCCGAGGTCAAGGCCCAGCAGCAGATCCACTTCTTCAAGAACGTGGGCCTCCTCGGCGGGCTGCTCATCGCCGCCGCCGACACCGAGGGCAAGCCCTCGCTCGGCTGGCGTGGACGCCGGGCCGCCAAGCTGGCGTCGGCCGCCGTCTCGGCGCAGGCCACGTCGATCTCCGAGGCCGCGTCCGACCTCGCGGACAAGTTCTCCGGCAGCGGCTCCGACGCGTCGGGCAAGCTCGCCGAGTTCGCGCACGAGGTCGGCGACAGGGCCTCCGAGGCCGGGGACAGGGCCGCGGGTGTCGCGGGCGACGCCTCGGGCGCCGTCAGTGGGATCGCGGCCGGCCTCGTCGGGCTCGCCCCGGGTGCGGGCGCGGCCCTCTCCGCCCACGCGTCGAAGGCCGGTGACCAGGCGTCCAAGGTCGGCGCCGACCTGGCCACCCGCGCGTCGGACCTCTCCGACGCCTGGTCCAAGAAGGCCGCCAAGGCTGCGAAGGTCGCCGAGAAGCGGCGCGCCAAGCTGCAGAAGGTCGCGGAGAAGCGGGGCGCGAAGCTGCAGAAGGTCGTCGAGAAGCGCGGAGCCGAGTTCCAGAAGACGGCCGAGAAGCGCGCTGCGGAACTGCAGAAGCGCGCCGCCAAGCGCGGGGCGAAGTTGCAGAAGACCGCAGAGAAGAAGTGGTCCGAGTTCGAGAAGAAGGCTCCCGGCGTTCTCGACCAGGTCACCAGCCAGGCCTCCAAACTCGGCCACGACGTCGTCGAGCGCGCCGCGGCCGTCGGTTCCGAGGTCGCCACCCAGGCCGAGGGCCTGGCGAAGGACACCCGCAAGCGGGTCCACGCTCTCACGGGCTGACCTTCGCGAAACCGCCCCACGGCTCCACGCCGGGCTGGGAAGATCCCGGCGTGGAGCTGACGGACGATGGCGGTGGGCTGCAGCACGAGATCAGCATCAAACTTGCTGGCAATGGGCATCAGTACGGGCGCTCACGCCACATGGCCGAGATGATCCCGTCCAACCCTCCACCCCTGCGCTGAGGGAGTTCGCGATGGCGGAGAACTACCCGGGCACGGCCGTTCCCTTCGAGACCTACGCCCTTCCGGCCCTCTACGACCCGATCATGCTCGGGCCGGGGTCGGAGAGCCTCCAGAACACCGCTCAGCTCTACACCGCGGTGTCCGAGACGTTCGACAAGGCCGTCGCCGACCTGCGCGCCGTCATGGCGAAGAGCCAGGCCGTGCACGAGGGCGAGGCCGCCGACGCCGCGCGTCAGCACATCGCCCGGGTCACCAGCGTCGGCGAGGTGGGCGCCGAGCAGGCACGGCTGGCGACGTACGCGTTGCAGGAGCAGGCGGCCTACTACGCCCGCGCCCGCGTCGACATGCAGGCGGCGGCGGACAGGGCCGCGACCGATGTCCCGCCGCCGGCCTTCGGCACCCGTGTCTCCGTCAACCCGCAGGTCTACACCGTGAAGGAGGAGGGGCGGACCCTGGCGGTCGACGCCGCCAACCTCTACCAGGGCAACTCGAACCACAACCTCAGATACGTCTTCCAGCCGCTCGAGCCGCCGACGGTGGCGGCGCCGAGTACGTCCATCGGTGCCCGGACCCAGGCGCCGGCCTGGCCTGGTGGTGGTGCGTCGAGCGTGGGCCCGGCGAGCGCTGTGCCCTCACGCGCGGGCTCGTCCCCGGCAGTCGCGGGACCCGTGCCGGGCGGAACCGACCCCGCTGCCGCCTCCGGCGGCGGGGGCTCCGGCGGCAGTGGCCCTGCTGTCGTTCCTGCGGTCGGCGGCAGCCCGGCCGGCACCGTCTCGACCACGAAGGGCTCCACCCCGGTGTCAGCGGGCAGTGGTGCGTCGACGCTCCGCCCGGGCGGCCTCCCGGCCTCGACGTCCGGCGCCGCGTCGGTGCCCGGCCCGAGGGTGGCAGCCGCCGGTCGCACCTCGCCGACCGGCGCACCCGTCGTCGGCGATCCGACCGCCCTCGGCTCGGGATGGGTGCCGGGCCGACCGTGGACCACCCGGCCCGGCGCCACCGCACCGCTCCCCGGAACCGGCAGCACCGGGCCGCTCGGCGGCGGGGGAGGCGCGGACGCCTCCGGCCGACCGGGGTCGGCCACCGAGCCGCGGTCGTCGTCCGGGCGAACGCCCGCGTCAGCTCTGGAGGAGCCCCCGGCCCGCACGACCAGTTCGACCCGGGCATCGTCATCGGGCCAGCACACACCGTTCATGCCCATGACCGGCGCGAGCAGCCGCGGCCAGGACACCGAGCACACCCGCCCGCCCTGGCTGATCGAGGACGACCCGGAGGCGATCTGGATGTCAGGCCTCCCACCCCACGGACCCGCCGTGATCGAGCTGGTGGAGGAGTGAGGGGCGCGCTCGGTAGAGTCGTGGATCCTGGGGCGGTAGCTCAGCTGGTCAGAGCAGCGGACTCATAACCCGTCAGGTCGTGGGTTCGAACCCCACCCGCCCCACATTTTCGCAGGTCAGCCGCTTGTGTCTGCCGTATCCGGTAGGTTCCGAAGATCTACTCCCACGAAAACCCACGGGAATGCTTCGGGCAGGAGCCGAGAGGGAGGGCGAGACCACCGCTGGCCATGGGCCCACGCGGCAGCACCTCGATCAAAGCGACTGGGCAGCACGAGCTACGTCGTCCGCTGCCGGTTCCGCGACTTCGACGGCGCGACGCGCTCGTTGGAGCGGGCCGGTCGGTCGAAGGCGGCGGCTGCAGCCGCGCTCCAGGATGAGATTCGCAACCGCAAGGGCACGACCCGCTGGGCACCGAGGACTTCGTCACCCACCGGGTGCCGCTCGAGTCCGCCCCGGAGGCCTACGCGGCGTTCCAGAGGAAGCAGGACGGCGCGGTCAAGGTGCTGTTGCGCCCGGGTACCGCCTGAGGAGCCCCGCGCCCGGGAGGCCTTGAGCCCTCCCCGGTCAGGGCCGGGCCGGCTCGCCATGGTGGGCCGTCTTGTCGTCGTGCTGGTGCCAGCGCTGCGCAGCGCTGCGGGTGAGCCCGGTCAGCATGTCGAACCAGCGTGGGCTGCTGGTGGTGTGCCCCGGGCGCGGACCGGGATCCACCGTCGACGGCAGCAGCTGGTTGACGCCGGCGAGGACGCGCAGTGTGGTGGCGGGGGCGAGGCCGTGCACCCGCACCCCGAGCTTGGCCGCGGGCGTCAGGATGATCTCGGGGCGGCCGCGCAGTGTTGCGTCGATGAGCTTGCGGGCCGCGCGTTCGGCGTCCATCGACAGCAGCGGCAGGCTGTCGGCCACGGCGAACCAGCGGTACTCGGCGGCGCGGTCGCCGGTGAAGAGGGCGTTGCGCGGCGACCCCGTTCGCATCAGGCCGGGGACCCCGACGGTCACCGACACCCCGTCGCGCGCAGCCTCGACGCGTAGCCCCTCGGCGAACCCGACGGCCGCGTGTTTGGCCGCGGTGTAGGGCAGCAGATGCGGTGCCGGGAGCTTGCCGCCCACCGAGGTCACCGCGAGGATCCGGCCGCCGTGACGGCGCAGCACGGGCAGGGAGGCCAGCGTCGAATGAACGAGTCCCCAGTACATGACGTCCATCGCCGTGGCGTAGTCCTCGGCAAGCATCGCGGCCGCCGGGCCGACCTGGATGGTTCCGGCGTTGCCGACCAGGACGTCGAGCCGGCCGAAGTGCTCCACCGCGGTGTCGACGAGGCGCTGAGCCTCGGCCGGGACCGAGACGTCGGCCGGAACGGCTTCCACCCGCGCGCCGCGGGTCTCCAGGTCACGCCGGGCGACATCGAGACCCTCCGCGGACCGGGCGTTGAGTACCAGGTCGTGGCCGCGCTCGGCGAGGCCCCGCGCCAGCAGAAAGCCCAGGCCCCGGCTGGCCCCGGTGATCACGGCGACGGGCCGCCTGTACTCGGTGCGCATGTCCGTCATTGCTCCGGAGTGCCCGGGCCGAGGGGGTTTCATGCACCGGCCGAGCGCGGGCTTCGGGATCGGTGCACGTGTCGGGTCCGGGGCGAGCGGGTGGACGCGTCAGGGGAGAACCGTCCATGTCGACCGGAGGTCGTGACACCGGTGCCGCAGGACCCGAACCCGACCGCCCAGCAGCAGGATCCGCCCCGCCACGCCGCCCCATGCAACCCCGCCCGCGCGACGAGATGGCCGACCACGTCGGCCGGGGGCTGCTGGAGGGGGAGGTCGCGCTGGTCACCGGCGGGTGACTCCGGCATCGGCCGCGCGCTGTGCGTGGCTTTCGCCAAGGAGGGTGTCGACGTCGACGTCAACGTGCACAGCTTCTTCCGGGTCACCCGGGCCGCGCTGCCGCACCTGGGGGCCGGCAGCGCCGTGATCAACACCGGGTCGGTGAACGGGTTGCGGGGCAACCGGTCCCTGATCGACTACTCGGCGAGCAAGGGCACGGTCACGGCGCTGACCTACTCGCTGGCCCAGGCCCTGGTCGACCGCGGGATCCGGGTCAACTGCGTGGCGCCGGGACCGGTCTGGACGCCGGGCTGACCCGGCTCGGGGGTCGGATGGAGCCGACTTCCGGCCCGGAGGGGCGGCGACGAGGCCCGCCGTACTGGCGTCGCCTAGTGCGGTGAGCACATAGGTTCGCCGGTCAGGCGGCTCGGGGTCGGCCCCGACGTTGTCGGCGTTCGCTGCGGATCGCGGCGAGGAGGCCACCCGCCGATTCCGGGATTCCTTCCAGGTCCGGGTCCGCTGAAACGACACCCCGGCCGCAGCAGCTGCCGCGGCCGCTCGCGCCCGATCACGACCCGCCGGGAACGGCCTCCCCGAACGCGCCCGCCGAGCGGGGCTGCTGCCGTCGCTCTGCAGCGTGCCTGCGGAACTGGATGGCCCAGGCCGACACCGATGACGGCGACGCCAGCTCCCGGTTGACCTCCGCGGGACCGATCACCTCCGTTCTCGATATCGGTCTCGAGCTCCGACTCGGCCATGACGCCGGCGGCGAGATCGGTGACACTGAAACGGCCCGCCGTCTCACTGATCGAGGCTGCCGAGCTGCAGCTCGGCCTGCGGATCGCCGGCCCGCCGATCCGGCGACGCCCGCTAGTCCGTCACATCGTCAGAAGGAGCAGGGCATGGCCGATCACACCTACGTCGTCAGC
>NZ_JAOPWR010000338.1 GCF_025965585.1 Pseudonocardia sp.
AGATCCGCGCCTATCTGGAGCACGTGGCGGACCGGTTCGACCTCAATAGGGACATCACCCTCGACACCCGCGTCACCGGCGCCACCTTCGACGAGGCGGACGACAGCTGGACGGTCACGACCGACAAAGGGCAGACGGTCAGTGCGCGGTACCTGATCACGGCCGTCGGGGCACTGTCCTCGTCGAACCTGCCGGACTTCCCGGGCCGCGACTCGTTCCAGGGCGAGGCCTACCACACCGGGCGCTGGCCGCACGAGAGCGTGGACTTCACCGGCAAGCGCGTCGGCGTCATCGGTACCGGCGCCAGCGCCGTACAGGCGATCCCGCTGATCGCGAAGGAGGCCTCCGCCCTGACGGTCTTCCAGCGCACAGCCAACTACATCATCCCGGCCAACAACGGGCCCGTGCCCGAGGAGGTCAGGAAGGCGCGCCTGGGCAACTACGCCGGCATCCGGGAGCGTATCCAGCAGTCGTACTTCGGCTTCGAGCTCGACCTGCTCGAGAAGGGTGCGCTGGAGTCCACGGACGAGGAGATCTACAACGAGCTGATGCCCCGTTGGGAGGAGGGCGGGTTCGGCATCTGGCTGGGCAGCTACGTCGACATGTTCTTCGACGACGACGCCAACGCCAAGGTCCGCAACTTCCTGCACGACCGCATCCGGGAGAAGGTGCAGGACCCGGGGACCGCGGAGCTGCTGATCCCCAAGGGCTATCCGTTCGGGGTCAAGCGCAACCCGCTCGACTCCGGCTACTACGAGACGTTCAACGAGCCGCACGTGCACCTGGTGGACGTGAAGTCCAACCCGATCGCCGAGATCACCCCGACCGGGCTACGACTGGAGGACGGCACGTCCTTCGCGTTCGACGCGATCGTCTACGCCACCGGCTTCGACGCGATGACCGGCCCCATGAACAAGATCGACATCCGGGGCCGCGGTGGCCGGTTGCTGAGGGAGAAGTGGGAGGACGGCCCGCGCACCTACCTCGGCCTGACCAGCGCCGGGTTCCCCAACCTGTTCACCATCACCGGGCCGCAGAGCCCGTCGGTGCTGTCGAACATGCCGGTCTCGATCGAGCAGCACGTCGACCTCGTCGCAAGGATCATCGGCGAGGTGCGCGAACGCGGCGCCACGACCGTCGAACCCACGAAGGAGGCCGAGGACGCCTGGGTGGTGCACAACGCGGAACTGGTCAAACCGACGCTGTTCGAGACCGCCGACACCTGGTACATGGGCGCCAACATCCCCGGCAAGCCGCGGGTGTTCATGCCCCACCTCAGCTTCGTCGGGCCCTACCGGGCCAAGTGCGACGAGATCGTCGCCCGCAACTACGAAGGCTTCGCATTCGACGCAGGCAGGCAGGGAGCACTGGCATGATCGACAACCCGTTCTACTCCCACGAGTTCCATGGCGACTACGACCTGATCTCCATCGGCCGGCTGGATCTCGAAGAAGGCGGATCGATCGCCGACTGCCGGCTCGCCGTGGCGACCTTCGGCACGCTCAACGAGGCCAAGGACAACGCCATCCTGGTGACCACCTGGTACTCGGGCACCCACCAGATCTTCCGCGACGTCTACATCGGACCCGACCACGCGCTCGACCCGGACCGGTACTTCATCGTGGTCATCGACCAGATCGGCTCGGGCCTCTCGACCTCACCCCACAACGCCCCCGACGAGATCTCCATGTCGCAGTTCCCGGCCGTCCGCATCGGCGACGACGTCGTGGCTCAGGAGCGGTTGCTCCGCGAGCACTTCGGCATCGAGACGCTGCAGCTGGTCGTCGGCGGGTCGATGGGAGCCCAGCAGACCTACGAATGGGCAGTCCGCTTCCCCGACAAGGTCCTGCGCGCGGCCCCCATCGCCGGGACCGCGCAGAACACACCGCATGACCAGCTCTTCGCGAAGGCCCTCATGGAGGCGATCACGTCCGACCCGGGGTTCGCCGACGGCGAGTACAAGTCGAACGCCGACGTCGCCGCCGGCCTCACCCGCCATGCCGGGATCTGGGCGGTGATGGGCTTCTCGACGGAGTTCTGGAAGCAAGAAGGCTGGCGGGCGCTGGAGTTCGAGTCCAAGGAGGCCTTCATGGCCGGGTTCCTGGAGCCCTACTTCACCGTCATGGACCCCAACGACCTGCTCTGCATGGCGTGGAAGTGGCAGCACGGCGATGTCACCCGCCACACGGACGGCGACCTCGCCGCGGCACTCGGCCGGATCACGGCCACGACCTTCGTCATGCCGATCAACGAGGACATGTTCTTCCCGGTCCGCGACCACGAGGCCGAGCAACAGCACATCGCCGGCAGCGAGCTGCGTGTCATCGACGACATCCTCGGCCACCTGGGGCTGTTCGGCGTCGCACCCAGCTTCATGCCCCAGATCGACCAGCACCTCACAGAGCTGCTGGCAAGGAAGGCCTGAACGCTCCACCCCCTGCCGGGCGGACAGGACGTCCGTCCGGCAGGCCCGTCAACCCATGCCGGGTCCAGCTCGTCGAGGCGTCACGCCGCGCGGGCGCTGCGGCGGTCAGGGGGCGTCAGCAGAGTCCGGCCGCCCACCGCTCCGCTCTCGATGCCAGCGGCCGGTCCACATGAACATCCGAGGGTCAGCGGGCTCCTGCCCAGCTGATCACCGGGCCGCCGGCCAAGATCATTCCTCAGCGACGTCTTCACATCACCTCGGGCCGCCAGACGACCGGATGGGGCTGGAACCGGGGTGTCCGGGTTGCGGCCCCTACCGCGGCGTCCGCGCGACTGCCTCGTCACCACCGGTTTCGTCAACCGAGCGGACGACGGGACCGGGTCGGCGCAGGTGTCTACCGCCCACCGGGGTGAAGGCAACAGACGTGGACCGAGCAGGTGACCCGCTACCACGCCGACGTCGATCAGTGACATCGAGCGGCCCGGCCCCGGTGAGCGAGCGAACCTCCATCTCGGCGAACCTCCGCTCCGCGTCCTGGTCAGGTCTGCCGAGGAAGGTGCCGAGCACTCCCAGGAGGAACGAGAGCGGGATGGACACGATGCCCGGGTTGGAGAGCGGAAACCACGCGAAGTCGACATCGGGAAGCATCGCGGTGGAGGTACCGGACACGGCGGGCGAGAAGACGACCAGCAGCGTCGCAACCGTCATCCCGCCGTACATGCTGAACAGGGCCCCGGTGGTGTTGAAGCGTCGCCAGAACAGGGTGAAGATCAGCGGGGCCATATTGGTCGACGCGGCTACGGCGAATGCCAGCGTCACGAGGACGGCCACGTTCTGGCCGTTGGCGACGATGCCGCCGGCGGTGGCGAGCAGGCCGACCGCGAGCGCGGTGCGCCGTGCCACCCGGATCTCCTGGGCCGGTTCGGCGTTCCCGCGTTTGACGACGTTCGCGTAGAGGTCGTGGGCGACGGAGGCCGAAGCGACGATGGTCAGTCCGGACACCACGGCGAGGATGGTCGCGAAAGCAACAGCAGCGACGAGGCCCAGGAGCAGTTCCCCGCCGAGGTGGAAGGCGAGCAGCAAGGCCGCGGAGTTCGACGCTCCAGGCGCGGCGAGGATGGCCTGCGGCCCGACGAGAGCGGTGGCACCGTAACCGATCACGAGCACCATCAGGAAGAAGCCGCCGATCAGCCAGATCGCCCACGCCACCGATCGGCGCGCCTGCACCGCATCGGGCACCGTGTAGAAGCGCATCAAGACATGGGGCAGGCTCGCCGGGCCGAGCACCGCGGCCAGCGACAACGAAAAGAAGTCGATCTTCGAAAGCTGGGTGCGCCCGTACAGCAGGCCGGGCGCCAGCAACCCGTCCCCGGCCTTGGGGTCGTTCGCGACGGCCTTGCCGAGCAGCGCCGAGATGTTGTACCCGAAGCGGCCGGTCACCCACGCAGCGAGCACCAGACCGACGAGGATCAGGAGGTTGGCCTTGAGGATCTGCACCCACGTGGTGCCCTTCATGCCGCCGACCAGCACATAGACCATCATGAGCACGCCCACGACAGCGATCACCGCGGCCTGCCCCAGCCGGTTGCTGTTGGGAATCCCCAGAAGCAGCGCGATCAGCCCTCCCGCGCCGGAGATCTGCGCGACCAGGTAGATCACCGAGATCAACAGCGTCGACGTCGCCGCAGCTGACCGGACCGGACGTTGACTCAGCCGGTAGCTCAGGACATCGCCCATCGTGTAGCGGCCGGTGTTGCGCAGCCGTTCGGCGATCAGCAGCAGCGCGACGAGCCATCCCACGAACGCGCCGATCGCGTAGAGGAGCCCGTCGTAGCCGTACACCGCGATCGCGCCGGCGATGCCCAGGAACGCCGCGGCGGACAGGTAGTCACCGGCCAGCGCGACGCCGTTCTGGGCGGCCGTGAAGGTGCTCCCGCCGGTGTAGTAGTCCGACGCGGTCCTGTTCGCCCGCCCGGACCGGTAGACCACGACCAGGGCAACCAACGCGAACATCCCGAACACAGCCGAGTTGAGCCCAGGACTCCCGACGACCGGCGCCTGCGCGAGCTGGATTGTCACCGATGACCTCCACACGACGATGGGCGAACCCCAAGGTCGCTCCCTTCAACGACCCCTCGTCCAGGAGGTCACTGACCGTTATGTGAGCTTGGTCCCTGGAGACACTCGCCGGCCCGCAGCTCCTTCGAGTTGTGGATCGACGATCCCTTGATCCGATCCACCAGCGGCCGGCCCAGGTTCGGGCCACCGTCGGCGAGTGCTTCGATCGCGTAGACCGTCCGCCGGTAGCCGTCCGGATCGCAGATCGCCTGCTCGTCGAGCCGTTGATCGACCCGCCCTGGAACGATTTCTCGACGGTCCCCCTCCCGACGCCGGCCGAGACCCCTCAGAGGGTCTCCTCCCGGCTGCGGGTTCGGCCTCAGGCGAGACGTTCGACGATGTGGTCGGCGACGCGCAGGGCGTTGGCGATGATGGTGAGGGTGGGGTTGACCGCGCCGATCGAAGGCATGAAGCTGCCGTCGGTCACGTAGAGGTTGTCCAGGTCGTGCGTCCGGCAGGTGACGTCGAGCGCCGAGCTCGCGGGGTCGGTGCCGAACCGGATCGTG
The DNA here is from genome assembly GCF_025965585.1 of Pseudonocardia sp. Lineage (GTDB taxonomy): Bacteria > Actinomycetota > Actinomycetes > Mycobacteriales > Pseudonocardiaceae > Pseudonocardia. The sequence goes on from NZ_JAOPWR010000338.1 coordinate 5,050, forward strand.
CCCGCCTGGTGCGCCGTCGCGGACACGTCCATGTCCTTGTGCAGGTAGAGCCCGCGCGCGAAGGACTTCGAGCGCAGCCCGAGATCGCCGAGCATCGCGTCGAAGCGGTGGCGCAGCCGGGAGACGCCCTCGGTGTTGTTGCCGGGCTGCACGGCGAGCTCCACGCTGCCGTCGGCGCGCAGCGAGACCCTGCTGTCCGGGCGCGGCAGGTCCTCGCCCGCCAGCCAGAAGTCCAGCGAGTGCTGCGCGACCAGCTCGTAGCCGAGGTCGGGGCCCCAGCCCAGGCCCTTGGGCGCCTCGCCCTTGATCTGCCAGTCGTCGGACTTGCCGAGCATCTGGATGTTGCCCATCGGGTACTCCCAGTCCGCGCTGGGCCCGTAGAAGTCGTTGATCGACAGGGTCTTCTGGAAGACGGTCGGGTTGGGGTCCTTGGACAGCGCCATCAGCGCCAGGTTGTTGTGGCGCATGTAGTGCCTGCCGACCACCCCGGAGGAGTTGGCCAGCCCGGCCGGGTGCCGGTCCGACGCCGACTTCAGCAGCAGCACGGCGGAGAGGATCGACCCGGCGGCGAGCACCACGACGTCGCCGGCGAAGGTGCGCGCGCTGCCGTCGTCCATGGTGGCGACCACACCGGTGACGGTGCAGCCGGTCTCGTCGGTGAGCAGCTGCTCCACCGTCGCCCGGGTGATCAGGGTGAGGTCGGGGTGCGCGGCCATCGCGGGGCGCAGCACCGCGAACTCGGAGTCGGCCTTGGCGCCGAGCAGGCAGGGGAAGCCGTCGACCCGGTCGCAGCGGATGCACGGCGAGTCCCGCGTGGCGCGCCCGTCGGCGTCCTGGGTCAGGTGCACGCCGATCGGCAGGTGGAACGGGTGCAGGCCGAGCTTCTCCAGCCCGTCGGACAGCTCCTGGATGCGCGGTTCGTGGACCACGGGCGGGTACCGGTAGTCCTGGCTGGACACGCCCGCGAACGGGTCCTCGCCGTGCTTGCCGTGCACCCAGAACAGGTGCTCGGCCCGCACGTAGTAGGGCTCGAGCTCGTCGTAGCCGATGGGCCAGGCCGGGGAGATGCCCCCGTGGTGCACGATCTCGCCGAAGTCCTGGGGCCGCAGCCGGAACAACGCGGCCCCGTAGACCTTGGAGTTGCCCCCGACGAAGTAGTGCAGGCCGGGCCGGAACGGGGTGCCGTCCCGGTCGTAGAACGTCTCCTGGGCGCCGTAGCGGGCCTTACCGAAGACCGCCTCGGAGTCCCAGTTCTCCCGTTCCCGGCGCAGGTAGTCGCCGCGTTCGAGCAGCAGCACCCGCTTGCCGGTCTCCGCGAGCCGGGCGGCCACCGTGGCGCCACCGGGCCCGCTGCCGATGACGACGACGTCGTGGTGGTCCTGCGGGTCGACAGCCGGCGCGGGGCCGGTCACAGGCCCACGCTGCCCTGCATGATGCCCCCGTCGAGGAACACCGTGGACGCGGTCAGGTACCCGGCCTTGCCCGACGCGAGGAAGACCACGACGTCGGCGATCTCCTCCGGCTGGGCCACAGGGCCCCGGCAAAGTCGTCAGCGGGCAATCTTGAGGATGGCGAGTACTCGGTAAGAGTTGCGGGAGCAGTGGCGTAGCGCGGCGGCGATGTTGCTGGCGCCGGCGAGGCGGTGGGCGCTGATGGC
>NZ_JAOPWR010000352.1 GCF_025965585.1 Pseudonocardia sp.
TCCGGGGCGATCACCGCGATCTGGCTGATCGTCCGCCGCCGCTGGGCCCGCGACGCCCGCAACCTCGAACACGTCCGTCCGCTCGCCGACCCCGCCGAAGAGCAGACGTTCGCCGACATCGCCGAGCAGCTGCTTGACGACGGGCTGGCCGAGGTGTGCGAGGAACTCGGGTGGATGGAGTGACCGCCGTGTACCTGCTCGTCTTCACCGCCGTCATGGTGGCCGCCGTGTGCCGGGCGGGGGTGCGATGAGGCCCCCCGATCCCGGCCGGCACCCCGTCGTCGTCCACCTCGCGCATCTCCGCAGGAACGCAGGTCTCACCCAGACCGAGGTCGCCGAGCGGGCCGGGCTACGCGCCCAGCAGATCTCCCTGTGGGAGCGCGGCGACCACAGCCCCCGGCTGCACAGCCTGGCGCTGTGGGCGTCCGCGCTCGACCTGCACATCACCACAGGGGAGGTGTCGTGCTGAGCGGATGGCTGAACACCCTGCAGGCCGCCGAACGCCTCGACGTGAAGCGGGCCCGCGTGCTGCACCTGATCCGTACCGGGCGGCTCGACGCGGTCCGCTCGGGTGCCAGCCATTACCGCCTGCGCGTGGACGTGGTCGACGCCTACAAGGCCGAACGGGATGACCGATGACTGACGCCCTCTTCGCCGCCCACGCCCGGCCCCTCGTCATCACCGTGCTCGGCCGCCCCGCACCCCAGGGCAGCAAGCACGCCACCCTCCACAAGCAGTCCGGGCGCATCGTCACCATGGAGTCCTCCAAGCGCGTCAAGCCATGGCGGGAAGCCGTCAAGGAAGCCACCACGGACGCCATCGAAGCCGCCGGCCACCAGCGCCTCGAAGGCCCCGTCACGGTCGAGATCGCGTTCTGCTTCGACCCGCCCAAGAGCGCACCCAAGCGCCGCAAGATCTGGCCGACCACCCGCACCAGCGGCGACCTCGACAAACTCCAGCGCGCCGCGTTCGACGCGTTGACCGACGCCGGAGCGTTCCGCGACGACTCCCAGGTCGTGCACGTCACCGCGGACAAGTGGCACACCGACGACCCCGACTCGCCACTGTCCATCCCCGGCGCCGTCATCGCCCTCAAGGAAGTAGCCCCATGACGACCCCAACGAGCGCACCTCACCCTGAAGGAGCCCAGTGACCACCACGGTCAAGATCGATAGCAAGGTCGGAGGCGGACCCGCCGCCGCCCTCGAACCCCACGTGCTCGCCCTCTACTCCCGGCCCGGCGCCCGCGTCGTGTTCATCGGCGAGATGGCCCACATCGAGCGCACCCAGCCCGCACCCGACACCGACGGGCAGCCGAGCGTGAAGATGCGCATCAGCAGCCTGGAGATCGCCGCCAAAGAGCAGGAAGGCGCCGTACGCCAGGCCCTGCAAGCGCTGTACCTCCAGCGCACCGCGGCCGGCACCCTGGACGAGCACGGGCAGGTGATCCTCACCGAGTCCACCCTCAAGATGACCGGCGGGCTGCTCACCGAGATCGAAACCGCCCGCCTGCGCGCCGGACTCGCCCACTGGGCCCGCTACGCCAGGAACTCCGCCACCACCCCGAACCTGGTGCTGTCGGAGGTCCTGCACGAGCTGCGGACCGTCGCCGACGGCCTCTACGCGGTGCTCGACCGGGCCGCGGTCGCGGGAGATGACGACTAGTGGCGCTCATCTCCCACGCCTGCACCATCTGCGGGCATCCGGACTTCTGGCGGCTCGAACACCGCAACCAACCGCAGTGCCCGATGGCGTCGTGCACCTGCCTGCGGTGCACCCCGGGACCGCCCGCGGTCCGGTCCACCTACGACCAGGCCGGCCAGAAGGTCGAGCGCATCATCAAGCCCGGCGACGTCCTGCACCTCGGTGTGCCCACCTGCGGGTGCGCCAAGTGCAAGGCGCTGTACGAGCAGCTCACGGCGGCCTGACCCGGGGGCGGTCGCAGCCGGCCGCCCCCGGACCATCCATCGATCAGCACGAGCAAGGAGCCCCCTAAGTGGAGCTGAACGGCACCGACCCCTACACCTGGCGGCGGCTGGTCCGCAGGGTACGGCTCGGCCCGTCCGTGAAGCTCGTGGCGAGCATGCTCGCCGACTACGCCAACGTGGACGGGACCAGTGTCCGGCCGGGCAACGATCGCCTCGTGGCGGTCACCGAGCTGAGCGACGCAACGGTTCGGCGGGCGCTGAAGAAACTGCGGGAACTCGGTCTCATAGAGCGCGTATTCGCGGGCTCAAGAACGGGTCGGAAAGGTCTGGCGGACGTTTACCGGCTCACTTACCCGGACGAGTTGGACGCTTATGGGGAACTGTTGCCGCCCGATGAGCTGCCCCCGGCACCGGTAGCGGTGACCGGTGATACCGCAGGAACACCGGTCACGGTGACCGGTGATGACGTGGATAAGCCTGTGGATAACCCCGGAACACCGGTAGCTGTGACCGCTGATCCGGACCCCGATCCGCCCGGAACACCGGTCACTGACGACCAACCACCGGTCACTGACGACCGGAACACCGGTCACCAGTACCGCCCACCTAACCAAGCACCTAACCAATACACACCTACCAACAAACACTCGGGTTGCCCTGACGTCGTGGCTGAG
>NZ_JAOPWR010000389.1 GCF_025965585.1 Pseudonocardia sp.
TCGGGCGGCGGCAGCACGACGGTGTCGTGGGTGTCGCCGAACCAGCGCACCCGGTAATGCACCGGGCCCGGTCCGGTCAGCACCGCGACGATGCGACCCCACCGCCACATCCGCTCGAACGGCGGCCCCGCCACCACGAGCCAGTCACCGACCGGTGGTTGCTCGTGCCGCACATCCTGCTTCTCGTCCATGACTCCAGGCTCGGCCACGACCCCGTTCGCCGGGTAGCACCGGAGGGCTCCCCCGGCAGGGACCGATGGACCCGGACCGGCGGGACCGATGGCGCTGGCGGCCGGTCCGTCCGGACGGAAGCCTCGGTCGTGCAAGCCCACCCGTCGAGGAGCACGCTGATGATCGCCGACACCGTGGACCGCAGGACCATGCGCAGCGCCGTGGAGCTGGCCTGCCATGCGCCGTCCGTGCACAACAGCCAGCCCTGGCGGTGGCGCATCGGCGACCGCAGCGTCCACCTGCTCGCCGACCTGCGCCGTTGGCTGCCCGCGACCGACGCCGACGGCCGTGACCTCGTGCTGAGCTGCGGCGCCGCGCTGCACCACCTGCGCGTCGCACTCGCCGCGTCCGGGTTGCGCGCCACGGTGCACCGCCTGACCAACCCGGACGAGTCCGACCACCTGGCCGCCGTCGAGCTGGTCCCCGGCGTGCCGCCCGACGTCGATCTCGGCCTGGCATCAGCGATCGCGCGTCGACGCAGCGACCGCCGCAGCTTCTCCACCTGGGAGGTGCCCGACGCGATGCTCGCCGAGCTGACCGGGTTCGCCGCTCAACAGGGAGCGGTGCTCACCCCGGTCACCGACCGCGCCGCGCGCAGGCGGCTGGGCGCCGACATCGCGCTGGCGACGGCCACCCACGCCCGGACGCCGGGCTACGACACCGAGACCACCGTGTGGACCGGCCGCGCAACCGGCGACGACGGCATCCCCGCGGCGAACCTGCCACGAGTACCCACGGCCGGTACGACCGGCGGTTCGCCACCGGCACGATCGGGCAACCGACGGGAGCCCACGAGGCGGACGGCGCCCTGTTCGCGGTGCTCGGCACGGCGTCGGACGACACGCTCTCGCAGCTGCGCGCTGGCGAGGCGCTGAGCGCGGTGACCCTGCACGCGACGTCCGTCGGCCTGGCGTCCTGCCCGCTGAGCCAGGTGCTCGAGATCGACGCCACCCGCCGCTCGCTGCGCGACGACGTGCTCGGCGGCGCGATGTCCCCACAGGTGGTGCTGCGGCTGGGCTGGGCACCGCCGGTCCCGTTGCCCGCGACCCCGCGCCGGCGGGTCCGGGACGTGATCGAGCCGTTCCCGACCCGCTGACCCGATCGGGGCAGGAACATCTCAGGGCAGGGGCACCCGCCAGCTCAGCCGCGTGCCGTGCTCGGGCAGCGGCACCACCGCGAGCGTGCCGCCGCACTCGGCCGCGCGCTCCTCCAGGTTGTGCAGGCCGCTGCGCGCGGCGACGAGGTCGATCCCGATCCCGTCGTCGACGACCTCGACCAGCAGCTCGGTTCCCGCCTCGACGGTGACGGTGACGGCCGCCGGCCGCCCGTGGCGCACCGCGTTGCTGATCGCCTCGCGCACCACCGCGACCACGTGCACCCCGATCTCGTCCGGCACCAGCGCGTCCACCGGCCCCGACGTCCGCACCGCCGGGGAGACCCCTGACCCCACCGCCGCCTCCGCCGCGATGTCGAGGATGCGCCTGCGCAGCTGCGCGGACTCGCCACCGACGGTGTGCAGATCGAAGATGGCCGTGCGGATCTCCCGCACCGTGGTGTCGAGCTCCTCCACGGCGTGCCCGATTCGCTCCTGCACCACCGGGTCGTCGCTGCGCCGCAGCGTGCTCTGCAGCTGCAGGCCGGTGGCGAACAGCCGCTGGATGACGTGGTCGTGCAGGTCGCGGGCGATGCGGTCGCGGTCGGCGAACACGTCGAGCTGGCGCTGCGCGCGGTTCTTCTCGCCCAGCTCCAGTGCGAGCGTCGTCTGCTCGGCGAACGACGTCAGCAGCGGCACCTCGCTGTGCTGGAAGCGCGGGCCGCCGACGCGACGCAACGCCAGGAGCACGCCGGTCACCGTGTCCTGGGAGCGCAGGGGCACCGCGAGCGTCGGCCCGTAGGTGGGCGGGTCCGCGGTCGCCAGCGTGGCGGGTGCGGCGGCGACGAGCACCGCGGCCCGGCCGTCGACGACCTCCCGCAGCAACGAGTCACCGGCATCCAGCGGGCGCCCGAGCAGGCCGGGCGCGTCGGCCCCGCACTCCGCCCGGACGACGAACTCGCCGTCGTCGGGACCCGGTCCCAGCACGATCAGGGTCGCGTCGGAGCCGGTGAGCTCGAGGGTGCGCTGCGCGATCAGCTGCAACGCGTCCGCGTCACTCGCGCCCGACAGCAGCTCCGACCGGATCTCCGCCGACGCCTCCAGCCACTGCTGCCTCAGCCGGCTCTGTTCGAACAGGTCGGCGTTCTGCACCGCGATCCCGGCCGCGGCGGCGAGCGCCTCGACGACCACCTCGTCGGCCGGGGTGAACTCCGCCCCGCCCCGCTTCTCGGTGAGGTAGAGGTTGCCGAACACGGCGTCGCGGACCCGCACCGGAACCCCCAGGAACGTCCGCATCGGGGGGTGGTGGGGCGGGAAGCCCACGGACGCATCGTGCGCGGCGAGGTCGGGCAGCCGCAACGGCCGCGGATCGAGGATCAGCTGGCCCAGCAGCCCCTTGCCCTCGGGCAGCGCCCCCATCCGCGACCGGGTCTCGGAGTCCACACCGACGTGCAGGAACCGCGCGATCCCGCCGTCGGGGCCCAGCACCCCCAGCGCCCCGTAGCGGGCGTCGACGAGGTCGACGGCCGACTGCACGATGCGGCGCAGGGTGGTGTCGAGCTCGAGGCCCTCGCCCACGGCGATGACGGCACCCAGCAGGCCCTGCATCCGGTCCCGGGTCGCGATGATCTCGGTGATCCGCTCCTGCACCTCGCTCAGCA
>NZ_JAOPWR010000140.1 GCF_025965585.1 Pseudonocardia sp.
CGTGAACCCGAGGATCAGTGACCAGATGATCTGCCAGGCCATGCTCCCGGCCACCGCCAGGGCGTGGCCGATCCCGCTCAGCACCGCCATGACACCACCTCCCTGAACCCCACTCGCCCACCAGCCGAGTGCCTCTGTGGGGTCCTTCGGGTCGGGCGGCGTTGCCGAGCGCGAGTGTGAGGGTCGGTCAAGGCAAGGATGGCTGTCGACCGGGCTTGCCTGGTCCCTCCCACCAGCGCCACGGAGCTCACCTCCGGTATCTCCGCCGCCACCACCCTGGAGATACCCGCTAGGGGTACCGCTAAGCGCGGTACCGCCCTGATGTCCGGCTCACCGGACCGGACCCGGAGTCGGGGCCCGGCGATGCGTCGGGTAGGGCTCGGGCAGGCGCAGGCCCAGCAGGCGGGCGAGGCGGCCCTGGCCGTGGCGGCGCAGCGCGGCCACCGCCTCGGGTTCGTGGCGGGCCGCGTTGGCCAGGATCCCGAACACGAACATGGTCACCACCAGCGAGGTTCCGCCTGAGGAGATCAGCGGCAGCGGGATGCCGGTCACCGGGAGCAGCCCGACGACGTACCCGATGTTGATCGCCGCCTGGCCGACCAGCCACATCGTCATGGTGCCGGCGACGATCTTGACCCAGGGATCGGTGTTGCGGGTGGCGACGCGCAACCCGGTGTAGGCGAGGGTGGCGAACAGGGCGAGCACGGCGAAGCCGCCGACGAAGCCCAGTTCCTCGCCGACCATGGCGAAGATGAAGTCGTTGTGGGAGTGGGGCAGGTACCTCCATTTCGCCCGGCGCAGCGACTTCTCCCACCACGCCCCGACCATCCCGCCCCGGACCTTCACCAGCAGCGGATTAGACGCCGCCCGATCCTTGGAACACGATCTGGGCCGGCGGCGGCGCAGGCTGCTCCAGGTCGTGGGCGACCTCACCGTCGACGGTGATTCTGCCGGCCGGAACTGGTCCGTGATCCGATGCGGTGGGCTGGCTCGTTGGCAAATCCGGCTCGTCGACAACCCGTGAGCGTCGGGGCTTTCATGATCCTCTGCCGGAACGGTACGGACGCTGATCGCGTGATCTCGGTGGTCAATGCGTGCCCCGTGCTGGTGACGATCTTCCCCACGTCCCCTACAGAATGACCCGTAACGCTGCATTTCTGTGGTGTTGACCGGCATTGATCTGATCGGGCGTTAGGATGAGGATCCGGATATCGCGACCAAGGAGTAGCCGTGTTGATGCCCGAGGTCGAGGTGGGCGCGCCTTCTGTGGAGGACGCTGCGCCCGCTGTTCGCCTCGTCTCCGCGGCGGACGATCTCAGTGGCGCACCGGCCGACAAGCTGGCCGCCCAGGTGGCTCTTCGGATCGAGGCGGAGATCATTCGGCGGGGCTGGCCGGTGGGCGAGGTGCTCGGCTCGGAGCAGAACCTGCGCGAGGAGTACGGCGTGAGCCGCTCGGTCCTGCGGGAGGCCGTGCGCCTCGTGGAGCACCACCAGGTCGCACGCATGCGTCGCGGACCGAACGGCGGCCTCTTCGTCTGCGCACCCGACGCCGTTCCTGCGACTCGCGCCCTGGTCATCTACCTCGAGTACATCGGCCTCAGCGTCGAGGACCTCATGCACGCGCGCCTGCTGCTGGAACCCCTCGCCGCGTCCATCGCAGCAGATCTCATCGAGGAGAACGGCATCGAGCGGCTGCGGGCACTGCTCGTCGAGGAGGGCGAACGCCGTGATGAGCCGGGGATCTACTCGCAGGACGTACTCCATGTCCTACTCGGTGAACTCTCTGGCAACCCTGCCCTCGAACTTTTCATCGACGTCCTGACGAGAATGACCACGCGATACGCCCACACCACCCGGCGAGTCTCGAAGGACGAGGCGGCACAGGGCAAGAGGTCGTCACGGGAGCGTCACGTCGCCATCGTCGAAGCGGTGATCGCGGGCGACGGTGGACGAGCTGCTTCCGCGATGGCGGAACATCTCGAGGAGACAACGGCCTGGCTGCTGGCACACCGGATCAAGCGGGTGGGTAGGCCCACCACCGCACGTACGGAGGTCGCGGACGGTCCGGGTGCGAAGCTCGCCGAGGTCATCGCGTCGCGTATCCACGACGAGATCGCCCGCAGAGGATGGCCCATCGGCCACGTGCTCGGGTCGGAGACCGACCTGCTGGCCCGATATGGGATCAGTCGAGCTGTGCTCCGCGAGGCGGTCCGGCTGCTGGAGTACCACTCGGTGGCCCGCATGCGGCGTGGGCCCGGTGGCGGTCTCGTCGTCGCCGAGCCCGAGCCCGACGCCAGCATCGACACGATGGCGCTGTACCTCGACTATCGCGCGGTGGGGCCGCAGCATCTGCAGATCGTGCGGGAAGCGGTCGAGCTCGGCACGCTGGAGCGGGTCATCGCCCGACGCGAGGATCCGGACGTGGCTCTGCGTCTCGACGCCGCGATCGATCGCACAGATGAGGCCACCGCCCCCGGGCGGACGGGGGCCGACCACTTCCATACCGAGCTCGCAGACCTGTCGGGGAATCCCGTGCTGGGGCTCTTCCTGCGGATTCTGACCGAGCTGTGGTCCCGGCACACCGCCAATACCGCTAGTCCGGCCCCCGGGCCCGACGCCGCGGACGCGGTCGTGGCGATCCATCGGCGCATCCTCGACGCGTTGCTCGAGGGTGACGGAGGTGTCGCGCGCCATCGCATGCGCCGGCATCTCGAAGCTCTCACCGCCTGGTACCACTGAGAGGGATCGGTGGATGTCGGATCAGGGCTGGCCGGGCCTGAGCGTGACGAAGAGCCCGTCGGCCTCTGCGCAGAGTCTGTCTCCGTCAGAGAGTGTCCCCCGCACGTACCGCTTACGTCCTTCGACCCGTTCGAGGCGTGCCTCGATCCGGAGCTCTCGTTCGACAGGGGTGATCGAGCGGTAGTCGACGTGCAGGTAAGCGGTGCGCGAGTACGGGTGTGAGCCTGCGGTCGCCAGCCGGCCCAGGACGTCGTCGAACAGCAGGGAGACGGCGCCGCCGTGCACGGCGCCGTTGCCTCCGAGGTAGAACCGTCCGTAGGTGACCGATCCACTGAAGTTGTTGTCGTCAGCGGATCCGACGTGCACGACAGGGATCATCGTCTGTGCGCGTCCGGGGAGGTCGGTGAGGCGGCCGGTGATCTGCTCGCTCTCGAGGAGGCGGAACCGGTCCAGACAGGCGCTCAGCGCGGTGAGCGTCGCCGTCGCCTGGGCGACGACTCCGGCCGGTGGTGCGGCCGCCGTGATCCGGTCCTGCAGATCACGCATCGCATCGATCATCTCGGGAAAGCCGGCCGGGGCGATCGGGTCACCGTGCGCGACCGTCCTGTTGTGGCCGCTGCGGTCGTCATCAGATGTCACCGGCTGCGCCCTCCTGAGCCGTCCGATGAGGTTCGAGGGTCGTTCCAGCGCGGTCCATGTTCCTCGAGCACGTGGATCACGTCCTGTGCTGTCGTCACCGTCGCGAGGAGCGGCAGGATGTGTTCGATCTGGAAGTTGTGGATGTCGCTCGAACTGCCGGCCACACAATCCTCGGGCACGACAGCGGTGAAACCCCGGTCGACCGCTTCGAGGCATATGCCCGGTATCCCGATGTTCGTCGACACACCGGTGACGATCACTGTCCGGACCCGCTGTTGGCGAAGGACCGGTTCGAGCTCCGTGCCGTGGAACGGGGCCAGCCCGTGCATCCGACGTAGTACGTAGTCGCCCGGCCGGGGCGCGAGATCCGGGTGGATCTCGGCCTCCGGTCGCCCTTCAACCACGGCGCCGCGTTTGATCAGCGCGCCCAGCAGCAGGCTCGACGGCTCGCTCCCGACTCCGTCCGCGCGAAGCACGATCGTCGAGTGCACGACCAGCACGCCGGCGCGCCGGCACACCTCGGCCAGATCGGCGATGCGCCGCACGACGTCGCGATCGACCATATGAGCTACGAGACCCTCGTTCGTGCTGTGGGCAGCGTCGATCATCCCGTTCTGGCATTCGTTGATCACCAGTGCCGCATGTTCACCGCGGTCCAGGCCGCGAACCCCCACGATCAGGAACCCGTACGCAGGAGCATCGCACCGGACGGCACACCGCCCCCTGCGGTCACCACTGCGACCCGTGCGCCGTCCACCTGTCGGCCGGTCGCCTCGCCGCGCAGTTGCAACATCGCCTCACGAACGAAGCCGTACCCGTGCAGTCTGCCTGCGGAGAGCTGCCCTCCGTGGGGATTGATCGGGAGCTTGCCGCCGAGCGCGATCGCGGAGCCGTCACCGATGAAGTCGGTCGCCTCGCCCAGGCCGCAGAATCCCAGGCCCTCGAGCCAGGAGAGCGCGTTGAAGGTGAATCCGTCGTAGAGCAGGGCGACGTCGACGTCGTCGGGGGTGAGAGCCGTCCGTGTCCACAGGTGGGCCGAAGGCCCCTGCGCCTGGGGTAGATGGGTCAGGGTGTCCTGGTCCCAGGACAGACGCTCGAGGACCTGCGTGCCCATCGACTCGACGTACACAGGAGCCTTGGGACGGTCCGGTGCGGTCTCCACGGCCGAGACGATGACGGCGATCGCGCCGTCGCACGGCACTTCGCAGTCGTAGAGGCCGAACGGTGTGGTGATCATCCTCGCCGCGAAGTAGTCGTCGAGGGTCAGGGGGTCCCGGTAGAGCGCCTCGGGATTGCGAACCGCGCCGGCCCGGGCTGTGACCGCGATGGCGCCGAGGGCTTCTCGGCCGACCCCGTAGCGATGCATGTAATGCGAGGCGTTGACGCCGATCCACTGGGCCGCGGACATCGCCCCGAAGGGCGCGCGCCACTCGAACATGTCGGTAGCCCGGCCCCCGTCCTGTGGCCATCGGCCTGCTCTCGCCAGTGCACTGAACGACGCCTCCCAGACCGTGCGGAAGCACAGGACGTGGCGGCACAGTCCCGACGCGACAGCCAGCATCGCCTGGGTGATGGAGCCGATCTGGCCGGGCACCTCCGCGCCGCCGTTGACCCAGGTGGGGCGAAGCTGGAGCGTCTCCTCCAAGGCCATGATCCCGCCCTCGCCCATGCCGTTGCGGCTGCTGGATCCGGGATAGGTCGACAGCCCGTCGATGTCGTCGAGCTCGAGTCCCGCGTCGGCGACCGCGGCAAGGCAGGCGTCGACCGTCAGCGACAGGGGATCGGTCATCAGCCGACGGCCGACCCGGGACTGACCGACACCGCTGAGGATCACCTTGTCCTCGTACTTCGTGGGAGAAGCCATCGGGCGAAGTCCGGACCTCACATCCCGCGGCTCCGGGATCGGGCCGTGCCCCTCGGTCTCGGGATCCGGCTCGAACAGCGGCAGCCAGATGTCGTCAGCCTGCCGCTGGAATCTCACCCGGACCCGCATGCCGATCTGCACGTCCTGCGGATCGCAGCCGATGATGTTGGTCGTCAGCCGGGCCCGGTCGTCCTCCTTGACCGCGACGACGGCCACGACGTACGGCGGTGGGAAGTTCGGCAGCCAGGCCTGGTGGTTCACGCTGAAACCGGCGACGACGGCCCGACCGGAGACGGCGTTCAGCTCGATGGACCGCCCGCGGCAATCGGGGCATATCGGCAGCGGAGGGTGGATGCGTCGCGAGCAGTCGGAACACTGCGCGATCCGGAGAACGCCGTCGGCCCCCGACGCCCAGAAGGCTGCACTGGCGAGCGAGGGCTGGGGGATCGGTCGTCCCGGATCCGCGTCGTCCACGTTGTCTCCTTGAGACCGCGACGATTTCGCGTCCCGTGAGTAGTTCGTTTGAGGATACCTAACTGGGCACCCACGTTAGTCGCGTGATCCTTCGTCAGCAAGCTCCCCGCTCGGCTCGCCTACAGGCCTGCGGTAGAGCTGGTCGGGGGCACGGGTACGCGCACCCGGCGGGGGGTCTCCGATCGACGGATGGCGGCGGGCCACCTATTTCGGATACTGTTCTAGGACCATTGTGGGTGGGCCCTGGGGGCCTCTCGCGGCAGTGGCCAGTAGCAGCGTGGACGCCGCTCGAAGCGGTGGTCCGGCCGGATTCGACGAGGAGGCGGTTCGGTGCAGAGACCCATGGAGGGCGTGCGGATCCTGGAGGTCGCACAGTTCACGTTCGTGCCGGCGGCCGGTGCGGTGCTGTCGGACTGGGGCGCGGACGTGATCAAGATCGAGCACGCGGAGCGCGGGGACGCCCAGCGCGGACTCGTCCGGCTGCTCGGTCTCGATGTGGCGAGCAAGGGTTCGTCGTTCTTCCCGATCATGGAGGGGCCGAACCGGGGAAAGCGCAGTGTGGGCCTGGCACTGGAGAAGCCGGAGGCCCGTGCGGTGCTCGAGGAGCTCGTACGGTCCGCCGATGTCTTCCTGACCAACTTCCTGCCGGGGCCGCGGTCTCGGCTGAAGATCGATCTGGAGGACATCCGGGCGATCAATCCCGACATCATCTACGTGCGGGGGAGCGGTTTCGGCGCACGGGGACCCGAGGCGGACAAGGGCGGGTACGACAGCACCGCCTTCTGGGCGCGCGGCGGCAGCGCGGCAGGCACGACCCCACCCGGCGCGGACCGCATGGTGTCGATGCCGGCCGGAGCCTACGGTGATTCGATGGGTGGGATGACCATCGCCGGGGGCATCGCAGCGGCGCTGTACTCGCGCAAGGTCACCGGCGAGCCGTCCGTCGTCGACGTGTCGCTGATCGGCGTGGGTGCCTGGGCCACCCAGTTCTCCGTGAACCTCGCCCTGATGGCGGACGGACCGCTGCCGGTGGTCGAGAAGCCGAAGCACGGGTCGGCGAGCAACCCGCTCGTGGGCGCCTATCGGACCGCCGACGGGCGATGGCTGGAGCTCACCATGCTGCAACCGGGCCAGTACTGGCCCGAGTTCTGCACCGTGGTCGGCAGGGAGGACCTGATCTCCGACGAACGGTTCGACAGCACCGCGAAGATCATGGCGAACGCCGCGGCCGCGGCCGAGATCGTCGCGCAGATCATGGAACAGCGGACCTTCGACGAGTGGGTCGAGACCTTCGAGGGCATGAAGGGCCAGTGGGCCGCGGTGCAGAACTCTTGGGAGGTCGGCCAGGACCCCTCGCTGCGCGCGAACGGGCTCATCGCACCGCTGGTCGACGCCGACGGTGTGGACCGGGAGCTCCTCACCAACCCGGTCCAGTTCGACGAGACCCCTGCCGTGCTCTCGCGCGCGCCGCAGTTCGCCGAGCACACCGACGAGGTGCTCCGCGAGCTGGGCTGGGGCGACGAGGACCTGCTGCAGCTGAAGATCTCGGGCGCGGTCACGTGATCGGGGTTCATGAACAGGCCGTTCCGCAGCCGACGCTGAGTGCGCAGATCGACCACGGTCGATCGATCTACGGCGACGTCGATGTCGTCTTCAGTGGCCCGGGGCGACCAGGGAGACGAAGCTCGGTGCCGTGGTGGCCGCCGCGGAACGGGTCGCCGGTGCCCTGCAGGGGCTGGGTGTGGGACCCGGTGACGTCGTTGCGGTGCAGCTGGGAAGCACCTACGAGGGCACGGTGACACAGACCGCTGTGTCGCTCTGTGGGGCCGTGCTCCTGCCGATCGTCCTGATCTACGGGCCGAGGGAGCTGGCCTTCATCCTGGCGCAGTCGGGTGCGGTCGCCCTGGTCCTGTCGGCCGAGGCCCGCGGACGGGCGCACGCGGCGACGATCATGAAAGGTCTCGCCCGTCCTGCCTCACTGAGGACGGTCGTCGTCGTGGGCGATGGTGCGGATGTCGATGACGCCATCGACTTCGGCGACCTGCTCGGCGCCGGCGGGCCGCCGTTCGTCCCGCCCACCAGATCGCCCGACGATCGGGCGATGCTCGTGTACACGTCCGGAACGACCTCCGACCCGAAGGGCGTGCAGCACTCGCACCGCACCCTGCTTGCCGAGGTCTTCTCCCAGGCCATGCGGCGTGGGCCGGGTCGTGAGGTCCGTCAGCTCGCGATCTTCCCCGCCGGCCACGTCGCAGGCCTCCTCGGCATGCTGCGCGTGCTGGTGCACGGGACCCCCACCGTCGTCCTCGAGACCTGGGACCCGGCGCAGGCAGCACGGCTGGTCGACGAGTACGGCCTGACCTATGGCGTCGGCGCTCCGGTTCAGCTGGCAGGTCTTCTCGACGAGCGCGACCGGGGCACGGCCACCCTGGCATCGCTCGTCGAGTTCCTGACCGGTGCCGCAGGAGTCCCGCCCGCCCTGATCGTGCGGGCGGACGCCGCCGGCGTCACGGCTTATCGCTGCTACGGGTCGAGTGAACATCCCACGATCAGCTGCGGACATACCGATGACCCTCTCGACAAGCGAGCCACCACGGACGGCCGGATCCTGCCCGGGAGCGAGATCCGCCTCGTGGACGACGACGGTGAAGATGTCCCGGCGGGCGCGGAGGGGGAGATCGCGAGCCGGGGCCACGAGCTCTTCATCGGCTACGCCGACCAGTCGTTGGACCGGGCGGCGTTCCTGCCTGGTGGCTGGTTCCGCACCGGGGACATCGGCCGGATGGACGCCGAGGGCTATCTCACGATCACGGATCGGAAGAAGGACATCATCATCCGCGGCGGGGAGAACATCTCGCCGAAAGAGGTGGAGGACGTCATCGCCGAGCATCCGTCCGTCGCCCAGGCAGCGGTCGTCGCCCTGCCGGATGAACGCCTGGGTGAGAAGGTCTGTGCCGTCGTGGTCCTGGTCCCGGGCCGGACACTCGATCTTGCCGAGCTACGCCGGCACTTCGCGTCCGCCGGTCTCGCGCGTCAGAAGACGCCCGAACGAGTCGAGATCTTCGACGCTCTGCCCCGTACCGCCGCCAGCAAGGTGCAGAAGTTCAAGTTGCGGGAGCTGCTCGCCCACTGAACCGACACTCAGGGCGATGTGGCCGTGGGGAGCAGCCCCAGTGCCGCAGTCGCATAGGCGGATCGGCGCTTTCGGCCGACCATGAATGACGGCGGGGCGAAGTACCCGACGTCCCTGGGCAGCGAGCCGGTCCGTCGCCGGATGGTCGCCGTAGCCTCGGCTGTGGTTCCGCAGACCGCGATCTCCGTCAGCATCTCGTCGGTGACCGCGTCGGCCATGGCGTCGATGTCGCCCCGGGCGAACGCTGCACGGAGCTGCTCGACTGGCGCCTCCCATCCGTGGTGGGTGACGTAGGGGTCGTAGGTCTTGACCGTCAGATAGAACGCGATCATGCGGCGGGCGTCGGCCAGGGCACGCTCCGGTGCGACGTCATCGACCGCGGTAATGATCCAGCCGTGCTCCACCTGAGGCAGCGACGAGTCCGAGCGCTCGGCCGCCCCTTTCTCCGCTGCAGGTCTGACGACGTCGTCCCACCAGCTGCGGGTGAACAGGCCATGACCGATCACCCCGTCGCCGACCCGCGCCCCGGTTCGTGCCATCCGCTTGTTGAACGCGGCCAGCAGCACCGGGATGTCGAGTCTGCCCAGGACCGGAGCGCGGACGTCGGCATCGATCTCGTAGAACTCCCCCGAGAACCTGACGCGTTCCCCGTTCTCGGCGTGCAGCCAGGCACGGGTGGCCTGAACGGTCTCCGCGATGCGGTCCACCGGCCGGTCGGCGGGTACGCCGAACCAGTCACGGTTGATCCGGTATGCGCCCGAACCGAGCCCGAGAAAAAGACGTCCAGGGGCTGTCCGATGCAGCTGCCGCATGGCGGTGGCGTGCGCGTAGGGGGTACGGGCGAAGGCGTAGGCGATGGCCGGGCCGATCTGCGCGGTCCCGGTCCCGGCTGCCATCTCGGCCATGGTCGTGTACGCGTCGTGGTCGACGAACTCGCCCGTGCAGAAGGCCCCCACGCCCGCCTGCTCGGCCTCACGGGCCAGGTCGACGCCGGGCCACGGCATGCCGAAACGCATTGCTACCTCCGAGAAGTAGGGCACTCGGCCCGTGGTGCGGTCAGAAGGTCGGCTGCTGCGGGCGGAGCTTGACGTAGCCGCCGGCATCGACGCGCATCTGCATGCCGGTCACGTACTTCGACTCGTCCGACACCAGGAAAAGGATCATGGCGGCGATGTCCTCGGGCTCGACGTAGGGCACCGGCATCGCGTTCATCGCCGGGAACGCAGGAAGCGCGTCCTCGCGGGTGGGGTTCTCGAGGTCCGGACGGAACTGCCGGTACATGACCTCGCTGTTGAGCATGTCGGTGTTGCAGTTGGTCGGGTGTACCGCGTTCACCCGAATGCTGCGCGGAGCGAGGACGATCGCGAGGTCGTTGACGAACGACGCGACGCTGCGTTTGGCGAAGGAGTAGCCGAGCCCGCCGAAGCCGTTCGAGGGGTTGTCGGTCGCCCCGGCGATCAGCCCGGCGAGCGAGCCGGTCGCGATGACCGAACCGCCGTCGGCAAGGTAGGGCAGGGCAGCGTCGACGGCGTTCACCACGCCGTTGAAGTCGACGCTGACCGCGTCGAGGAAGGCCTGCGCGTCCTGCGTACCGAGCGGGCAGATTCCGGCCTGCGCCACGACGCCGTGCAGCGTCCCACCGAGCTCCGTGACCCCCTGCTCGACGGCGGCCCGGAGCCCGACACGGTCACGGACGTCGGCCTGCAGGGCCACGATCCGTCGGTCGAGCTTCTCCACCTGCTGCACGGTCTCGTCGAGGTCCGCGCGTCGCGCCATCGGGTAGGAGTTGGTCGGGATGTCCTCGCACAGGTCGACGGCGATGATGTCCGCGCCTTCCTCAGCTAGCCGGATCGCGTGGGCGCGGCCCTGGCCTCTCGCAGCCCCGGTGATGAGAACGGTCTTGCCTTCCACGCGACCCATGCGGATCTCCTTCTTGTCGATGGCCTCAGGTTCGAATCGGAGGCCGAGCGCTCACAGGCGCCGCTTCGGCGCGTGACCACACTGTACGCGAAAGAGGAGCCTTAATTCTAGAGTTGGCTCACGAGGGCGGGACGATTCGCAATGAGGTCACTGTGGAAGGCTGCTTCGGATATAGTGTCCGGCCAGGCCAGGGCTGGTCCATGAGAGTTCGCCACGCACCGGGTGGTCGGAAGATCGTGAGTCCGGGAGTAAGCGGGATCGGCCCGGCGGGCCTCGAAGCTTCTACTCTTCTGTGGTCAGGCTCGACTCGGAGAGGTCCGTCGGGCCGTCTGCCCATTCGTTCCGCAGCGCGCCGAGGATGCCCTGGAGAGCCGGCTCCGCCTCGCGATCGCTCCGCCACGCCAGGCCGAACATCTGCCGCGGGCCGTCGACCAGGGGGATCACCACGAGCTGTGGGTCGTCGTAGAGCGCGGCCAGGCCGCCGAACCTGGGCGAGATGGTGACGGCGAGAGTGTGTTCGCGCCGGACGTGGGTGGCCGTCTTGGCCGTGTCGCGGTGGTCGAGCTGCCGGAGGTTGTGCAGGCCCGCGGCCACGAGTTCCGAACGCAGCCTGTCGAGCGACGCGGGCGCGGCGTCCGAGGACAACATGACAACGATGCGGTCGTTGATGTCCTCCACGTGCAGCCGACCCGTGGTGGCGAGTGGATCATCCCTCCGCATCGCCACGGACAGTTGGACGCTGGCCACGGGGAAGGTGTTCAGGTCCCGGCGCCTGGCGGGAAGGCCGACGAGCGCCAGGTCGAGATCCCGGCGTTCGACGGCCGGCAGGAGCTCCGCAGATACCCCGAGGGTGAGGTCCACCGGGCGTTCGGGGCAGGCCTTCTCCACGGCATCGGCGACGCGGTCCAGCACGGCGGGCGGGGCCGAGATGGGTGCCCCCGAGCCGGAAGCTCCCGACGCTCTCCAGTGCCGCGTCCGATTTGAGCCGCTCGAAGTCGGTGACGACCGTGGCGGCGCGCTCGGCGAAGCGTCGTCCGGCCGGCGTGAGCTCGACCTTGTGGTGCCGGCGGACGAAGAGCTCGATCCCGAGCTCGCGCTCGAGCTCCTTCACCGCCCGGCTGACCGGGGAGATCGTCAGGTGGAGTCGCCGTGCGGCCCGCCCGAAGTGCAGCTCCTCGGCGACCGCGAGAAAACTCCGCACCTGTGAGACGTCCACGTGACCAGTCTCACCCGCCGTCGCTTCCCCGGCAAGGCTCAGGGGAGGCAACGGCGGGCCTGGCCTCACTTGAAGTTGTAGAGCTCGCGTGCGTTCAGTTCCACGATCTGGTGCACCTCGTCATCCGGGACGTCGGCGAAGACCTCGGCCGCGCGCTTGCGGCTGTTGGGCCAGTTCGAGTCGGAGTGCGGGAAGTCGATCTCGTAGGTGATGCGGTCGACGCCGATCTCGTGCCGGTTCTGGATCCCGTGCACGTCGTCGATCATGCAGCCCCAGATGTGCTTGCGGAACAGGTCCGAAGGCCGCGTCTCCTTGTTGATCGGCTGGTACCAGCGGTGCCGCTCCCACGTGTAGTCGGTGCGCTCGAGGATGTAGGGCATCCAGCCGATCCCGCCCTCCGACAGGGCCACCTTCAGCTCAGGGTGCCGGTAGAAGACGGGGGAGAACAGCAGGTCGACGAGCGACCACATCAGGTTCGTGGCGAACAGGGCGATCGGCACCGCGAACGGGGCGTCCTGTGCGAACCCGGGCACGAATCCCGCGGACCCGAAGTGCATGCTCAGGGGCATGCCGGCGGCCTCGGCAGCACTGAAGACCGGGTCCCAGTAGTCCGTGTGGAACGACGGCAGCCCGAGCGGCACGGGGTTGTCGGGGAAGGAGATCGTCCGGGCCCCCTTCGGCGCGTTCCGCTCGATCTCGGCGACAGCCAGCTGTGGGTCCCAGTAGGGGATAAGGATTACCGGCACATAGCGCTCAGGATCGGTGGCGCACCACTCGTCGAGCTGGAAGTCGTTCCACGCCCGGATGCATGCAAGCGCGAGTTCGCGGTCCTTGGCCCGGTGGAATACA
This sequence comes from Pseudonocardia sp., assembly GCF_025965585.1. GTDB lineage: Bacteria > Actinomycetota > Actinomycetes > Mycobacteriales > Pseudonocardiaceae > Pseudonocardia. The sequence goes on from NZ_JAOPWR010000140.1 coordinate 12,835, forward strand.
CCACCGCCGAATCCGGGGAACGACGGGAAGCAGAGTGCTGCCTGCACACCGTCGACGTCCATGTCCTTCAGGCGTTGCACGGGGTCGTAGCACCCCGCGATCATGTCGTCGTAGCGCAGCGGCTCCATGCCGTACTGCTCCGGCGGCTTTCCGGCCACGGCGTTGAGGCCGATGTTCGCGTAGATGCCACCTTCGAACTGCCAGACGTGGTGCCCCTGTTCGGTCTCGATGATCTTCGGACCTGCATCCTGGAACTTCGCAGGCAGGCGGTCGGTCCACACGTTCCGGTGCTCGATCAGGTGGTCATCGACCGAGATGATCTTCATGTAGTCCTGCAATGGCATCGCGGAACCCCTCGGTTCGTCGTGTCGGGCCGATACCGGGAGGCCGGCCTGCGTCGTGTCCCCACAGTGCGTGTTCCGGCGGCCGACGTCCATTGCGCTGGTCGCAACACGACGTCGTCGAACCGGCAACAGTGGAAGTGGTCGGGATGGTTGCGTGATTGGGGCTACTCATTAAGACTCATCGCTGCGTTGACCGCAACACCTCAGCGCCACACGACCTCACCACCGCCCGCAGGGAGCGACCCATGGCTGAACTGCCGTCCGAACGTCCCGAGGACGACGACCACGATCTCCTGACGTTCGGCGAGGCCGGGGTCCGCCTGCGCGAGGAACTGGTAGTCGAGCGCGGCCGCCTCGCCGAGCTGGAGGAACAGCGGTCCGCGGGCGAGGCCGTCGACGACGCCATCGAGGCACTGACCGCGCGCATCGCCGGGCTCGAAGACGCCGGCAGGCGGAACGTCGCATCGAGTCAGAACTTCTTCAGCTACCGCCCGGTAGCGCCCGAGTAGGGCGCCCGATCGACGACGCTTCCCATCCGCAGCGCATCACAGAGAGTGGTTACCCATGAGTACGACGACTCCCGCCCAGGCGGTGTGGACCCCCGGAGAGATGGGATGCCGCGCGACTCCTGCCGGGGCCGGTGATCTGGATCGCCATGCGGGCGGACCTTCGTGGCCAAGGAGATCACGCCCCACCACACGGAATGGGAGGCCGCGGGGATCGCCCCGCGCGAGTTGTACACGGCCGCGGGCGCCCAGGGGCTGCTCGGCATGGCGGTGCCCGAGGAGT
>NZ_JAOPWR010000482.1 GCF_025965585.1 Pseudonocardia sp.
CGCCTGCTGGATCCTCTTGATCGACACCGGGTATCTCGTGCGCATGGGGTGGGCGTAGAGGCCCACCCTCAGCTCCTCGATCATCCAGCGGATCTCGCGCAGCTCGTCCGACGGCTCGACGCCCGGGGGGAGGGCGGCCAGCTCGGCGGCGTACTCGTCGGCCACCACGCTGACCTGGGCCGTCCAGTCGGCGTCGCGGGCGGGGTCGACGCGGAGCTTCTCGATGCGCCGCTCGATCGCCTCCAGGTAGCGGGCGACCTCCGCGAGCCGGGACGCGCCGGCGGCGGTGGCGAAGCCGGGGCTCACCAGCGCGTCGAGCTGGGCGGTGATGTCGGCCCGCCCCGCCGCGAGCAGCGGCGCGCGGAGGTCGCCCACCTGCGCCTGCACCCGGTGCCAGACGACGAGCACGCCGCGCACGGCCTGCAGCACCTGCAGCGTGGTGGAGGCGAGGCGCTCGCGGAAGAGCTTCTGCAGCCGCAGGTAGCCGCGCTCGTCCCAGGCGGGGCCGCCCGCGGCGCGGATCAGCGCGTCGGCCGCGGCGACCACGCAGTCGTCCACGAGCGCCGCCACGGAGCCGTGCGGGTTGCGCGAGAGCGCCAGCTTGCCGGCGTTGTCGAGCCCGCGCAGCACCTGCTTCGCCGGTGACGGGGTGTCGAGCAGCAGCAGCCTCCGGACGCCGCGCCAGGTGGCGGGGTCGCGCTCGGCCGCGGTCGGGAAGACCCGGACGTCCACGGCCTCGCCGCGGTCGACCAGCCCGGGGAACCCGGTGACGGTGTGCGTGCCGCGGCGGATGGCGTGCTCGCGGGGCAGCACCCCGATGGTCCACGTGGTGAGGCCGCGGCGTTCCAGCTCGACGCCCGCGGCGGCCAGCTCCGCGCGGACCTTCGGTGCCAGCTCGCGGCGCAGCGCCTCGAGGTCGGTGCCGCGGGTGACCTCGCGGCCGGCCTCGTCCACCACCCGGAACGTGACGGTCAGGTGCTCCGGCAGGCGGCCCAGCTCCCAGGCCTCGCGCGGGATCGTCACGTTCTTCATCCGGCCGAGCTCGCGCTCCAGCCCGTCGAGCAGCGGCTCGTCGCCGACCTGGAGCCGGGCCAGGACGGCACGGGCGTGGTCGGGGGCGGGCGCGAAGTTGCGGCGCAGGCTCTTCGGCAGGGTCTTGATCAGCGCGGTGACGAGGTCCTCGCGCAGCCCGGGTACCTGCCAGGTGAACGGCGTGGGGTCGATCTGGTGCAGCGCCGCGACGGGCACGTCAACCGTGACCCCGTCGTCGCGCTTGCCCGGCTCGAACGCGTACGACAGCGGCAGCATCAGCCCGCCGGCCTCGACGTGGTCGGGGTAGGCGGAGGCGTCGATGGCGGCGGCCTGCGCGGTGCGCACCATCTCCTCGGTGAAGTCCAGCAGGTCAGGCTGCCGGTTGTTCTTCCACCAGGAGTCGAAGTGGCGCCCGGACACCACGTGGGCCGGGATCCGCTCCTCGTAGAACGCGACGAGCGTCTCCTCGTCGACCACGAGGTCGCGGCGCCGGGCCCGCTGCTCGAGCTCCTCGGCGTCGTCGAGCAGCGCGCGGTTGGCGTGGAAGAAGCGGTGGCGGGTGTCCCAGTCGCCCTCGACGAGCGCGTGGCGGATGAACAGCTCGCGGGAGAGCTCCGGGTCGATGCGCCCGAAGTCGACGGTGCGGCCGACGACGATCGGGATGCCGTGCAGCGTCACGCGCTCGGTGGCGACGACGGCGGCGCGCTTGCGCGACCAGTGCGGCTCCGAGTAGGTCCGCTTGACGAGGTGCCCGGCCAGCGGCTCGATCCACTCGGGCTTGATGCGGGCGACGGTGCGGGCGAACAGCCGCGAGGTCTCCACCAGCTCGGCCGCCATCACCCAGCGCGGCTGCTTCTTGGCCAGCGTGGAGCCCGGAAAGATCATGAACTTGGCGCCGCGGGCGCCCAGGTACTCGCGCGTCTCGGCCTCCCGCAGACCCACCTGTGACAGCAGTCCGGCGAGCACCGAGATGTGGATGTGGTCGGCGTCCGCAGCGGTGTCGTTGGGGGTCATGCCGGCGTTGCGGGCGGCCGAGCGGAGCTGCGCGTGCAGGTCCTGCCACTCGCGGATGCGCAGGTAGTGCAGGAACTCCTCGCGCAGCGTCTTGCGGAAGCGGCTGCCCGAGAGCTCCTTGCGCTGCTCGGCGACGTAGTCCCACAGGTTGCGGAAGGCCAGGAAGTCGCTGCCGTCCTCCGCGAAGCGGGCGTGCTTCTCGTCGGCGGCCTGGCGCTGCTCGGTGGGGCGCTCGCGAGGGTCCTGCACCGAGAGCGCGGCGGCGATGACCAGCACCTCGCGCAGGCAGCCGTTGCGGTCGGCCTCCACGAGCATGCGGCCCAGCCGGGGGTCGACCGGCAGCGCGGCGAGCTGACGACCGACCGGAGTCAGGCCGTTCCTTCCGTCCGACACAGCCTTGCCGTCCAACGCGCCGAGCTCCTGCAGCAGCGCGATGCCGTCGTTGACGCTGCGGGTGTCCGGCGGCTCGACGAACGGGAACGCGGTGATCTCGCCGAGCTCCAGCGAGATCATCTGCAGCACGACCGACGCGAGGTTGGTGCGCAGGATCTCGGGTTCGGTGAACAGCGGGCGGGCGTCGAAGTCGTCCTCGGCGTACAGGCGGATGCAGATGCCGTCGGCGACACGGCCGCAGCGGCCCGCGCGCTGGTTGGCACTGGCCTGGCTGACCTTCTCGATCGGCAACCGCTGCACCTTGAGCCGGCGCGAGTAGCGGGAGATGCGGGCGAGCCCGGGGTCGATGACGTAGCGGATGCCCGGCACGGTCAGCGAGGTCTCGGCGACGTTCGTGGCCAGCACGACGCGACGGCCGAGCGAGCTCTGCTTGGGCGCGAACACGCGCTGCTGCTCGGCGGTGGTCTGGCGGGCGAACAGCGGGAGGATCTCGATGCCGGCGAAGTCCCTCTTGGCCAGCGCGTCGGCCGCGTCGCGGATCTCCCGCTCGCCCGGCAGGAACACGAGGATGTCGCCGGGGCCCTCGCGGCGCAGCTCGGCCACGGCGTCGCCGATGGCGTCGAGCTGGTCGCGGTCGGGATCGGCGTCCGGGTCGTCGGGGTCGACGACGGGCCGGTACCGCATCTCGACGGGGTAGCTCCGGCCCGAGACCTCGATGATCGGCGCGGGCTGCTCGGGCGTGCCGAAGTGCTTCGCGAAGCGCTCGGGGTCGATCGTGGCCGAGGTGATGATCACCTTGAGGTCGGGACGCCGGGGCAGCAGCTGGGCGAGGTAGCCCAGGATGAAGTCGATGTTGAGGCTGCGTTCGTGGGCCTCGTCGATGATCAGCGTGTCGTACTGGCGCAGCATGCGATCGCCGGTGAGCTCGGCGAGCAGGATGCCATCGGTCATGAGCTTGAGCAGCGTGTTCTCACCGACCTGGTCGGTGAAGCGCACCTTCCAACCCACGGCGTCACCGATGTCGGTGTGCAGTTCCTCCGCGATGCGGGCGGCGACGGTCCGGGCGGCGAGCCGGCGGGGTTGGGTGTGGCCGATCAGGCCGCGGACTCCCCGGCCCAGTTCCAGACAGATCTTGGGGATCTGGGTGGTCTTCCCGGAGCCGGTCTCGCCCGCGACGATCACGACCTGGTTGTCGCGGATGGCGGCGGCGATGTCCTCGCGGCGGGCGCTGACGGGCAGCGTCTCGGGGTAGCTGATCGCGGGCATCGCGGCCCGGCGTGCGGCGATCCGCTGCTCGCCCTCGTCGACGGCGGCGGCGATGCCGGCCAGGTTGCGGCCGCGTGCGGCGTGGTCACGCGTGCGGCGTGCGGTGTCGAGGCGGCGGGCGAGGCGGTGCTCGTCACGCTGGGAGAGGCCGGGGAGGCGCTCGGCGAGCGCGTCGATGTCGGCGTCCGAGAACTCGGGCACGGGCCCGTCGTCCGTGGGTCGGGGCCGCGGTGTGCGCGAGTCGCGAGCCGGGCGCGTCGACGGGCCCGCGGGCTGCGCGGCGTCGGGCGACTGCGGTGTGTCGGACGAGCGCGGTGCGCCGGAGGAACGAGGACGGCGCCGGCGCGGCCTGCGGGAAGGCCGGGCGTCGGCGCCGTCGGTACTCCCGCGGCCCTGCCGGTCGGCGCCGCCGCGGGCACCTCCACCGGCGGGCTTGACGCCCTCGCGGGAGGGGAGGGCGTCTGCGGGTGGGGTGTCCTGCGCGGGGCGCGCATGATCGGCTCGGGCCGCGGGAGAGGACATGATGCTTTCAGTCTGCCTGGGGTCGGTTCAGGCCGAACGGAGGGCGGGTGTGATCTCGTCCGCCATCGGGTCGTCGGCCGCGGGGTGCTCGACGAGCGCGAGCACGCGGTTGGCCAGGAAGCGGGCCGTGCGGACGGTTGAGCCGCCGCGGGTGGTCTCGCTCACCTCGACGACGCCTCGGCCGTGCGTGATGCCGACCTTGCGGCCGGCGCGCGTGGCGGCGATCTCGTAGCTGCGGGTGGTGCCGCTGCCGGCGTCGATCACGATCTCTACGCGGTCGCCCTTCATGGCTCGCCGTCCTCTGCTGGTGAAGAAGTGGGTGTCCGGGCCGGGCGCCGGGCGCCTCACGGCGCGTGGCACACCCGAAGGCGGCGGAGATTGGGACCCGGGGCTCGGATCGCCCGGCTCGGACACTCGGTACAACCCCCGCGACCCGCCGGTTGTTCCGGCGAGCCGCAGGGATCGGAAATGGGGGCGGCGCCGCGCGGGAGACGGCGCCGCCGTCGCAGCCGGACCGCGTGTGGGGGCACGGGGACCGGCGGGTCTGGTGGGGAGGTGGGGGTCCGAACCGGGCGCCGGGCGCCTCACGGCGCGTGGCACACCCGTAGGTGGCGAAGGTTGGGACCCGGGGCTCGGATCGCCCGGCTCGGACATCTTCCTCAACCACTCCGACGTGCGGAATGTTCCCGCTCGGGAGTGGGTGTCCGGGCCGGGCGCCGGTCGCCTCTCGGCGATTGGCGCACCCCGTAGGGCGGCAGAATGGTGAGACCCGGGGACACGGATCGCCCGGCTCGGACAAGGGCTACAACGGGGCGCCCCCACCATCCATTCCCCGTTGCTGCATCCCCGCGCTACAGAGCGGCCAGCACGCGATCGGTGAACGGGGGCCAGGCCTCGATCGCCCAGGGTCCGAAGTCGCGGTCGGTGAGCACCACGGCGGCGGCACCGGCGTCCGGGTCCACCCAGAGGAACGTGCCTGACTGGCCGAAGTGGCCGAACGTCCGCGGCGAGCTGCCGCCGCCCGTCCAGTGCGGGGATTTGCCGTCGCGGATCTCGAAGCCCAGCCCCCAGTCGTTGGGCTTCTGCCGTCCGTATCCGGGGAGGATGCCGTCCAGCCCCGGGAACGAGACAACGGTGGCCTCGGCCAGGGTGTGCGTCAGGGTCGGGGCCTGCAGTTCCGCCGCGAACCGGGCCAGGTCGGCGGCGGTCGCGACCCCGCCGGCCCCGGGGGAGCCCTCCAGCCGGGTGGCGGTCATGCCGAGCGGCTCGCAGACGGCCTGGTGCAGGTACTCGGCGAACGGGATGCCCGCGGCGTGGGCGATCGTCGCGCCGAGCACCTCGAAGCCGGTGTTGGAGTAGATCCGCTTCGTCGCGACGGCCGCCTGCACGGCGTCACCGGCGAACGCGAGGCCCGAGACGTGGGCGGCCAGGTGACGCACGGTGGAGCCCTCGGGCCCGGCCTCGGTGTCCCACTCGACCGCGCCCTCCTCGACGGCGATCAGCGTGGCGTACGCAGTGAGCAGCTTCGTGACCGACGCCAGCCGGAACGTCCGCTGCTGCTCGCCCGCCGTGGCCAGGACCCGTCCGTCCGCCGCGACCACGGCCGCGGCGACATGGTCGACGGGCCAGTCGAGCACCGTTCCGACGGCAGTGCGCAGGTCGTCCACGCGGCCATCCTCCCTCCCCGGTGCCATGCTCGCCGACATGGCACAGGCGCGGGTCGGGACCTCGGGGTGGCGCTACCCGCCGTGGCGCCGCACGTTCTACCCGGAGGGCCTGGCGCAGCGCCGCGAGCTGGAGCACCTCTCTCGCTGTGTCGACACCATCGAGATCAACGGGTCCTTCTACTCGCTGCAGCGACCGGAGAACTATCGGGCGTGGGCCGCCGAGACACCGGACGACTTCGTGTTCGCCGTCAAGGGCGGCCGATTCATCACCCACCTCAAGCAGCTGCGCGACGTCGAGCAGCCCGTGGCCAACTTCTTCGCGTCCGGGGTGCTGGGGCTCGGCCCGAAGCTCGGCCCGTTCCTGTGGCAGCTGCCGCCGCGCCTGCGGTTCGACGCCGCGCGCATCGCGGAGTTCCTGTCCTTGCTGCCGCACACGACCACCGAGGCCGCGGCGCTCGCCGCCCGGCACGACGAGCGGCTCGACGGGCGCGCGCTCACCGAGACCGACGCCGACCGGCCGCTGCGCCACGCGCTCGAGGTCCGGCACGAGAGCTTCCGCGACCCCGCCTTCCCCGCCCTGCTGCGTGAGCACGGCGTCGCGCTGGTGCTCGCCGACTCGGCCGGCACCTGGCCGGTGTTCGAGGAGGTCACGGCCGACTTCGTCTACGTCCGGCTGCACGGGCAGGACGAGCTGTACGCGAGCGGCTACACCCCCGCGGCGCTCGACGCGTGGGCGGAGCGGGTGCAGGCCTGGCGGGACGACGGGATGGACGCGTACGTCTACTTCGACAACGACATGAAGGTGCACGCCCCGTACGACGCGATCGCGCTGGCGGAGCGACTGTGCCAGGAGGCCCAGGGCTGATCAGGTCGTGGCCGCCGCCCGCGCCCGGGGACACCAGCGCTCCAGGGTACCGATCATTCAGCTTAGATGGTACGAAACATACTGTGGAGCTCCATCAGTTGCGCTACTTCGTCGCCGTCGCGGAAGAGGGCAGCTTCACGCGCGCGGCGGCCCGCCTGTTCCTGGCGCAGCCGTCACTGTCGGTGCAGATCCGCAAGCTGGAGCAGAGCGTCGGGGCCACGCTGTTCGAACGCACCGGCCGCCGGGTGATGCTGACCGCCGCGGGCGAGGTGCTGCTGGAGCACGCGAACCGCGCGCTCGCCGAGATGGATGCGGCGCGCGAACGCGTCACGGCCGTCTCGGAGGCCCGCGGTGGGCGGGTGACGGTCGGGGTGCTGCCCAGCGTCGGCGCCGATCTCCTGCCGGACGTCGTCGCGCGGTTCCGGACGCTCCACCCCGGCATCACCGTGCACCTGGTCGAGCACGACGTCTCGCGCGAGTTCGAGCAGATGGTCGCCACCGGCGCGCTCGACCTCGCGCTGACCCGGATGCCCGCGACCCTCGCTGGGCTCTCGGCCAGGACGCTCGTGCGGGAGCCGATCGTGCTGCTCGTGCCGCCCGGCCATCCCCTGTACGCGTCAGCACAGCCCGGGCAGCAGGGCGTGTGGCTGCGCGATCTCGGTGACGCCGACACCGTCACCATGCGCCCGGGCTACGGCCTGCGCGAGCTCGCCGACCGGCTCTGGGCCGGCGCCGGCGTGGCACCGCGGGTGGCGCTGGAGACCGGGCAGCTCTCCATCGTGCGCGGCATGGTCCGGGCGGGGATGGGCGTGGCGCTGCTGCCGCGGCTCGCGGCGGGGAACGACGGCTGCGTCGTCCCCGTCCGCGACGCGTCCGCCTACCGGGAGCTGGGCGTCGTGTGGCGGGAGACGTCGCTGGAGTCGCCGCCGGTCGCCGCGTTCCTGCACACCCTGGTGGAGTCGGCCGGCCAGGAGGGTGCTGATGAGCTCCGGCAGTGATGCGCAGTAGCCCCGGGCTCTTCGGCGCGCCCCGGCCTAGAGCTGGTGCACGTTCGCGTCCTCGTCGCGGGCGCCGTCCCAGCGCTGGACGGCGTCGGTGTCGATGCCCAGGGCGTCCAGGGCACGGCCGACCGTGTGGTCGACGATGTCGGCGATCGTCACGGGCCGCGTGTAGAAGGCGGGTACCGGCGGCATGACGATCGCGCCCGACGCGGTCACGTCCGCCATGAGCCGGATGTGCCCGGCGTGCAGGGGCGTCTCGCGCAGCAGCAGCACCAGCCGGCGACGCTCCTTGAGAACCACGTCCGCGGCGCGGACCACGAGCGTGTCGTCGTAGCTGGTGGCGATGCCCGAGAGCGTCTTCACGCTGCACGGTGCCACGAGCATCCCCTCCGTGCGGAACGAGCCGCTGGAGATCGGCGCGCCCAGGTCGCCGTCGCTGTGCACGACGTCGGCGAGCGCCCGCACCTCGGCCACGGACCGGTCGGTCTCGTAGCCGATGGTGGCGCGCGCGGCTTTGGTGAGCACGAGGTGCGTCTCGATGCCCGGGTCGTCGCGCAACAGCTCCAGGGCCCGGATCCCGTACACGGCCCCGGACGCGCCGGTGAGGGCGATGATCACCCGCCTCGGCTCACTCACAGCCCCAGCTCCGCGAGGTGGCCGCGGAGACGGTCGGGATCGGGCGGGGCCACGCGCATCTGCCGGAAGCGCCCGCGGTCGTCGGCGGGCACGGTGGCGTCGATGCCGAGCTTGGCCGTGACGCCGGCGCGTGCGGACGGGTCCAGGCTGCTGCCCTTCGCGTTCGGGACGACGAGCAGGTCACGGTCGGCCTGCACGCGCGTGGCGACGGCCCAGCCGATCTGCTCGTCGTCGAACACGTCGACGTCGTCGTCCACCACCGTCACCGTCTTGACGGTGACGGCGCCGGTGAACAGCGTCAGCATCGCCGTGGTGACCGCGCCCGGCGCCGGGTCCCGCAGCGCCACGACGGCGTCGAAGCGGCACGAGCCGGACTCGGGCAGCCGCAGCCCGGCCACGTCCAGCCCCGCCTTGCGCAGTGCGCGCAGCAGCAGCGCCTCGCGGGGCAGCCCGCCGACCAGGAAGTGCTCGCGCCCGCCCGAGAGGATCGTCTGGAACACCGCGTCCCGGCGGTGCCACGCGGCCTCCAGCTCGATCACCGGGGCCGGGCCACCCGGCCCGTACGTGCGGGGGAACTCCCCGAAGGGCCCCTCGGCCTCGCGGCGGCCCGCACGGAAGCGGCCCTCCAGCAGGAACTCGGCCTCAGCGGGGACCACCGCGTCGACCGACGGGGCGGTCACCACCGGCAGCGGCTCGGACGCCAGCGCGGAGGCGACCTCCAGGTCGTCGAGCGCACGGTCGGCGGGGGACTGGCTGGCCAGCACCAGCAGCGGGTGCACCCCCACGACGATCGCGACATCGAGGTCGCGGCCCTCCGCCTCGGCCGCGGTGAAGACCGCCCGCAGCCGCCCGGGCAGCAGCAGCGCCCGCAGCTCGCGCTCTCCCGCCGCCTGCAGCCGGTTGATCGACAGGTTGGTGGTGCCGCTCACCGGGTCGCGCACCGACAGCAGCGCCGAGGTGAGGTAGAGCCCGCCGTCGTGCTCGTGCTGGCGGGTCAGCGGCAGCGCGGAGAGCAGGGCGTCGCCGGTGAGCTGTTCCTCCAGCACCGGCGCCTCGGCGCGGTCCACCACCCGGCAGGAGCGGGGCCGGTCCAGCGCGGCGGCGAAGCGCTCCGCGGCCTCGGGGGTGGCGCAGCCCAGCGCCGGGCCGAGGTGCGAGCGCCCGATGAGGGTGTTGCCCACCAGCGGGAACCGGGAGCCCTTCACCGCGTCGAAGCGGACCGCGCGGCGGCCGTCGGAGTGCTCGAGGACGGCGGCGACCTCCTGGTCCGGGTCGATCGGCGCCCCCAGGACGCCCAGCTCGCCGCGCTCGTCGAGCAGGGCGAGCCAGGACCGCAGGTCCGTGGTCACGTGAAGACCCCGCCCCCGTCGACCACCACCGTCTGCCCCGTGACGAACCCGCTCGACGGCCCGGCCAGCCAGAGCACGGCGCCGACGAGGTCGTCGGGCACCATCTCGCGGCCCAGCGCACGGCCCTTCGCGGCGGCAGCGACGTAGTCGTCGGTGTTGAGGGTGCGGGTGGCCTCGTCGCTGACGAGCCCCGGCGCCACCCCGTTGACGGTGATCCGGTCCGGGCCCAGCTCACGGGCGGCGGCGCGGGTCAGCCCGTCCACCGCGGCCTTGGACGCCACGTAGTGCGCGAAGCCGGGCGCGCCCATCCGCGCGACGGTCGAGGAGATGTTGACGATCCGCCCGCCGCCCGCCTCGCGCATCGCGGGCACGACCGCGCGGATGGCCTGCCAGGTGCCGCGCACGTTGACGGTCAGCACCCGGTCCCACTCGTCGTTCGTCAGCTCGGTGAGGTGCTTCTTCCCACCGAGCCCCTGGTAGATCGCGGCGTTGTTGACCAGGGCGTCGATGCGTCCGAACTCGGTGACGGCGCGACCGACGACGGCCTCCCAGTCGGCGTCCGAGGTGATGTCACCGGGCACGAAGACGGCCCGGCCGGGGCCGGTCGCGGTGGCCTTCCCGGCCATCTCGGTGCCGGCGTCGGTGGCGGCCGCCACGTCGGAGGCGACGACGTCGGCGCCGGCTGCGGTGAGCGCGGCGACGTAGCGGCCGCCGATCCCGCCCGCCGCGCCCGTGACGACGACGGTTCGGCCGGTGAACTCGTCGGTGTTGGTCATGCTGGTCCTTTCGGCAGAAGTCATACCTGTGCGGTCGCCGGTTCGACCGGCTGTTGTTCCAATGCCCCGCGGGTCTCGGCCGAGCATGCCGCGCCCACCAGGAACAGTGCGACGCAACAGACGAGGAAGATCGCCAACCGGCTCGGGATGTCGGCCACCGTGGGGCTGGCCAGCGTCACGAACGTGGTCATCAGCCCACCGATCGCGAAGCCGCCGTTCCACACCAGTGCCGTCGCGGTGGCGCGCAGGCGGGTCGGGAACAGCTCGTTGAGAAAGATCGGGACCGCGGCGTACGACGAGTTGGCGAGCACGCTGATCAGCAGCCCGTAGCCCAGCAGCGCACCGGTGTCGGCCGGACCCAGCCCACCCATCGCCAGTGCGAGCAGGGGCAGCGCCACGAGGTTGACCACGCCGATGATCAGGAACGTGCGCCGGCGTCCGATGCGCTCGGACAGGTGCCCCACCAGCAGCGCCGCGGGCAGGATCACCAGGCTCGTCCACACCAGCAGCAGGCCGCGCGGGCCCGCGGGCAGCTTGTTGACCGTCGCGAAGAACGTCGGCAGGTAGCCCGAGGTCAGGTAGTACTGCGCCCCGGCACCGATCACGAGGGCGAGGCTGGCGAGCAGCGCAGGCACCCGTCCACGCGCCACGAGCTCGCGGGCTCGCGCGGGTTCGCGCGGGCCGGCCTGCGCGGCGGCCGCCCACAGCGGCGACTCCTCCAGGTAGCGGAAGAGCAGCAGGCTCAGCATCGACGCGGCGAACCCGGTGAAGAACATGACCCGCCAGCCCCACTCGGCGAACGCGTCGCCCGGGAAGGCCGCCGACACGGCGATGAACACCAGCGACGCGACGACCGCGCCGAGCCCGGCCCCGCCTCCGCCGACGAGCCCGGAGACCATGCCGCGCCAGCGCTGCGGCACCGACTCCGTGCCCAGGGTGTGCGTCGAGGCCACCACACCGCCGACGAGCAGGCCCTGCACGAGCCGTAGCAGGACGAACAGGATCGGGGCCAGCGCGCCGACGGCGGCGTACGTCGGCAGCGCGCCCATCAGCGCCGTCGCGACGCCGACCCCGGTGATGGTGGTGACCATGCAGCGCCGGCGCCCCACGCGGTCGGCGTAGCGGCCGAACACCGCGCCGCCGAGCGGCCGCATCACGAGGCTGACGCCGAAGGACGCGTAGGTGGCGGCGAGCTGCAGCGTCTGGCTCTCGGCGGGGAAGAACAGCGGCCCGATCGTCGAGGCCACGTACAGCAGGATGAACAGGTCGAAGAGGTCGAACGCGAACCCGA
>NZ_JAOPWR010000304.1 GCF_025965585.1 Pseudonocardia sp.
CGATCCCGTGGCTGGCCGTGACCCTGCTGATCATCTCGATCCCGCTTCCGTGGATGGCCGTGCTCATCGCCAACGACCGGCTTCCCAAGAAGAGCGAGGACGTCAACAAGTTCCAGGGCGACAAGAAACAGCTCGAGGCCCGCGAGCACCCGGTCATCGAGAGCTGACGGCACCACCGGGCCCCGCTCGCGAGCCGCGTCCGGACGCCCGAGCGGGCGGTGAAGGCGTGAGCCGCCACGACGGCACGCGAGTGGACACGGCGTGGTGCGCGGGGCATCACCATCCGCCGCCGGGATCAGCGGACACGCGGCACCGGCCGCGCACCGAGGCGCCCCACCGCCTGCGCCCCCGCGTGACACCCCGCTTCCAGTGCCTCCGCCGGCGGCGCGCCCAGCAGCCACGCCACCAGTAGGCCGGCGTCGAAGGCATCACCGGCGCCCGTCGCGTCCACGACCGCGACCTCCGGTGCCCGCGCCGTCCAGCGGCCGCAGGCGTCCTCCCAGACGGCCCCGTCCGCGCCGGCCGTGACGGCCACCGCACCCACGTCGGCCAGCACGGCGGCCGCTCCGCCGAGGGCGCGCAGCTCGTCGGCGTTGGGGAGCAGCAGGTCGGCGCCCCGCACCCACTCCCGGAAGGCCGGCGTCAGGGCCGGGGCGGCCTGCGGGTCGACCGACGTCGTCAGCCCCGCGGCCCGGGCCGCCGCCAGCGCGGCGAGCCCCGCTTCCCGGGACGAGACGTCGAGCAGGACGTAGCCCGACAGGTGCAGGTGGTCCGCGCCCGTCAGACCCGGGAGGTCCGCGGGCGCGAGGTGCGCGGCGGCCCCGCGGTCGGAGAGCATCGTGCGGTCGCCGCCGCCGAGCAGCGCGACGACCGTGCACGTGGGGTGCACCCGGTCCACGGCCAGCACCGGACGGACGCCCGCCGCGTCGAGCTCGTCGGCCGCCGCACGCCCGGCCACGTCGTCGCCCACGCGGGCCACGAGCGTGACGTCGGCGCCGAGGTGGGCGAGCCAGGCCGCGGTGTTGGCGCCGGCGCCGCCCGCCGTAGCCCGGATGCGGGCGGGCACGTCGGCGCCGGGGACGGCGGGCGTCGACGGCTCCACCAGGACGTCGACGGCCAGGTCCCCGACCACGACGACGCGGGGCGGCCGGGCCGGCCGGCTGCGGGCTCCGCTCACGACAGCGAACCGCGCGTCGCCACCACTGCGCCATCGCCACGCCCGGCGGCGTCGGCCCGTGGACCAGCGAGCATCGCAACGTGCCGACTCGCGGGCGCCGTCGTGTCGGCTCGCGGGGTCACGGCTGCACGGCCAGTGCCACCGCCACCTGCGCCGCGAGCTCGGCGTTGGCCCGGACCAGCGCCAGGTTGGTGTGCAGGCTCGCTCCCTCGCTGCCGGCGTGGAAGTGCTCCAGCAGCGCCGGAGTGACGTCCTTGCCGGTGATGCCGCGCTCGGTGAGCAGGGCGAGGCCCTCGGCGAGCAGGCGGTCGTGCAGGGCGGCGTCGAGCTCGTCGGCCTCCGGGACGGCCTGGGCCAGCACCGCGCCCGAGCCCGACCCGAGCGCGACGTGGGCCCGCCAGACCGCGGCGACGTCGGCGGGGCAGTCGACGCGCCACGGCACGGCGTGGCCGGAGTCGCGCCGGTAGAAGCCGGGGAACGCGTCCGTCCCGTAGCCGAGGACGGGCACGGACTCGGTCTCCAGCACCTCGAGCGTCGCCGCGACGTCGAGGATCGACTTCACCCCCGAGCAGACGACGAGCACGCCGGTGGTGGCGAGCGCGGCGAGATCGGCGGAGACGTCCCAGGTGTCGCGGGCACCGCGGTGCACCCCGCCGAGCCCGCCGGTGGCGAACAGCGCCACCCCGGTGGCGTGGGCGAGCGCGGCGGTGGCGGCCACGGTGGTGGCGCCGTCACGCCCGAGCCCGACGGCCACGCCGAGGTCACGCACCGAGAGCTTGACCAGCTCGCCCGAGCAGACGCGGTCCAGCTCGGCGGCCGAGAGGCCCACGCGCGGCACCCCGTCCAGCACGGCGACGGTGGCGGGCACCGCCCCGTGGGCGCGGACGGCGGCCTCCAGCTCGTCGGCGGCCGCGCGGTTCTGCGGTGCCGGGAGCCCGTGGGCGAGGATCGTGCTCTCGAGGGCGACGACGGCGCGGCCGGAGGCGAGGGCGTCTGTCACCTCGGGGGAGGTCCGGACCGGGGAGGCGGGGAGCGGGGAGCGGGAGACGGCAGAGGACACATGGGGCATCATGGAGGACATGGCCACCCAGGTGCTGCCCGACGTCGAGACCCGCCCCGAGGGCACCGACACGACGGGCAATGACGAGCCCAAGATGTTCCACTACGTCAAGAAGAACAAGATCACCGAGAGCGCGGTGCTGGGCAACCTGGTGCAGGCGCTGTGCGGTGAGACGTTCCCGGTCACCCGCTCGCCCAAGCCGGGCTCGCCGGTCTGCCCGGACTGCAAGAAGATCTACGAAGGTCTGCGCCCCGGCGGGGACGCCTGAACCACGCCGGGCGACGCGGTACGCGGGGACACCGGTTCATGGGCGGGGTACGAGGCTGGGTCTACGACCGACTCATCGTCGGCATGACCACCGACTGGTATCGCGAGGTGCTCGGGCGACTGCCCGCGGGCGCCCGCGTGCTCGACGTCGGCATCGGCACGGGTGCGGCGATGGCCCGCTGCGCCGAGCTGGTCCACGAGAAGGACCTGACGGTGGTGGGCCTCGACATCGACGCCGACTACGTGCGGCGCTGCCACCGCTCGCTCGCCAGGGCCGCGCTCAGCGAGCGCGTCACGCCGCTGCTGGCGTCGGTCTACGACCACGAGGGCGGCCCCTACGACGCCGTCTACTTCAGCGCGAGCCTCATGTTGCTACCCGACCCGGCCGCAGCCATCGCGCACGTGGCGGTCCAGCTCGCTCCCGAGGGCAGGGTCTTCGCCACGCAGACGTTCCAGCGCAGGCGGTCGCGGCTGATGGAGCGGGCCAAGCCGATGATCCGGCACGTCACCACGATCGACTTCGGGCGCGTCACCTACGAGGACGACTTCCGCGCCTGCATGGCGGAGGCCGGCGTCGAGCTGATGGAGCTGCACACGATGAGCGCCACCCGCTACCTCGCCCACCAGCTGGCGGTGGCCCGCGCGCGGGACGAGGAGCAGGACCGCTCGGCCGCGTAACCCGATCTGCGCGCCGTTTTGCGTCCGCCCACCGTCCACCGACGGTGCGAGGACGCAAAATCGCGCGCAGATCGGGCGGACGGGTGTCAGCGCTCCCGCAGGAACTCGTCGATCACCGGCGCCAGCTCCGTCGCCTCGGTCAGCAGGGCCAGGTGGCCGCCGTGGTAGAGGTGCAGCCGGGCCTTCGGGATCCCGCGGGCCATGATCTTCGCGTTGACCACGGGGATGATCGGGTCGTCGTCGCCCGCCACGATGAGGGTGGGCTGTCGGATCAGCCGCAGCGCGGGCAGGCTGCTCCACCCCACACCGGCCAGCAGTTGGTAGTAGTAGCCGCGGCTGGGCCCCTTGCGCGTGTACGCGTGCAGCACCTGCGCGGCGGCCTCGGGGTTCGTGCGCATCGTGCCGCCGTAGATCTGTCCGGCGATGGTGCGCGCGTAGTCGGGGTCCTGATGGCGGCGCGGGGTGAGCATCTTCGCGAGCACCCTCGGCCGTGCGGGCACCATCAGCGAGCCCGTGCCGGTGGCGGCGAGGACCAGCTTGCGGGTCTGCTTGCGCTGGGCCACGGCGAACTGCTGCGCGAGCCCCCCGCCCCACGAGAACCCCATGACGTCCACGCGCTCGTAGCCGAGCCTGCGCACCAGCGTCCCGACGAGCGGCGCGAGCGTCGACATGTGGTACGGCACGACGGGCATGGGGGAGCCGCCGATGCCGGGCACGTCGAGGCGGATCACCTCGATGCCGGGGGGCAGCTCGTCGACGAACGGCTGCAGCAGCTCGATGCTGGCGCCGATGCCGTTGAGCAGCAGCAACGGGGTGCGCGCCGGGCCGGGGCCCGCGGCGCGCCGGATCGACACGCGCAGCCGGCGGCCCCGCACGACGGTCTGGAAGACGTCGTCGGGGGACTCGTCGGTGGTGGCTCGGGACCACGCGGTCATCGGGCGAACACGTACTCGCCCGGCGCGGGCGCGACGGCGTGCAGGCCGCGCCCACCGAGCTCCGGCGGCGCGTCCACGGTGGCACCGCTGCGTTCGGCCAGCCACGCGACGTGGTCGGGCCACCAGGAACCCTGGACGGTGCCGGCCACGCTCAGCCAGCCCTCCGGCTCGGGCGGGGTGGGCACGGCGGCGTCCGGCCCGCTGACGCGGAACGTCGACTTCGGGTTGTCGGTGGGGTTGACCAGCGACGCGATGTGCCCGCTCGTGGAGAGCACGAACCGGCTCTCGCCGCCGAGGAGCTGTGTGGTGCGGTAGCACGACTGCCAGGCACACAGGTGGTCGGCGATGCCGGCGATCACGTAGCTGGGCCGGTCGACCTTCGAGAGGTCGACGGGGGTGCCGAGCATCGTGGCGGCGCCGGGTGTGACGAGGGCGTTGCGCTGCGCGATGTCGATGAGATCGCGGTGCAGCCCGGCCGTCATGCGGGTGGTGTCGGCGTTCCAGAACAGGATGTCGAACGCCTCGGGCGGCTCGCCGCGCAGGTAGTTGTCGACCCAGTACGACCAGATCAGGTCGTTCGGGCGAAGCCAGGCGAACACCTCGGCCATCGTTCGGCCGTCGAGGTAGCTCTTCTTCTCCGACGCCTCGACGGCGCTGCGCGCGGTGGCCCTGTCCATCAGCGCGCCGGTGGTGCCCGCCTTGTGCTGGTCGAGCACGGTGACGGCGAACGTCACCGACTCCACGCGCTCCTGCGCGCCGATGGCGGCGAGGTGGGCGAGCAGCATCGCGGTGATCATCCCGCCGGAGCAGAACGCCATCAGCGACGTCGACCGCGTGCGCGTGATCCTCTCGCAGGCGTCCATCGCGTCGAGGATGGCCTGGCCGTAGGCGTCGAGGTCCCACGCGGCGTGCTCGGCCTCGGGGTTGCGCCAGGACATGAGGAACACCTGCTGGCCGCTCGCCACCAGGTTCTCGACGATGCTGCGGCCCGGCGCGAGGTCGGCCACGTAGTACTTGTTGATCGTCGACGGCACCAGGAGCAGCGGGATCTCCCGCACCCTCTCGGTGGCCGGGAGGTACTGGATCAGCTCGAACACCGGGGTGCGCAGGACGACGGCGCCGGGGGTGCACGCCACGTCCTCCCCGACCGTGAACGCGCCCGGCTCCACCATCGACGGCACGCGCGGGGCCGTGGCCATGTCGCCCACGAGCCTGCGGATGCCGCGGACGATACTGGCACCCCGCGAGTCGACGGCCGCCCGCCACGCGACGGGGTTGAGCAGGCTGTTGCTGGGCGCCAGCGCGTCGGAGAGGTTGCCGACGGCGAACTGGATGCGCTCGTGGTCGGCCCAGTCCAGCCCCGCGTCCTCGACGAGGTCGGCCGCGGTGCCGCTGGCGGCGATGTGGGCCTGGACGAGGCGGCGCAGCAGCGGGTTGGACGACCATGCGGGGTGGACGTAGCGCTTGTCCTTGGGGTGCGGCGCCACCTCGGAGCTGCCGACGCCGATCCTCGCCAGCTCGCCGGCGAGGCCCAGCCCGCGGCGCGCGAGCGTGACGGGCTGCCCGGCCAGCGAGGCGGCCATCCGCAGCCCGGACGCGGCGGGGAGCATCCGGCGCAGCGGGCCGAGCGCCCCGTCGGTCAGGAGCATGCCCGGCCCGGCGACGTCGGCCTCGGGCTCCTCGGTGCTCATGGATGCTCCCTCGTCGACGGTGTGCTCGTCCCAGCCTGAGCGGCCGGGGCCCCGGCGGGCAAGTCGGGGGTCCCAGGATGTCGCATCGGCCCCGGTCCACGGGCTGCGGCGGGTCACGCCCGGGTGGCCGATGCCGTCCCGTTACTCTGATCGACGCCCCTCGTGCGGTCCCCCGAGACCGAGGGCCGCCCGCCGTCGGGCCCAATCGTCGCCGTCAAGACGTCAGGGAGTCGTGTGTCCCAGGCCCATGAGAAGGGGTTACAGCCTCTTGCGCCGGCCTCGCGGCCGATGCGCGCGTGGCAGCGCAGCGCCCTCGCCCGCTACCTCGCCGCCGCCCCGCAGGACTTCCTCGCGGTCGCGACGCCCGGCGCGGGCAAGACGGCGTTCGCGCTGCGGGTGGCGTCGGAGCTGCTGGCCGACCGGGTGATCGAGCGGATCACGGTGGTCGCGCCCACCGAGCACCTCAAGACGCAGTGGTCGACGGCCGCGGCGCAGGTGGGCATCGCGATCGACCCCGACTTCCGCAACTCCACCGGCGCCACCTCGTCGGACTACACCGGCATCGCCGTCACCTACGCCGGCGTCGCGGCCCACCCGCTGCTGCACCGCGCGCGCACCGAGAACCGCAAGACGCTGGTGATCCTCGACGAGGTGCACCACGCCGGCGACGCGCGCTCGTGGGGCGACGCAGTGAAGGAGGCCTTCGAGCCCGCCACGCGGCGCCTGACGCTCACCGGCACGCCGTTCCGCAGTGACGACAACCCGATCCCGTTCATCGACTACCTGCCCGACGCCGAGGGCGCCCTGCGCAGCCGCGCCGACCACTCCTACGGCTACGCGGAGGCCCTGGCCGACGGTGTGGTGCGGCCCGTCGTCTTCCTCGCCTACTCGGGCGTCTCCAGCTGGCGGACGAGCGCGGGCGAGGAGATCACCGCCCGGCTGGGCGAGCCGATGACCGGGGAGCAGACGGCCCGGGCGTGGCGCACCGCGCTCGACCCGGGCGGGGAGTGGATGCCGGCGGTGCTCCGCGCCGCCGACAAGCGCTTGACGGGCCACCGGGCCGGCGGCATGCCCGACGCCGGCGGACTCGTCATCGCCACCGACCAGACCACCGCCCGCGCCTACGCGGCGATCCTCACCGACGTCACGGGTACCGCGCCCGTGGTGGTCCTGTCCGACGAGCAGGGCGCGTCAGCCCGGATCGCGCGCTTCGCCGAGTCCGACGACCGCTGGATGGTCGCAGTCCGAATGGTCAGTGAGGGCGTCGACGTGCCGCGCCTGGCCGTCGGTGTCTACGCCACGAGCGCGTCCACGCCGTTGTTCTTCGCGCAGGCCGTGGGCCGCTTCGTGCGGTCGCGGCGGCCGGGGGAGACGGCGTCGGTGTTCGTGCCGTCCGTGCCGGTGCTGCTGGGCCTGGCCAGCGAGCTCGAGGCCCAGCGCGACCACGTCCTGGGCAAGCCGCACCGGGCCGACGAGCAGTGGGACGACGAGCTCCTCGCGCAGGCCCAGCGCCAGGAGGACGAGCAGGGGGAGGACGAGAAGTCGTTCACCGCCCTGGAGGCGCACGCCGAGCTCGACCAGCTCATCTACGAGGGCACCTCGTTCTCCGCCGACGAGGAGGACTACCTGGGCCTGCCCGGGCTCCTCGAGCCCGACCAGGTGCGCACGCTGCTCTCACAGCGGCAGAAGGACTGGCTGACGCGCTCGCAGCGCAAGTCGGCCGCCGCAGCGCCTCCGGTGGCTCCCGCTCCGCCCGCCGAGCGTCCCCAGCTGTCGGTGCGCGAGCAGCTGAACAAGCTGCGCAAGGAGCTCAACACCCTGGTGGCGCTGCACAACCACCGCACCAACAAACCGCACGGCATGATCCACAACGAGCTGCGGGCGAAGTGCGGCGGACCGCCCACGGCGATGGCGACGATCGAGCAGCTGGAGGAGCGGATCGCCACGCTCCGCAGCTGGCGCTGACCGACCTTCACCCACCACCCCGTCCGGTGGGGGCGGCCCGGGGGGAGCCGGACATGCGACGGGCGGGGACCGTGTGGTCCCCGCCCCGTTGTCGCTCGTCGTATGGCCGGGCGTCACCCGGCCGCGGTCAACTGCCGGACTGCACGTCCGCCTGCATCTCGCGGAGCTTGTCGGCGTGGGCCTTCGCGTGGTGACCGCAGAAGAGCAGTTCTCCACCCTTGGGCAGCACGGCCCGCACCTTGGCTGCCGCTCCACAGCGGTCACAACGGTCAGCAAGGGTCAACTCGGGCCGGGTAAGGGTTCCTGGCTGCATGGCGGTCTCCCTCCGTTCGACCCCGGGGAAGATCCCGGAGCCGCTAGCTGTGACGACCGCTCTCGCGGTACGCCCACTCTCCCAGACGTTCAGCACCCTGCATGTGTTCCCGCCGCGCGTCGCGACAACCGTCACGTTTGGACGACCACGTGTCGCCGAGCGGTCGCCGCGACGGTGCTGCGGGTGACTCCTGCAGATGACCACGAGTGAAAGTCTGCGGTGCGTCCGGGTCCACCGCAAGGCGTGCATTGTTAACACTCCCGGAGTGACGGTGACTCTGCGTGGTTGCGGTGCGGCTACGCTGTCGGTGATGACGACCAGTGTGCGATCCCGGATCCCGGCACCCGCGCTGTTCGTCGTCGGGGGCCTGTCGATGTACGTCGGGGCGGCCCTCGCGATCGGTCTGTTCGACCGTTTGTCGCCGCCCGTGGTCGCGGTGTTACGCCTGGTGGGGGCCGCGGTGGTGCTGATCATCTGGCGCCGGCCGGGACGGGCCGCGTGGCGGGGCCGCAGGCTGGGCCGCGCGGTGGCGTTCGGGCTGGCCACGGCGTTGATGAACCTCGCTTTCTATGAGGCGATCGCGCGGCTGCACCTGGGCACCGCGGTGGCCGTGGAGTTCTGCGGGCCGGTGGCCGTGGCTGCGCTCGCCTCGCGCCGCGCCCGGGACGTCGCGGCCGTGGTGCTGGCCGCGGGCGGAGTGCTGCTCATCGCGGATGTGCGCTGGTCAGGCAGCCCGGCGGGGGTGCTGTGGGCGCTCGCGGCGGCGGCGTTGTGGGCCGCGTACATCGTGCTCGGCAAGCGCGTGGCGGGCGCGGGCAACGGGCTCGACGACATGGCCGTGGGCTTCCTCGTGGCGGCCGTGCTGCTCTCGCCGGTGCTGGTGCTGGGCGGTCCGCAGGGCCTCGGGGCGCTCGCGGACCCGCTCGTGCTGCTGGTCGCCGTCGGCGTCGGTGTGCTGTCCAGCGTGGTGCCCTACGTGATCGACCAGGTGGTGCTGCGACGGGTCGGGCAGGCCCGGTTCGCGGTGCTGCTGGCGCTGCTCCCGGCCACCGCCACTGCGGTGGGTCTGGCGGCGTTGGGGCAGGTCCCGGGCCTGGGGGAGGCCCTCGGGATCGCGGCCGTGGTGGCCGCCGTGGCCCTCCGCTCGCGAGACGACGACGTGCCCGGCCCACCTCGGCCGAACGTGACCGGAATCACGTAGCGTAGCTGCCGCGATGTTACGCTGAGTAGTGAGAATCGACCGGTTCGGGTGACACAGCGGCGGTTGGGTGAATCATCGGTCAGCAGCACACCACCCGTTCACCGCAGCCTGTCAGGCCTCGTTCCCGGGTTCGTCGGCACGGGCGTCGCGGTGGTGCGGGAGGCGGCCGGCGGCGGGAAGTGGCCCGGCTGCTCGCCGAACTCGACGACCTCGGCCGCGAGCCCGACGATGAGCCGGTCCGGTTCGGTGGCCACGGCCAGGTCTCCTCGCCCTCCGTGCAGTCCTCCCACTTGTCGAGGAGGCGAGGTCCGTCGTGGAGAGCTTCCCTGCCGGGCGATGCCGCCCTTGCCGGCGCGTCGCGGCCCTCGAACAGGGTGACGACGCGGCAGCGGTTGATTTGGGCGTCTGAGGCCGGCGATGTTGGTCGTGACAGCTGTCGAGCTGTGCGGCACCCGGTGTCAGTCCAGTGATGCGCTCGCTGCCCGCAGTTCGTTCAGGGCTGTCAACGTGTAGAGCGCGAGCCCGTCTTCGGTGTCGCGGTCGGCCTGGGACCACTCTGCGTAGCCCCGCTTGAAGGCGAGGACCCCCAGTTCACCCGCGAGGTGGGCGGTCGCGTCGGGCACACCGCGGGCGACGAGGGCAGTCGTCATGGCGGCGGCGAGGCCGACGCTCTTGAGGGCGTCACGCTCCTGGAGCTCGGTGCTGGCGGCGACGGCGGCTTTCAAGCGGGGACCGAGCTCGCGGTTCATGGGCCCCATGGCGCTCGATGCGCGCTCGAGACCGGCAGCGACCGCCTCGAGCGGGCTGGCACCCTGCGGCGCCTCGGCGATCCCCTCGGCGAGCAGTCGGCTGAGCGTCTCCTGCCCGGCCACCAGCAGCTCACGCTTGTCGGGGAAGTACCGGAAGAACGTGCTTTTCGTGGTTCCGGCGCGCTCGGCGATCTGCGCGACCGTCGTGGTGTCGTACCCCTGCTCGCTGAACAGGTCGACCGCAGCCACGACGAGCCGTTCGCGCACCCCTGGTTCCCACCGTGCCATGGGTCGATCCTACGTGATGGGACTTATATCCCATCACTCTGCTAGTGTCATGGGACAAGAGTCTCATCACTGACGGGAGAGCTCCATGCACGTCTTCATCACCGGTGGCACCGGCCTGATCGGCTCCGCCGTCGTCACCGAGCTCCTCGGCCATGGCCACACCGTCCTGGCCCTCGCCCGCTCCGACGCGTCCGCACTGGCCGTCGAGGCGGCCGGCGCCGAGCCGCTGCGAGGCGATCTCTCCGACCTGGACACCCTCCGCGCCGGCGCCGCCAAGGCCGACGGCGTGATCCACCTGGCGTTCGGCAACGACTTCAGCAGCGCCGACGCCCTCGCGCGGACAATCGCAGAGGAAAGTGCAGCCCTCGCGGCCCTGAGCGGGGAGCTCGTCGGCAGCGACCGCCCCTTCGTCACGGTCTCCGGTACGCCGTACGTGCCGGGCCGCGTCTCTACAGAAACCGACGCCGTGCCGACCGACGGGCCGGTCGGCGGTCGCGGCCGCGCGGTCACGGCGGTCCTGGGCCTGGCCTCGCGCGGCGTCCGCAGCACCGCCGTGCGGCTGCCGCGCACGGTCCACAAGGAGGGCAAGGGCGGGTTCGCCGGCTTGCTGACCGATACCGCGCGGCGGACCGGTGTGTCAGGTTATCCGGGCGACGGCGCCCAGCGCTGGCCGGCCGTGCACGCCCTCGACGCGGCCGTCCTCTTCCGGCTGGCCCTGGAATCGGCACCCGCCGGAACCTCCTGGCACGCCGTCGCCGACGAGGGCGACACGGTCCGTGACATCGCCACCGTCATCGGCCGACGGCTGGGACTGCCGGTCGAGGCGGTGTCACAGGAGACCTTCGGCCCCCTCGGCCCGATCTTCGCGACCGACCAGCCCGCATCCAGCACCCGCACCCGGGAAGCGCTCGGCTGGGAGCCGAAGCACCTGAGCCTTCTCGAGGACCTGGAGAACATCCAACCCTGACAGCAACCGGAAAGACCGAGTCAGGCCCGCGACCTCCGCGTTCCGACCCGATCAGGGAACCCTCACCGGGACAGCCCGGTGAGGGTTCGGCTTGCGGGACGCCTGCACGCAGGCGTGTCAGGGGCAGCGCGTGGTCAGGTGGTCATGTCGAGGGAGCGGCGCCAGAGTCGGTCTGCTGCCGTCGGGTCGAGCGCCCACCGCTTCACTCCGTGGGGATGCTCGGCGAGCGTGGCGTCGTCGGGCACGGTGTAGGCCTCACGGCAGTCATCGAGGTAGCGGCCGCCTACGCCTGCGAACTCGGGGGCGACGGCCGCGACGAGCGTCGTCGCCGCTCCTTGCCCGAGTGTCTTGTAGGTGAAGATCCCAGCGGCTTCGGCTGCGGCGAGGGACTGGCGCTGGGTGTCGGAGAAGTTGCGCTGTAGACCTGTGACCACGCCTCCGGGGTTCACCGCGTTGACGACGATGCCTTCGGCTTGCCAGCGCCTCGTCGCCTCGACGGCGAAGAGTGAGTTGGCCGTCTTGGACTGCGCGTAGGCGGTCTGCGGGTCGTAGGCGCGGCGGCGGAAGTGGATGTCGTCGAAGTCGACCGGGGCGCGCATGTGCGCCGTGGAGGACAGCGCCACGACGCGCGAGCCTCCTCGGGCAGCCGCCGCTGCGGCCAGGTGCCGGTGCAGGCCGAGGGCCAGAGCGAAGTGTCCGAGGTGGTTGGTCGCGAACTGCAGCTCCCAGCCCTGCGGGGTGCGCTGCAGCCCTGCGGTGACGAGCCCGGCGTTGGTCACCAGTATGTCCAGTGGTGAGCTCCACTGGCGGACGAGCGTGGCGACGCTGGCGGGGTCGGCGAGGTCTAGTGCGCGGACCTGGGGTAGTGCGCGGCCGGTCGCCACAGCGATCGCCTCGGCCGCGGTAACGCCGGCGTCGACGTTGCGCACGGCCAGTGTCACGGCGACGCCGGCAGCGGTCAGAGCCCGTGCGGTCTCGGTGCCGATGCCGGAGGACGCGCCGGTCACGATGGCCTGTCGTCCTTGCAGGTCCACGCCGCGGACGACGTCGTCGGCCGTGCTGGTCGCGTTGAAGCGGGTGGTGATCAAGGGCTCGTGTGCCTCATGGATTCTCCGGGGCGCCGTGCCCACGAGACGCCACTATACAGAGACGACTATATGTGTAAAGTCTGACGGGGGCCAGTACCGTCACCGCGTGACCGACCGAGTCGAGAGGACAGAGACGCCCGTGGGCAGTGGCGCGGACCGCCGTGACATCGTCCTGACCGCTGCGCTAGAGATCTTCGTCCGCTACGGCTACCGAAAGACCTCCATGGAGGACGTCGCCAGGGCGGCGCGCATCTCGCGGCCCGGCCTGTACTTCCTGTTCGAGTCCAAGCAGAAGCTCTTCGCCGACGCGATGACGGCTGCGATCGAGCGGGACCTGAGCTCTGCCGCCCGCGCCCTCGAGGACGAGGCCTGTCCCCTGCGCGAGCGGCTGCTGGACGCCTTCGACGCCTGGACCGGCCGCTACGTCGGTACGGTGGGCGGGGAGCTCAGTGCGATTGCCGAGACCCACCGCGACGTCCTCGACGTGG
Source organism: Pseudonocardia sp. (assembly GCF_025965585.1). GTDB lineage: Bacteria > Actinomycetota > Actinomycetes > Mycobacteriales > Pseudonocardiaceae > Pseudonocardia. The sequence continues at coordinate 12,868 of NZ_JAOPWR010000304.1, forward strand.
CGGTGCTCGAGGCCCCGCACCGGTTCCAGGTCCTGATCGTCGACACGGTCGTCAGCGCCAGGGCGCCGCAGGACCGGGCGACGTCGGAAGCGATCGCCCGCACCCTCATCAGCACGGCCATTGGGCTCAAGCACCAGAAGAGCTCACGCGAGACTTTCCGAGAGGAACTCAGCACCGCCATCTCGCTGCT
>NZ_JAOPWR010000528.1 GCF_025965585.1 Pseudonocardia sp.
CATTCGCTGGCGCTGGCTGCTCAACATCGCACGAGGACCCGAGGGGAGAGCCGTATGCCTGTCAGTGACCCGGCCGGTACCGCGGCCCGGACTGCGATGCTCGCCCGCGGCCGGCCTGAGCACACCACTTGGAACCCCGACCCCGCCGTCGCGGCCACGCTCAACAAGCTGACCACGCGGCGCCGAGACGCCTTGCAGTACGCGTGGAGCGCAGTCACCGACCCCGCCCCGCCCGCGTCGCCGCCACCTGCGAGGCGCTGCGCGCCGCGCTGGTCAACGCCGGTTTGCCGACCAAGCTGGCCGAGCTCGCCGCCGACTTCTCCCACCTCACCGAGCTTGGCGGGATCGTGGCGGTGGTGCGGTGGACCGCCACACCCAAACCACCCGACTAGACCCCCGGCCCGCCACCCATCGATCATCCGGCATCGCGACACGCCGGCCCGGGCGGCGCACAGTGACCCGCCCCCGCGCCGCCGCGGGCGCGGGTTTGCTCGAATCGCCACGTCGGGCGGGGCGCTGTGGTGAGACTGCCGGGATGGAAACCGATCAGGACCGGCTCATCGCGCGTCGCCTTGAGCAGCCGCATAACAGCTGTTCAAGCCCTGTGGGCCCCCGGGGGATCGAACCCCGAACCCGCGGATTAAAAGTCCGCTGCTCTGCCGATTGAGCTAGAGGCCCGCGCCGAACCGCACGGGTTCAGCGACGGCCACAGCCTACGACGCTCGCCTTCACCTCCGCCTGCCACTCGCCCGTCGTAACAGAGGGTCAGTCTCCAGCACATTTGGTGACCCACCATCCTGGTGACACGCGCCACCCTGCCGTCCGGTCCTGATCGGGCTCATCGCAGTCCTGAGCTTGTCGGGGTGCGGGTCCGTCGCGACCGAGGTGATCGCCCCGGCGGCCGAGACGGTGCGCAGGTGCTAGTCAACGGCACGTTCGGGACCGGGCAGGGCACGGCCGTCACATACGACACGGCGCTGGTTCCGGTCAGGGCGCGGGAGGCGGTCAGCTCGGTGTCGGCGAACGGCCGTACCACCGTCACCCTCACGGTGCGTGGGCTGCAGCCGGGGCGCACCTACGGCGCGCACGCCCACACGCAGCTGTGCGGCGCGACGGGGGCGGCGGCCGGGCCGCACTTCCAGAACCAGCCCGATCCGGTGCAACCCAGCGTGGACCCGCTCCACGCCAACCCGGACAACGAGATCTGGCTCGACCTCACCACGGACGACACCGGCGCCGGCAGCGCCCGGACGACCGTGGCCTGGGAATTCACCGGCGAACGGCGGGCGCACTCGCTGGTCGTGCACACGATGGCGACGGCCACGGACCCGTGCCGGGCGGGCACGGCCGGCAGCCGGGCGGGCTGCATCACCGTGGCCTCCTGACGACGTGGACAATGGGACAGCGTGAGTGCCCCCACGACCGTCCGTCCGCTCCGGATCGGGCCGTACACGTCCGCCACGCCGGTCGTGCTGGCCCCGATGGCGGGCATCACCAACGCCGGGTTCCGCCGTCTGTGCCGTGAGCAAGGTGCAGGGTTCTACGTCTGCGAGATGATCACCTCGCGCGGGCTCGTCGAGAAGAACCCCCTGACGTTCCGCATGATCGCCTTTGACGGCGCCGAGCACCCGCGGTCGATGCAGCTCTACGGCGTCGACCCGGTCGCGATGGGGCGGGCCGTGCAGATGGTCGTGGAGCGCGATCTCGCCGACCACATCGACATGAACTTCGGCTGCCCCGTCCCCAAGGTCACCCGCAAGGGCGGCGGGGCGGCGCTGCCGTACAAGCGGCGGCTGTTCGAGTCGATCGTCAAGGCCGCCGTCGACAACGCCGGGTCGACGCCCGTCACGGTCAAGATGCGCATCGGCATCGACGACGAGCGCCACACCTTCCTCGACGCCGGCCGCCGCGCCGTCGACGCGGGAGCGGTGGCCGTCGCCCTGCACGCGCGCACGGCCGCGCAGCGCTACTCCGGCACCGCCGACTGGTCGGCCATCTCGCGGCTGCGCGACGCCCTGCCCGCCGAGGTCCCGGTGCTGGGCAACGGCGACATCTTCAGCGCCGCGGACGCGCTCGCGATGGTCGCGAAGACCGGCTGCGACGGGGTGGTCGTCGGGCGCGGTTGCTTGGGACGACCGTGGCTGTTCGGCGACCTGGAGGCCGCGTTCGCGGGGCGCCCGCTGCCCGAGCCGCCCGCCCTGGGCCAGGTGGCCGCCACCATGCGCCGCCACGCCGTCCTGCTGCAGGAGCACATGGGCCCCGACAAGGGCATCCGCGACATGCGCAAGCACATCGCCTGGTACCTCAAGGGCTTCCCGGTCGGGCCGGAGCTCCGTCGCAGCCTGGGCCTCGTCGGCAGCATCGACGAGCTCGACGAGCTGCTCGCCCAGCTCGACCACGACCAGCCCTTCCCGCCCGACGCCGACGGCCCGCGCGGGCGCCAGGGCTCCCCGGGCCGCGTGGTGCTGCCCGAGCACTGGCTCGACGATCCCGACGACGCGTCCGTCCCCCTCGGTGCGGAACTCGATCACTCCGGGGGATAGTTGATCACTCATCTAGCCGCGATCGACCCGGTCGGGTGGGCCGTTTCACCGTCGAGTGGGATTGGCCGCCTGAACGGGTGCGTACACCTCAAGAGCCCCACCCGTCCCGTCGACATCCCTTCAGACGGAGGAGGTGGACAGTGGTCATGATGCGCGACGCGATCGACGGGCATGCCCTTGACGATGCGACACCGCGGCACGCGGCGGCACGGCACACCGCCACCGCCGAACGGCTGGCCGCGGAGGGCGACTGGGAGCAGGCCTACCAGCACCTGCGCGCCGCGGTCCGGCTGCTGCACGGCCAGCCCGTGCCCGCCGACGAGCTGGCCCGGCTGCGCCGCGAGCACGCGGAGGCGCGGGAGCAGAGCCGCCGCGACAGCCTCACATCCAGCTACAACCGCCGTTACCTCGACGAGCGGCTCGTCACGCTGCTCGACGACCCGGCCTGCCGCGGGACGGCGGGCCTGTCGGTCGCGCTCGTGGACGCCGACCACTTCAAACAGGTCAACGACACCTTCGGCCACCGCTTCGGCGACCGCGTGCTGCAGCGCATCGTCGCGGAGCTCGGCACGGGCCTGCCCGAGGGCGCGTTCTGCGCGCGCTACGGCGGCGAGGAGTTCGCGCTCGTGCTGCCCGGCTGCGAACCCGCCGACGCCGTGCGTACCTGCGAGGCGGCCCGCCACCGCATCGACCACCACCCCTGGCCGGAGCTGGACGAGCGCCTGCGCGTGACCGTCAGCATCGGTGTCGCGCACACGGCGGGCCCGCTCACCGACGTCGAAGGGCTGGTCGGCGCAGCGGACGTGCTGCTCTACGCCGCCAAGGACTCCGGGCGCAACGCCGTCGCCTACCGCGACGAGGGCACCGGATTCGTCCGACTCGCAGGTCCGGCGGGTGGACGCCGGGCCATCACGCAGCCGGGGCAGGCCGAGACCCGGTTGTGACCTCGTCGGAGGCATCTCCCTAAGGTCGGGTAGTTGACCAGGGGGCGTGTCCGAGGAGGTGGCGTGGAGGGCGGTCAGGACCGTACTCGCGCCACCGGACGTCCCCCCGTCGGGCAGCCCGAGACGGTGGACGCCATCCTCGCGCGGCACGGGTTCTCCGGACCGACCGGGGGCCGGGCCGCACGCAGGCGCGCCGCCGAGGAGCAGGAGCACGCGGCGCTCGACGCAGCGGAGGACGGGCTCCCGCCGGTTCGGTCGAACGGCCACGTGCTCTTCCCGCTCACGCCGGCCCCTGGCGCCGCTCCCCCGGCACCTGCCCGACTGCCCGGCTCCGCATCGGGGGCCGCCGGACCATCCGCCCCACGCCCGGCAGGCCCACGTGCGGGCGAGCCACCTCCGGCGAGCCACAACGCGGCGGGATGGCCGCCGATCGCCCCGCCGCCGGCGACGGCGCTCGCCCCCCGGAACGGCTCCGCTCCGGAATCTCCGCTCCGGAACCCGGCTCACCAGGGCCCGGCGCACCAGAGCCCGACGCAGCAGGCCGCGCCTCCTCGGGTCTCGTCGACCGCGCCGGTCACCGGGCGGCGCCGTGCTCCGGAGCCCCCGCCGGCGGAGGCCACCACGGCGCTCCCGCCAGCCGCCTCCCGCACCCCGTCGCGCCGCGCATCGGCACCGCCGCCCACAGCACCGCCGCTCGTCGCACCCCCGCCTGGTGACTCTGCGGTCCCACGGCGTCACACCGTCGCCCCGGCTGGGCGCACTCCGGCCGGCGGCCCGGGCGCATCCGGCCGGGGGCCGGGCCCGGCCACACGGAACGGGCACGACGCGGGCGCGCGACCCCGCAACGGGGCAGGTCCGGCGGCTACTGGAGCCGCGCCGGTCGACCGCGCCCACCCGGCACCCGGCGCCCACCCGGCACCCGGCACCGGGCCGACGACCGGGACGACGCCGTCGAACCGCACAACACCTCCGAACGGTTCAGCACCTCCGAACGGTTCGGCGCGCACAAACGGTTCAGCCCCCACGAACGGTGCAGCCCCCACGAACGGTGCAGCGCCCACGAACGGCGTCGCACGGGCAAACGGCACAGCACGGGCGAACGGCACAGCGCGGAGCCTCGACGGGGCCGCGGGAGCCACCGCCGTCCACCGCGCCGCCACCGCGCGGGCGAACGACGCCGTCCGCACCCCGGACCGCAGCATCACCCCGGAGAGCAGCGCCGAACCCACGGCGCACGTACGGTCCGACCGCACCGCCCGGCGGGAGACGGACGCCGGGCACACCGTCGCCGCTCGTCCGGTCGTCGGGCCCGCCCGCGAGGACATCGGCTCCGGCGTCCCCGACGTCAGCGAGCAGGCGGAGCGCACCCGCCGCGCGGAGCGGACCGAAGCGGTGGCGCTCCGGTCCCGCCGCATCGACGAGACGCTCACCCGCATGACGGCCGCCCACGCGGGTCTCACCCTGCCCGAGCGGGAGGGTGAGGAGGACGTCGACGACGAGGAGTCCGCGGAGAAGCAGCCACTGCTCCGGCCCATCCCCCGGCCCGGGGTATGGAAGGTGCTCGCGCTCGCGCTGGCGGTCGTGGTGTTCGGCACCACCACCGTCGGGTGGGCCGCGCAGAGCTGGCTCGGCTCGGCCGTCCGCAACGTGGCTGCCCTCGATCCGGGGTCCGGCGCCATCGTCGACGCCGACGCCCAGCAGGGCGCCGAGAACGTGCTGGTCGTCGCGACCGATCTGGGCTCGGCGCCGGGTGCCGCGTCGCAGCAGGCGGCGCCCTCCCCGCGGCCCGACACCGTGCTGGTGGCCCACGTGCCGCCCGGCGGCGGCCCGATGACGGTGCTGTCTGTGCCCACCGACCTGGAGATCAACCGGCCGCCGTGCGAGCGGTTCGACCCTGCCACGGCCGGCTACACGTCCGAGATCGTGCCCGCGCAGGCCCGCACCCAGCTCGCCACCGCGCTCGACATGGGCGGGCCACGGTGCGCCACGCGCGTGGTCCAGCAGCTGACGGGGCTGGCCGTCACGCAGTACATCGGGCTGGACCTCGACCGTCTCGGTGCGGTCGTCGACGCCGTCTCCGGCGTGAACGTCTGCGTGACGCAACCGGTGCTGGACCGCGTACTCGGCCCCATCGTCCCGGACTCGGGAAAGACCACCCTCGACGGCTCGGAGGCGGGCGACTTCGTCCGGGCCGCCGACGTGGACGGCGACCCGCCCGCGGACCTCGGCCGGATCGAACGGCAGCAGCAGGTGCTCGCCGGCGTGCTCGACACGACCCTGAGCAGCACCGGGCTGCTCGACCTGACCCGCCTGGCCGCGCTGCGCCCCGCGCTCGGCGACGCCCTCACCTCGGACGGGGCGAGCCTCGACCAGATCCTTGCGCTGTCGCTGTCGCTGCGGTCGCCGACCACCGACGGCGTCACGTTCACGACCGTGCCGACGTCCGGGGAGACCGATGGGGGCAGCGTCACCTTGCGCGACGCCGACGCCGCCGCGCTGTTCGCGGCACTGCGCAAGGACACCCCGCTGCCCTCGAACGCCACCGACACCACGGGCGGCCGCACCGGCCCGGCCCCGTCAGGCCTCACGGTGCAGGTGCTCAACGCCTCCGACCAGTCCGGGCTGGCCGCGAAGGTGGGCGGCACCCTCAAGCAGCTCGGCTTCGGTGTCGGGACGGTGTCCAACGCCCCGCAGCCCACATCGCAGACGGTGATCCGCTACTCCCCCGATCAGGCCGCGGCCGCCGACCTGCTCGCGGCCACCGTCCCGTCCGCCACCACGGCCCCCGACCCGGGCGCCACGGGCGTCCTGCAGCTCGTGCTCGGCCGGTCGTTCGACAACGTGGTCCGCGCCCCGGTCCAGCAGGCGGCCGCCCCGGCCGCGGCCCCGACGGCCACCGCGAGCTGCGCCTGACCCCGATCGACACGACCGTTCACCCCTGGTTCATCCACCGAGGAGGCCCGGTCCGGACATTCCGGCTACCCTCCAACGCATGCGTGACGCCTACCAGGACCAACTCGACGATCTGGCCGACGGTCTGGCCGGGATGTGCAACCAGGTCGCCGAAGCGCTGGAGAAGGCCACACGGTCGCTCCTGGACGCCGACCTGCAGCTCGCCGAGGAGGTCATCTCCGAGGACATCCGCGTGGACGAGATCCGCGCGGCCGCGGAGGAGAAGGCGTTCGCCCTCCTCGCCCTGCAGGCCCCGGTGGCCACCGACCTGAGGATCGTCGTGTCCGCGATCCACGGCGCCGGCGACATCGAGCGCATGGGCGACCTCGCACTGCACGTGGCCCAGGCCGCGCGCCGCCGGCACCCGCAGCCCGTGCTGCCCGGCGAGGTGGCGCCGTACTTCGCCGAGATGGGGCGCGTCGGCGTGCGGCTGGCGCGCAAGGCGGGCGACGTGATCCGCACCCGCGACCTCGCGGCGGCGGCCGAGCTCGAGTCCGACGACGACGCGATGGACGACCTGCACCGGCACATGTTCAGCGTTCTGATGGACCGCCACTGGAGCCACGGCGTGGGCCCCGCCGTCGACATCACGCTGCTGGCCCGCTTCTACGAGCGCTACGCCGACCACGCCGTCGCCGTCGCCCGCCGCATCGTCTACGTGGTCACCGGGCAGATGCCCGGGCCGCTCACCGTCTGACGCCGATGCCCCCGGCCCCCCTGCCGCAGCAGCTCCAGGACATCTCGGACCTGCTCGCGCAGATGTGCATCTCCGTCGCGGGAGCCCTGCACCGAGCCACGCGCGCGCTGCTGGAGGGCCGGGAACGGCTGGCCCAGCAGGTCGTGGCAGGCGACGCCGAGGTCGACGCCCTGCGGGCGCGCGTCGAGGAGACCGCCACCGACGCCCTGCTGTTCCACGCCCCCGTCGCCGGTGACCTCCGGCGCGTCGTCTCGGCCATCCGCAGTGCCGGCGACATCGAACGCATGGGCGACCTGGCCCTGCACGTGGCGCAGGCGGCCGAGCGCGGGAGGCCGTTGCCCGACGAGGTGCGCGCCCACTTCGCCGAGATGGGCAGGCTCGCCGTGGAGCTGGCGCTCAAGGCAGCCGAGGTGGCCCGCACCCGCAACGTGGTCCTCGCCGTCGAGCTCGACGCCGACGACGACGCGATGGACGCGCTGCACGTCCACATGTTCGGTGTGCTGATGGACCCGGCCTGGAGCTACGGCGTGGCCGCGGCCGTCGACATCACTCTGCTGGCCCGCTACTACGAGCGCTTCGCCGACCACGCGGTGGTGGTGGCGCGCGAGACCGTCTATGCGGTCACCGGCCAGCAGCCTGACGCGATCGCCATCTGAGGACGGCGCCGGGGACCCTGCTCAGCCGAAGCGGCCCGAAACGTAGTCCTCGGTGGCCTTCTCCCTCGGCTGGGAGAAGATCGTCTTCGTCTCGTCCATCTCCACCAGGTGGCCGGGCTTGCCGGTGCCCTCGATGTTGAAGAACCCGGTGAAGTCGCTGACCCGGGCGGCCTGCTGCATGTTGTGGGTGACGATGACGATCGTGTAGTCGGTCTTCAGCTCGTTGATGAGGTCCTCGATCGCCAGCGTGGAGATCGGGTCCAGCGCCGAGCAGGGCTCGTCCATGAGCAGGACGTCGGGCTGCACGGCGATGGCGCGGGCGATGCACAGGCGCTGCTGCTGCCCACCGGAGAGGCCCGAGCCCGGCTTGTCGAGGCGGCCCTTCACCTCGTTCCAGAGGTTGGCCCCGCGCAGCGACTGCTCGACGAGGGCGTCGGTGGCGTCCTTCTTCATCTTCTTGTTGTTCAGGCGCTGCCCGGCGATGACGTTGTCGTAGATCGACATCGTCGGGAACGGGTTGGGGCGCTGGAACACCATTCCGATCTGGCGGCGCACGCCCACCGGGTCGACGCCGGGCCCGTAGAGGTCCTTGCCGTCGAGCTCGACCCTGCCCTCGACACGCGCACCGGGGATGACCTCGTGCATGCGGTTGATCGAGCGCAGGAAGGTGGACTTCCCGCAGCCCGACGGGCCGATGAGGGCGGTGACCGTCTTCGGCCGGATGGTCATGTTCACGCCCTCGACGGCAAGGAACTGCGAGTAGTAGATGTTCAGGTTCTTGGCGTCGATCGCTTTGCCCATGAGGCTTCCTATCGGGTCTTGGGGGCGAACACCCGCGCGACCAGACGCGCGACGAGGTTCAGCACCAGCACGATGATGATGAGGACCAGCGCGGAGGTCCACGCCCGGTCGATGAAGGGCTCGCGCGGCACACCCGGGGCCGCGTAGGAGTTGTAGGCGAAGACCGGCAGCGTCATCATCCGGCCCGAGAACGGGTTGAAGTTCACCCCGGTGGTGAGCCCGACCGCGATCAGCAGTGGCGCCGTCTCGCCGATCACGCGGGCGATGGCCAGCGTGATGCCGGACGCGATGCCCGCGATGGACGTCGGGATGACCACCTTCATGATCGTGCGCCACTTCGGCGTGCCCAGCGCCAACGCCGCTTCGCGGAGCTCGTTCGGCACGATCTTGAGCATCTCCTCGGTGGAGCGCACGACGACCGGGATCATCAGGATGCTCAGTGCCACGGCGCCGGCGAAGCCGAGCCGGATGCTCGGGCCGAAGAACAGCGAGAACAGGGCGAACGCGAAGAGGCCCGCGACGATCGACGGGATGCCCGTCATGACGTCGACGAAGAAGGTGATGGACCGGGCGAGCCGGTTCTTGGTGCTGTACTCGACGAGGTAGACGGCCGTGAGCACCCCGATCGGGATGGACATGACCGCCGCGAGCGCCGTGATGATCAGCGTGCCGACGATGGCGTGGTAGCCGCCTCCACCCGCACCGACGACGCCGCGCATCGACTCGGTGAAGAACTCGGTGTCGAACCGGGCAACGCCGTTGCCCACCACGGTGACCAGGACCGAGATCAGCGGGACGAGCGCGATGAGGAACGCTACGGTGACGACGATCGTCACGAGCCGGTCGGTGGCCTTGCGCCCACCCTCGACGAACCGCGAGATGAGGTAGGTGGCCAGGCCGAAGACCACGGCCGAGCCGACGACAAAGAGCCCCGCGCTGAACCCGCCGGTGACCGCCAGCAGTACCCCGACCAGCACGAACGAGCCGACGAGGATGCCCCAGGGCGCCCACCGCGGGAGCTCGGCGCGGACGAGGGAGGGCGGCGGCGTCGGGGGCTCGATCTTCTCGTACTGCGTCGTCCCGGTGTCGATGGTCATCAGTTGGCTCCCGAGAACTCACGGCGGCGGTTGATGATGTACCGGGCGAGCGAGTTGACCAGCAGGGTGATCACGAACAGCACCAGCCCGGACGCGATGAGCGTGTTGACCGCGACGCCCGTGGAGTCGGGGAACTGCAGCGCGATGTTGGCCGCGATCGACGACGGGTTGCTCGAGCTGATCAGGTTGAACGTGATGATGCCCGATCCCGACAGAATGATCGCCACGGCCATGGTCTCGCCGAGCGCGCGGCCCAGGCCGAGCATCGCGCCGCTGATGATGCCGGAGCGGCCGAACGGCAGCACCGCCATGCGGATCATCTCCCAGCGGGTGGCGCCCAACGCCAGCGCCGCCTCCTCGTGCAGCTTGGGCGTCTGCAGGAACACCTCGCGCGAGACGGCGGTGATGATCGGAAGGATCATGACGGCCAGCGTCACGCCGACGACCAGCATCGTGCGACCGGTGGCCGAGACGGGGCCCGCGAACAGCGGGATCCAGCCCAGGTAGGTGTTGAGCCACGTCATGAGGCCCAGCGACGCGGGGGCGAGCACGGCGACGCCCCACAGGCCGAACACGATGCTCGGTACCGCGGCGAGCAGGTCGATGACGTAGCCGAGCCCCTGGGCCAGGCGGCGCGGTGCGTAGTGGGTGATGAACAGCGCGACACCCACCGCGAGCGGCGTGGCGATCACCAGCGCGATGAACGCGGACAACAGCGTGCCGAAGACGAGCGGCCCGATGTAGGCCGCCAGGTTCTCGCCGCCGGGCAGGTCGGCCGGCGAGGCCACGATGGCCGGGAGCGCCTGGATGACGAGGAATGCGGCGACGCCCGCCAGGACGACCAGGATGAGGATGCCTGCGCCCCTGGCGGAGCCGGCGAAGATGCGGTCGCCGAGCTGCCGGACCGCCTTCGGCGGTGGCGCGGTCGGCGTGGGAGTCGTGGTGGGGGCGCTCACGGTGTCCTCTCGAGCGGCGGACTCACGGGCGTGAGCCGAGGACGGCACCGTCGGGGCCGGTCCATCGTCACCATGATGACGACCGACCGGCCCCGACGGCTAGATACTGTGACGTTCAGGAAATCGCCGCCACAGCAGGCATGATCGTCGACCGCAGCGTGTCGCTCAGCGGGGCCGAGCCGGCGGCCTTCGCGGCGGCGGCCTGGCCGTCGGCGCTGATGACGTAGGTCAGGTACGACTTGACCAGCGCGGCCTTGGCGGCGTCCGGGTACTTCGCGCAGGCGATGAAGTAGGAGACGAGCGTGACCGGGTACATCGACGGGTCGGTCGTCGTGCGCGGGAGCTTGTAGGCGAACGCGTACTGCCCACCGTCGGTGACGCGGGTCGCGGACTCGGCGAGCTTGGCCGCACCGGCGGCGGACGGGTCGACGTACGTGCTGCCGACCTGGACCTTGGCCTTCCCGAGGCCGCCGGCCTGGCTGTCATCGGCGTAGGCGATGGTGCCCTGGCCGGCCTTCACCGCGCCGACGACGCCGGACGTGCCCTGGGCCGCCTCGCCGCCCTGGGTCGGCCAGGTGTCGGAGGCCTTGTACGGCCAGTCCGCCGCGGCGGCCTGGCTCAGGTAGTCGGTGAAGTTCATCGTCGTGCCCGACTTGTCCGACCGGTGCACGGTCGAGATCGCCAGGTTCGGCAGCGTGACGCCCGCGTTGACCGCGGCGATGGCCGGATCGTTCCACATCGTGATCTTCTTGTTGAAGATCTTGCCGATCAGCGACGGGGTGAGCTGCAGGCTCGTCACACCGGGGAGGTTGAACACGATCGCGATCGGCGAGATGTAGTCCGGGACCTCGACGTAGTCCCCGCCGCAGCGGCTCTGGGCCTTCTGGATCTCGGCCCCGGTGATGTAGGCGTCGCTGCCGGCGTAGTCGACGCCGTTGCCCTCGAACTGCGTGCGCCCGGCGCCCGACCCGCTCGGGTCGTAGTTGATGGTGGCGTTCGGGTTGGTGGTCTGGAAGCCGGCGACCCAGGCCTGGGTGGCGGCCTGCTGGGTGCTCGCGCCGGCGCCGGAGATCGTTCCGGACACGGAGGTCGAGGAGCTGCCGGTCGAGCCGCTCTCGTTCGCCGCGCCGCAGCCGGCGAGGATCATGGCGCCGGTGGTGGCGATGCCCACCGCGGCGATTCGGGCACGGGCACTGTGCCGCACGGTCTTCACCTGTAGTCCTCCGTCATGGTGTTCGGGCCGTGCGGCTCGGGGGCCGCACGGCGGCGACGGTAGGTAAGCCCGGTGGACGCACCCCCCCGATCAGGTAAACGGAGAATGAACACGTCACCGGGCGTGAGGCATCACACCCGAAAGGCCGTCATCGTGACCTACCCGCGACCAGCGATGACGTGGTTCGTCCCATCGCCGGCCGGGTTGCGGAGCGGTGAACGGTTGTCAGCGCACGTACGAAACATCCGTGTCCCAGTGCGTGAACTGGAGATCCCGGTACACGCGTACGGCCGCATCGTTGTCGGCCTCGACATAGAGCATCACCTGGCTGAGCCCGAGGTCGCGCAGGTGTCGCAGGCCGGCGAGGGTCAGCGCGGTACCGAGGTGCATCCCGCGGGCGGACGGGTCCACCCCGAGGACGTAGACCTCACCGATCGGCTCGTGCGAGTGCTCGGGACCGGAGCCGCCACCGCCGTGGACCTTCGTCCAGTGGAAGCCGAGCAGCCGGTCGTCGGCGTCGACGGCGAGCAGGAACCCCGCCGGGTCGAACCACGGCTCGGCCTCGCGCAGCTTCATCTGCCCGAGGTCCCAGCCGCCCTGCTCGGGGTGCCAGTCGAACGCCGCGTTGTTGACGCGCAGGAACTCCGGCTCGTCCTCATCGATCACGAACGTGCGCAGCCGGACACCGTCGGGGAAGTGCGGTGCCGCGAGCGGGGCCAGCAGGCTGCGACGCATCTGCCACAGCACCCTCGTCCGGGTGAAACCGTGATGCGCGGCGAGGGCCGCGGCGCCGGGGTGCCCGCCGTGCGCCCACAGCCGGAGCCGGCCGCCCGTGGGGGACCCGGCCGCCGCCATCCGGTCGAGGAGGGCCTGGACCATGCGGTCGCCCAGGCCGTGGCGGCGGGCGTCGGGATGCACGACCATCTCCCCGGCACCGCCCGCGACGGGGTCGGTGGCGTCGAGGTGCGCGAAGGACACGAGGACGCCCGCGTCGTCACGCCCCAGCAGGTGCAGGGCCTCGGTGTCGCCGCCGTGACGCAGGTGCATGAGCACGTGCTCCGACAGCGGCGCGGTGCCGTCGACGTCGGTGGCCGCGGACATGAGCGCCTGGACCTCGGCGACCTGGTGCTCGTCGAGGCCGGAGTGCCACTCCAGATCGATCACAGGACCGACCCTACCCGCGGGCCGGTCCCGGGTCCGGAACGTCGATCAGGCCATGCCCGCAACGCCGTTGACCCGCATCGCGCCACGGTCGCTGTCGCCGTCGTCGGAGCCCTCGTCCGCGTCGGTGTCGCCCAGAGCACCCGTGGGGACGCCGAGCGCGCCGCGGCTGGGCCGGACGAACTTGTAGCCGACGTTGCGCACGGTGCCGATCATCTGCTCGTGCTCGGTGCCGAGCTTGGCGCGCAGACGCCGCACGTGGACGTCGACCGTGCGCGTGCCACCGAAGAAGTCGTAGCCCCAGACCTCCTGCAGCAACTGCGCCCGGGTGAAGACGCGGCCGGCGTGCTGGGCGAGGTACTTGAGGAGCTCGAACTCCTTGTAGGTGAGCTCCAGCAGGCGCCCGCGCAGCCGTGCCGCGTACGTGGCCTCGTCGATCACCAGCTCGCCGAGCACCAGCGCGCCGCCGTCGCGGCCCGCGTCGGTGCCGGGGCGCGACTTGAGCAGCCGCAGCCGGGCGTCGACCTCGGCGGGGCCGGCGCCGGGCAGCAGGATCTCGTCCACCACCCACTCGCCGGAGACCGCGACCAGGCCGCCCTCCGTGAGCACGGCGATGACCGGCACGTCCATGCCTGTGCTGCCGAGCAGCCGGCACAGGCTGCGCGCAGCGACCAGGTCCGTGCGGGCGTCGACGAGCACCGCGTCGTGCGGGCCGGCGTCGAGCAGCGCCGCCACCTCGGGGGCGGCGGTGCGGACACCGTGCGGTAGCAGGGTCAGCGCCGGCAGCACCGATCCGGGCTCGGGATCGGCCGTCAGCAGAAGGAGTTCCACGTGGTGCCTCCTCTCCTCGGGGGGGCCGGGGCACCGGTGGGGCACCCCTGTCCGAATCACGGCGGGCGACGCTGACGCACCGTTCACGTCCGCGTGATCCGGCTGGAACACCGGTTCGCGGATCGGTGCAGCTTAACCGGGCAATGGGCCACGCGCGTAGCGCCGAGGTCACACACTTGGCCACAGTCGTCGTCCACACGACGGCCATGCGGTGTTCACGCGGCCGCCCCGGACACAGCTCCGTCCGCCCCCCGCGTCACCGTCGATCAGGCCGCCTCTACGGTCGGACACCCCGGCAGAACGCCGCGGGTGGAGGGTCGGAGGTCGGATGAGGCGCCTGGTCGTCGCGCTGCTCGTGCTGGTGGGACTGCTCGTCGCCGCCGACTTCGGAACGGCCGCGCTCGCCGAGTCGGCCGTGTCCCGGCAGATGCGCCAGCAGATCGGGCTGGCCGACGACCCGGCGGTGCGGATCAACGGGTTCCCGTTCCTCACGCAGGCCGTGGCGGGCCGGTACTCGAGCGTCGACGTCGACGCCACGCGCCTCACCGTGGGGCAGTTCCGCGAGGTGGAGCTCACCGCGCACCTGGAGGACGTCACCGCGCCGCTGTCGATGTTGTTGGGGTCCGGCCCCAAGAAGGTCCAGGTCGCGCAGGCCGAGGGCACCGTCAAGGTCGACGCCAACGACCTCGAGCGGCTCGTGCCCGGCGTCACCAAGATGCGGGTCGAGAACGTCGACACCAAGGCCCTGCAGCAGCTCGTGAAGGAGGGTGGCGACGCCTCGCTCGCCGACATCGACCCCGACAAGGCCGCTCGCATCGTCGGCACCGTGTCGCTGCTCGGTCAGCCGATCGAGGTCGCGGTGCTGGCCGTGCTCGACCTGTCCGGCGGTAAGGCGCAGATCGCGCCCCGCGACGTCCGGCTCAGCGACGGCACGCCGCTGCCCATCCCGCAGGCGGCCCAGCGCGCGATCCTCGCGCAGTTCACCCAGCCGCTGGACGCCGGCGATCTCCCGTTCCAGGTGAAGCCGGAGACGTTCCAGGCGCAGGACGGGGAGCTCGTGATCAGCGGCACCGCCAGCGGGCTCGACCTCGGTGGCAGCACCTCCGCCACGGGTTGACCACCGGCCGGGAATGCCACTGGGCCGACCGGGTGTTGGCATCGGCGTGAACGTAGTCGGGATCGCGGTGCTGGTGGGCACGCTGGCGCTCGCCACTGTGGTCGGGCTGGTGCTGCGAGCACGAGACGGCCGCGTGCGCGCCGGGGGCACGGCGTCGGGCGGATGGGCGCTGGCCGGTGCCCCGCCCGCGGGTGACGATCGGGTGCTGCTGCTGCAGCTCTCCTCCCCCGTGTGCGCCCCGTGCCGGCAGACCGCGGGCGTGCTCGGCCGGCTGAGCGCCCGCACCCCAGGAGTGGTCCACCGCGAGGTCGACGTGGCCGACCGGCCCGACGTGGCTCGTGAGCTGGGGGTCATGCGCACCCCGACCGTGGTGGCCTTCGACCGCGCCGGCACCGAGCTGGGCCGCATCTCGGGGGTGCCCCGCGTCGCCGAGCTGGAGGCCGTGCTGGCCCCGGAGCTGGACCGCACGTGATCCCGTCACCCGATCGGGAAACCCAGTGGCTGGGAGCACGCTCCCGCGAAACGGGATCCTCGGTTACCCTCACCAGCGTGTTCTGGCCGCTGACCCGACGACGCGCAGTCGACCTGTGCCGCGTCGGCAGCTGCCTGTGTCCGGCCCTCTGAGCCGTTTCGCCGCGCCCGGCGTGCGCACTTCTCGTCTGAACAGCCTCAGGAGCCCCTCTCATGTCCTTGCGACGTGTCCCAGCCCGTCCCGGTGATCCACCGGTCGATCCGCGCGGTGTCCGTTTCTCGGCCGCCGTGACCACCGTCGTCCTCGCGCTGGTGCTGCTGTCCGGCAGCGGCTGGCTGCTGGCGGCGCAGGCGGTGGTGTTCGCGCTCGGCGCGTTCGTCGGCCTGCGCTTCTCGCCCTACTCCGTGCTCTTCCGGGTGCTCCTCGCACCGCGGCTGGGCCCGCCGTCCGAGAAGGAGGAGGCCGCCCCCGTGCGCTTCTCCCAGACCGTCGGCCTCGTGTTCTCCGTCGCGGGTGTCGTCGGGTACCTCACCGGCCTCACCACCCTCGGCGTCGTGGCCACCGCGTTCGCGCTGGCCGCGGCCTTCCTCAACGCGGCCTTCGGCTTCTGCCTGGGCTGCGAGATGTACGCACTGATCGCCCGTCTCAAGAACCGCAACGAGCAGGGAGCTACCGCATGAGCCGCCAGGACGTCCTGGTCACCGCCGACTGGGCCGAGAAGAACCTCGGGACCGACGGCATCGTCTTCCTCGAGGTCGACGAGGACACCACCGCCTACGACGGTGGTCACCTCCCCGGCGCCGTGAAGGTCAACTGGACCACCGAGCTGCAGGACCGGGTCCGCCGCGACATCCCCACCAAGGAGCAGTTCCAGGAGCTCCTGTCCGCCAAGGGCGTGGGCAACGACGACACCGTCGTGCTCTACGGAGGCAACAACAACTGGTTCGCCGCCTACGCCTACTGGGAGTTCAAGCTCTACGGGCACGAGAACGTCAAGCTGCTCGACGGCGGGCGCAAGAAGTGGGAGCTCGACGGCCGCACGCTGACCACCGACGTTCCCGAGCGCACGGGCACCACGTACACCGCCAAGGACGCCGACAACTCGATCCGCGCCTTCCGCGACGAGACCGTCGCCGCCATCGGCAACAAGAACCTCGTCGACGTCCGCTCGCCCGACGAGTTCTCCGGCAAGATCCTCGCGCCCGCGCACCTGCCGCAGGAGCAGTCGCAGCGTCCCGGCCACATCCCGTCGGCGATCAACATCCCGTGGAGCAAGGCGGCAAACGAGGACGGCACGTTCAAGTCCGACGACGAGCTCGCCAAGCTCTACGGCGACGAGGGCTTCGACGGCTCGAAGGCCACCATCGCGTACTGCCGCATCGGTGAGCGCAGCTCGCACACCTGGGTCGTGCTGCACGAGCTGCTCGGCCACGGCGACGTCAAGAACTACGACGGCAGCTGGACCGAGTACGGCTCGCTCATCGGCGTCCCGATCGAGCTCGGCGCGGGGAGCAAGGCCTGATGTGCGGCGCCCCTGACCAGGAGGTCTCGCTGCCCGCGGGCACCGACCTCACCAAGGAGACCGTGCTGACCGGGCGTGTGCTGGCCGGCGGCCAGCCCGTCGGCGGCGCGTTCGTCCGGCTGCTCGACGGCACCGGCGAGTTCACCGCCGAGGTCGTGGCGTCGGCGAGCGGCGACTTCCGCTTCTTCGCCGCCCCCGGCACCTGGACCCTGCGGGCCCTGAGCCGGGCCGGCAACGGCCAGAGCGTGCTGAACGCCGAGGGCCCCGGCCTGCACAAGGTCGAGGTCGCGGTCGCCTGACCCGAGCCCGTCCACGAACGGCACTTCGGCGCGGTAGGTCCGCGCGGAAGTGCCGTTCGCGCGTCCGGACCGGGTGGCGACTAGGCTTCACCGCCGTGCACTGGTTCTTCACCGGCTTGTTGATCGCGGTCAGCGCGGGCACGGTGGCCTTCACCGGCCACCTGCTGCGCCGGCTGTTCACCACGGAACCCGGCCCGGCCGATGCTCCCACCGTGGACCCCGCATCGTGACCACCCCGGACCCGGACCTGCCCGACACCATCAGCGGGCCGGCCAACGCCGCGCCGGACTCGCCGCGGCGCAACCGGCCGCGCTTCGAGGACCTGCCGATCCCCGACGACACCGCCAACCTCCGCGAGGGGCCCGACCTGCACCAGCAGTGCCTCGGCCTGCTCCCGCTCATCGGAGTCTGGCGCGGGGCCGGCGAGGCGGTCTACCCGACCATCGACGGGCCGTTCACGTTCGGCCAGCAGATCGTCTTCGCCCACGACGGGCGCCCGTTCCTGTCCTACGAGTCGCGTGCCTGGCTGATCGGCGACGACGGCGAGGTCCTGCGGCCTGCCGCCCGAGAGACCGGGTTCTGGCGCCCCCAGCAGGACGGCGAGCTCGAGGTGCTCATCACTCACGCCACCGGCATCTCGGAGATCTTCTACGGTCGCGCGCGGAACCTGACCTCGTGGGAGATCGAGACCGACGCCGTCGTGCGGACGGCCACGGCCAAGGACGTCACGGCCTCGCACCGCCTCTACGGGCTCGTCGAGGGCGGCGACCTGGCCTACGTCGACGAGCGGCAGATGATGGGCCAGCCGCTGCAGCCGCACCTCTCGGCCCGGCTGAGCCGCATCGCCGGCTGAACCCGTTTTACGGGGTGACGCCCTGCTGCGCGAGCAGCGCCGTGACCTCGTCGATCGAGAACCCGGACAGGCGCGCCAACTGGTCGTGCCGCAGCCCGGAACGCGCCAGCCGTGCGAGCACATCGCCCAGATGGCCACGGCAGGCCTCCAGCTCCTCCGCTGCGCCCACGGCACGGGCCGGGTCGTCGAGGAGGACCGCGAGGAGCCTGTCGCGGGCGTCGGCCTCGCGGGGCGGTACTGCAGCCGGCTCCGGCTCCGCCGGCGCCTCCCGGCCCGCTGCCGCACGGGCGGCCAGCGCCTGCGCGACGGCCGCGGCCACGGTCCGGCTGGAGCCGGTGGTGGCCGCGGGGCGGGGCGAGGGGACCGCGGTGGTGTCGCGGGCCGTGCCGGTGTCCTCGGCGCGATCCCGGTCCGTGTCCGACGACACCTCACCCGGCTCGCCGTCGCTCGTCACGACGCCGGGCGCGGCCGCGTCGGCGCGCTCGGCCCCGACCCGCGCGTTCTCGACCGCTGGGGCGTCC
>NZ_JAOPWR010000007.1 GCF_025965585.1 Pseudonocardia sp.
CAGTTCCGCGGCGAGGGCGGGTGTCCTTCTAGCCCGCCGTGATCGACGTGGGTCCGGCTTCGACCGGTGCCCCTCGCCGCGCGTCCCCATCGTGATGAGCTGATCGAGGAGTATGACCGTGGCCGAGGCCGTAATCGCCGCCGAGACCCGCACGGAGTTCGGCAAGGGCGCAGCCCGCCGCACCCGTCGTGCAGGCAAGATCCCCGCCGTCCTCTACGGGCACGGCACCGACCCCCAGCACCTGTCGCTGCCGGAGCTGGAGTTCAAGCGCATCGTCCGCGAGCAGGGCCGCAACGCGGTCATCACGCTGGACATCGCGGGCACGCCGCAGCTGGCCCTGACCAAGACGGTGGTGCAGCACCCGATCCGCCCGTACATCGAGCACGTCGACCTGCTGGTCATCCGCCGCGGCGAGAAGGTCGTGGTCGAGGTCGGCATCGTCGTCACCGGCGACGCCGCTCCGGGCACGATGGTCAGCCAGGAGCTCAACGCTCTCGAGGTCGAGGCCGACGTCTCCTCCATCCCGGACCAGATCGAGGTCTCGGTCGAGGGTCTCAGGATCGGTACCCAGATCCAGGCAGGCGACCTCCGCCTGCCCGCCAACACCACGCTGCGCGCCGACGCCGACCTGCTGGTCGTCAACGTCGTCGCGGCGCCGACCGAGGCCGACATGGAGGCCGAGATCGACACCGAGGGTGCGGGCGTCGTCCAGGAGCCGTCCGACGCGGAGCGGGCCGCCGAGCCGTCCGACTCCGGCTCCTCGGAGAGCTGATCGTGGCGCCGGGCCCCGCCTTGGTGGTCGGGCTCGGCAACCCGGGTCCGGACTACTCCGAGACCCGCCACAACGTCGGTTTCCGCGTCGTCGACATGCTGGCGGCGCGGGCCGGCGGTGGCCGCTTCTCCAAGCACAAGAGCAATGCCGACGTGCTCGAGGGCCGGCTCGCCGGACGCCGTCTCGTGCTCGCGAAACCGCGCACGTACATGAACGTCTCCGGCGGCCCGGTTGCCGGGCTCGTCAGGTACTTCTCGGTGGCCCCGGCCGACCTGATCGTCGTCCACGACGACCTGGACCTCGGCTTCGGCGTCGTCCGGCTCAAGCTGGGCGGCGGCGAGGGCGGCCACAACGGGCTGCGCTCCATCAGCTCGTCGATCGGCACGCGTGACTATCTCCGCGTCCGCTTCGGCATCGGGCGCCCACCGGGCCGCCAGGATCCGGCCGACTTCGTGCTCAAGCGCTTCTCCGGTGCGGAGAAGAAGGAGCTGGAGTTCGCTGTCGACCTGGCCGCCGACGCCGCCGAGGCCCTCCTCGCCGACGGCCTCGAACCCGCGCAGAACAAGTTCCACGCGCTCTCCGGCTGAGTCAGCTCCGCGCCCGCAGCAGGTCGCCCGTGGCCGCGCGGCGAAGCTTGCCCGAGGGGGTCTTCGGGAGGCTCCCGGGCCCCAGGACGACGACCTCCGCGGGGCGCACACCGACCGCCGACACGATCCGCGACGTGACGTCCTTGCGGATGGACTTCTCCGCCTCGGCGTCCCCGGCCTTGCGCGACTCGACGGCGACCGCGAACGACTCGCGCCGCTCCCCCGCCACCAGCCGGACGGCCACCGCGTTGCCGGCCCGCACGTCGTCGGCCGCGCCCGCGGCGCGCTCGATGTCTGTGGGGTAGATGTTGCGGCCGCCCATGATGATCACGTCCTTGCGCCGGCCGCAGACCACGACCTGGCCACCGGTGACGTAGCCCTCGTCGCCGGTGTCGAGCCAGCCCTCGGCGTCCTGGGTGGCGACGGGCCCGTCGACCGTCAGGTAGCCGGGCGTGACGGACGGGCCGCGCAGCTGCAGCACGCCGACCTCGCGCTCACCCAGCACCGTGCCGTCGTCGGCGACGACGCGCACCTCGATGCCGGGCAACGGCGGGCCGAGCTTCGGGAAGCGGCGCGACGGGCCGTCGCCTGCGGGGACGGCGCGGCGGTGCGACTCGAGCTGGCCGGCGTCGACGTGGTCGACCGCCAGCCCGGTGTCGATCGGCGCGAACGCGACGCCCAGCGCGGTCTCGGCCATGCCGTAGGCGCACATCACCGACTCCGGATGCAGCCCGAACCGTGCCCCGGCGTCGGTGAAGGCGGCCACCGCGTCGGCGTCGATCGGCTCGGCGCCGTTGAGGGCGATGCGCAGCGTGGAGAGGTCGAGCGGGCCGTCGGCGCGGGCGAGCTGGCGACCGAGCACGGCGTAGGCGAAGTTGGGCGCGGCGGTGACGGTGCCGCGGTACTTGGAGATCAGCTCGGCCCACAGCAGCGGACGGGTGAGGAAGTCGACGGGCGTGACCGTCACCAGCTCCAGGCCGGTGACCATCGGGACGGTCAGGAAACCGACCATCCCCATGTCGTGGAACAGCGGCAGCCACGACACCATCACGTCGCGGTCGATGTCGAGGCGGGCGGCCTCCGTCATCGCGGTGATGTTGGCGTGCAGATTGCCGTGCGTGATGCGGACGGCCTTGGGCTCGGCCGTGGAGCCACTGGTGAGCTGCAGCAGGGCGGTGTCGCCCTCGTCGGCGACGTCCGCGTCCGGCTCGAACGTGCCTGCCGCGTCCGGGGAGTCCAGGGAGTCGATGGTGCGGAAAGCGATGCCGCGCTCCACCAGCACCGGGGCGAGCCCGTCGAAGGGCGCGCCCAGCAGCACCAGCTCGGCGTCGATCATCTTGAGCACGGAGACGGTGTCCTCGGCCCACGCGGCCAGATCGGTGCGCGGCGTGGGCTGGTGCAGCATGGTGACGCTGCCGCCGGTCAGCCAGACGGCCTGCGCGGCGGGGGCGATGGCCACCGGCTCCCCCGCGAGCACGCCCACCGAGGCGCCCCGCGCGAGCGGGTCGGGACCCGTCTGCAGCGCAGCCGCCATCCGCCGCGCGGTGGCGTGCACCTCGGGCCAGGGCCGGCGGACGGGGTCCTTCGGCTCACCGGTGGTCATGCCGTGGGAGGAACGGGCGGCGGAATCCAGCAGCATCGCCAGGAACCGGGACATAGCGCGCAGCCTACGGTCCGGACGGCCGGCCCCGCGCACCAGTGATCGAGTCGACCCGCGGGCGTAGCATCGGGCTCCGTGCCGGATCTCGCTGCGAACGCCGCTGACCTCACCGCCGCCGTCGATGTCGCCCTGCCCGGCGTGCGCCAGGACCTCGAGCGGCTCGTGCGCATCCCGAGCATCTGGGCGGACCCGGCCCACGCCGACGACACGCAGCGCAGCGCCGATGCCGTGGCCGGGCTGGCGCGCGCGGCCGGTGCCGCCGACGTGACGATCATCGCGGCCGAGGGCGGCGCGCCTGCCGTCGTCGCGCACTGGCCGGCGCCCGCGGGCAAGCCGACGATCCTGCTCTACGCCCACCACGACGTGCAGCCCACCGGCGGCGACGAGAACTGGACCACTCCGCCGTTCGAGCCCAGCGAGCGCGACGGGCGCCTCTACGGCCGCGGGGCCGCCGACGACAAGGCGGGCGTGATGACCCACCTCGCCGTCCTGCGCGCGTACGACGGGCACCCGCCGATCGGCGTCACGCTGTTCATCGAGGGCGAGGAGGAGTCCGGCTCCCCCACGCTCCCGGCGCTGCTGCACGAGCACCACGAGCTGCTGACCTGCGACGTCATCGTCATCGCCGACTCCGCCAACCCCGCCGTCGACGTCCCTGCGCTCACCACGAGCCTGCGCGGGCTGGTGGACGTGGTGGTCGAGGTGGCGATGCTGGAGCGCCCGGCGCACTCGGGCGTCTTCGGCGGCCCGGTCGGCGACGCGCTGACCGCGCTGTGCCGCACGCTCGCCACGCTGCACGACGAGAACGGCGAGGTCGCGGTCGCCGGGCTGGTGCACGGCACGTCCGAGGCGCCCGACCTGGACGAGGCCACCTTCCGCTCGGACGCCTCGCTGCTCGACGGTGTGGAACTGCTCGGCAGCGGCCCCATCGTCGAGCGCACGTGGCAGAAGCCCGCGGTCGCGGTGCTGGGCATCGACGCGCCGCGGGTGGCGGAGGCGTCCAACGTGCTGCTGCCCCACGCGCGGGCGATGGTCAGCCTCCGGCTGGCCCCCGGTGACAGCGCCCCCAAGGCCCAGGACGCCCTGGCCGACCACCTCCGCGCGCACGTACCGTGGGGTGCCCGCGTCACCGTCAAGCCCGGACCGGGCACCGCCGAGCCGTTCAGCCTGGACGCCACCGGCAACGCCTACGACGCCGCGCGCCGCGCGTTCTCGACCGCCTACGGCAACGACGCGGTGGAGACGGGCATGGGCGGCTCGATCCCGTTCATCGCCGCGTTCGCGCGCACCTTCCCGGGTGCGGCCGTGCTCGTCACCGGCGTCGGCGATCCGGCCAGCCGCTGGCACGGGATCGACGAGAGCCTCGACCTGGGCATGTTCCGCCGTGGCGTGCTCGCCGAGGCGCTGCTGCTGGCCGAGCTGGCCGGAACCGAGTAGCGCCCCGACCTGCGCCGGGCCACTCTGGCTCGGTGATCCACGCACGCGGGCTCGCCCGCACGTTCCGCACGAGACGAGGGGTGGTCGAGGCCGTCGCCGGCGTCGACATCGACCTCGGGCCCGGCGAGCTGGTCGGCTTCCTGGGCCCGAACGGAGCCGGGAAGACCACCACGCTGCGCATGCTCACCACGCTGCTCACGCCGACCGCGGGCACGGCCACGATCGCCGGCCACGACCTCCTCGCCGACCCGCTCGGCGTCCGCCGCCGGATCGGGTACGTCGGGCAGAGCGGGGGCGCCGGGCCCGACTGCCTCGTCGCCGACGAGCTGATCCTCCAGGGCCGCTTCTACGGCCTCACGCGGGCGAGGGCCCGCGAGCGCGCCGCCGAGCTGCTCGAGGAGCTCGACCTCGGCGGCACCGAGACGCGCGTGGTCCAGACGCTGTCGGGCGGACAGCGCCGCCGCCTCGACATCGCGATGGGCCTCATGCACCTGCCCACGCTGCTGTTCATGGACGAGCCGTCCACCGGGCTCGACCCGCAGAGCCGCGCCAACCTCTGGGAGCACATCCGCGGCCTGCACGCCGAGCACGGCACCACGCTGTTCCTCACCACCCACTACCTCGACGAGGCCGACGCCCTGTGCGACCGGATCCTCGTGATCGACAAGGGCCGCATCGTCGCCCAGGGCACGCCCGACGAGCTCAAGCGGCGCGTCTCGGGCGACCTCGTGCTCGTGGGCACGGCCGATCCCGGACGCGCGGCAGAGCTGTCCGCGCATGTGCCGGACAGCACAGAGCACGCCACCGAGGGCCAGACCGTGCGCTTCCGCGTGCCCGACGGCGCCTCCGTGCTGCCGACCCTGCTGCGCGAGCTGGACGCCGCCGGCGTCGCCACGACCTCGTTCGAGGTGCGCCGCCCCAGCCTCGACGACGTGTTCCTGACCATGACCGGACGATCCCTCCGGGACTCCGACGAGCCCGCGGGGGTATCGGCATGACGACCCTGACCGAGACGTGGCTGATCTTCCAGCGCTCCATGAGGCAGTCGCTGCGCAACCCGGCCTGGGTGATCATCGGGATCGTCCAGCCGGTGCTCTACCTCGCGCTGTTCGGCCCGCTCCTGGTGCCGGTCATCCAGAACACACCCGGCTTCCCGCCGGGCGACGCCTACCAGGTGCTCGTGCCCGCACTGCTGGTGCAGCTCGGCCTGTTCGGCAGCCTGTTCGTCGGCTTCGGGCTGATCAGCGAGTACCGCGCGGGCGTGATCGAGCGGATGCGCGTCACGCCGGTCAGCCGGGTGGCGCTGCTCGTCGGGCGCGCGCTCAAGGACGTGGTGGTGCTGGTGGTTCAGGGAATCCTGCTGACGCTGCTCGCACTGCCGTTCGGGCTGCGGGCCCCCTTCGGCGGGGTCGTCATCGCGTTGCTGCTGGTGGCGCTGCTCGCGCTGGCGATGTCCTCGGCGTCGTACGCGCTGGCGCTGCGGCTCAAGAGCGAGGACGCGCTGGCCCCGGTGCTCAACACGATCGTGCTGCCGCTGCTCCTGCTGTCGGGGATCCTGCTGCCGATGACGCTGGCGCCCACGTGGCTCTACGACCTCTCGCGGGTCAACCCGTTCGTCTATGTCGTGGACGCCGAACGCGCGATCTTCCGCGGCGACCTCGGGTCCGTGGCGGTGGTCGGGATCGTCATCATGATCGCGCTGGTGGTGGTCACGGTCGCGTGGGGCGTGCGGACGTTCCAGCGCGAGAGCGCCTGAGCGAACCACCTCGACGAACCGGGCAGACTGGTCTCCGTGCACATCGGTCTGCTCGGCGCCGTGGAGGTGCGGGTCGACGGCGGGCCCGTGCCACTGCGGGGCGTGCGCCTGCGCGGCCTGCTCGCCCGCCTCGCCCTCGACGCCGGACGCCCCGTGGGCACGTCGGTGCTGGTGGACGACCTGTGGGGCGAGTCCCCGCCCGACGGCGCCGGCAACGCGCTGCAGGCGCTGGTGTCGCGGCTGCGGCGGGCGATCGGCGGCGATCTGGTGGTCACCGACGCCAGGGGCTACCGGCTGCGGGTGGCACCCCGGGACGTGGACGCGCTGCGGTTCGACGAGCTCGTCACCGCCGCGGGATCGCAGCCGCCGGAGCCCGCGTACGACCTGGCCACCGAGGCTCTCGCGCTGTGGCGCGGGCCGGCCCTCGTCGACGTCGCAGAGCTGCCCTTCGCGGGGCTCGTCGCGGCCCGGCTGGGCGAACGGCGGGCCGTGCTGGTCGAGAGCAGAGCGCGTGTCGCGCTGCGTCTGCGACGCGTCGCGGACGAGCTCGACGGCCTGACCGCGCAACTCGACGCCGCGCCGCTGCGGGAGACCACCGCGGCCCTGCTGTCCGCCGGGCTGCACGCCGCCGGACGGCAGGCCGACGCGCTCGCCGTCGCCGACCGGACGATCGCGAGGCTGGCCGACGAGCTGGGCGTCGACCCGGGTCCGGAGCTGGCCGCCGCCCGGCTCGCGGTGCTGCGCGGCGAGACCATGTCGGCCGCGGAGCCGCGCGCCGCGACGAGGACCGTCGGTACCGGGCTGAACAGCTTCGTCGGGCGTGCCGGCGACGTCGAGCGGGTACGCCGACTGCTCACCGGCACCCGCCTCGTCACGCTCATCGGGCCCGGCGGGGCGGGCAAGACCCGGCTCGCGCGCGAGGCCGTGGCCGGTCGGACCGCGGTACTCGCGGAGCTCGCCTCGCTGACCGACGGCGATCAGCTGGCCGCAGCCGTGCTGGCCGCCGTCGGCGAACCCGAGCTGGTGCTCCGCACGCAGGACGATCCCGCTCCCGACAGCGTCACCCGGCTGGTCACCGCCCTCACCGCACGCGACACCCTGCTCGTGCTGGACAACTGCGAGCACCTCGTCGACGCCGCGGCAGCACTCACCGAGACCCTGCTGCACGCCGCCCCCCGGCTGCGCGTGCTGGCCACCAGCCGCGAGCCCCTCGGCGTGCCGGGCGAGGTGCTGCACCCGGTGGAGGCGCTGGCGGGGCCCGACGCCGTGGCGCTGTTCGCCGACCGCGCGGCGGCCGTCCGGCCCGGGTTCGCGCTCACCGCGGACGTCGAGCCCGTCGCCGCCATGATCTGCCGGCGCCTCGACGGGCAGCCGCTCCCGATCGAGCTGGCCGCCGCCCGCCTGCGCACGCTGACGCCCGCGGAGATCCTCACGCGCCTCGACGACCGGTTCCGCCTGCTCACCTCCGGGGCCCGCACCGCGTTGCCGCGCCACCAGACCCTGCGCGCCGTCGTCGACTGGAGCTGGGACCTGCTGGCCGATCCCGAGCGGGCGGTCGCGCGCCGGCTGGCGGTGTTCGCGGGCGGGGCCACGGCCGCGGCGGCCGAGGGGGTCTGCGCGGGCCCGGACGTGGACGACGTGTTCGAGCGCCTCGCCTCGCTCGTCGACAAGTCCCTGGTGGTGGCCGTCCCGCAGCCGGACGGGCTGCCCACGCGCTACCGGATGCTGGAGACCATCCGCGAGTACGCGGGCGAGCGCCTCGACGAGGCAGGGGAACGCGAGGCGGCCGCGGACGCGCACGCCCGCATGGTGCTGGACCTCGCCGAGACCGCCGAGCCGCACCTGCGCACGGCCGACCAGCTGGGCTGGCTCGCCCGCCTCCGCGCAGAGGCCGACGAGATCGACATCGCGTTGCGGCGCACGGTCGCCGGGGGCGACGCGGCCACGGCGCACCGAATCGTCGCCGCCATGGTGTGGTCGTGGCTGATCCGTGGCCGCACGGACGAGGCCGACCGGTGGACCACCACGGTCCACGGCCTGGACGGGCAGGTGCCGGCGCAGGCCCGGGCCCTCAGCACCGGGTTCCTCGCCGTGCTGAGCGTCGGGAAGGGCGACGCGGCTGGAGCGCGGAGGCTCGCGGAGACCGCCGTCGCCCTCGCCGCCGGGCTGCCCCGGCCGTGGCACCCGGTCCTGCAGCTGCTCGAGCCGGTCACCACGCTGCTCGTCGAGGAGGACGACGGCCCGATCGTCGCACTGGCGACCGAGGCACAGGACCCCTGGGTGCGTGGGTACGCCCTCTCGGTGCGGGCCCAGATCGCGGAGAACGAGGGTCGCATCGACGAGCAGCGGGAGCTGCTGCGCGTCGCGCACGATCAGCTGGCGGCGATCGGCGACCGGTTCGGGCTCGGCCTGACCGTGCACTCCCTCGGGGAGCTGGAGGACGTCGCGGGCGACCACGCGGCGGCGGCCCGCGCCTACGACGAGGCCATCGCGCTGTCCGCCGAGCTGGGCAACGACGACGACCTGCTGCAGTTCCTCAGCAGGCGGGCGTTGCTGGAGGCACGCCACGGCGACATCGCCGCAGCCCGCGCGATGCTGGAGCGCATCGGCTGGCCGAAGGACGGGCCGTTCATCTCCGCGGGTGGTCTCGCCAGCGCGCTGGCGCAGATCGAGCGCATGGCGGGCGACCTCGACGCCGCCCGCGCCCACCTGGACATCGCCGCCTCCGACCTGGCCGGCAGCGGGTTCGGCGGCCTCGCCGTGCCACATCGGCGGGCCTTCCTCGCGATGACGCGGGCGGCGATCGAACTGGCGGCGGGCCACGTCGACGAGGCCCGGGCCGCCGTTGCGGAGGGCGTGTCCGCGGCGGTCGAGAGCCGGGACGGTCCGGTCACGGCGGCGGTCGCGGAGGTGGCCGCACAGCTCGCGCTCGCCGAGGGCGATCCCCGGTGCGCCTGCCTGCTGCTGGGGGTGGCGACCGCGCAGCGGGGAACGCTCGACCGCGGCTCGCCCGAGGTCCGGGGGACGCTCACGACGCTGCGCGCCTCCCTCGGGACGGACGCCGACGCGCTCGTCCGCGCCGGGGCCGAGCTCCCGCGCGCCGACGGGGTGGCCCGGCTGGAGGCGTTCGGGACCGCCCTCCACAGCGGCGGGACGACCAGCGCCGCACCCTGTTGAGACCGTTGACCTCACCCGTCCGAGCGGCCCGTCGGCCGGGCGGCGGGCGCATCCGGTGTCCGATACGGGACACTCGTTCTGCGCGGAGCCCAGGAGTGGTCCATCGTGCGCGGATCGATCTTCTCGGCAGGACGGGGTGGGGACAGGATGAGCGGCGGCTACAACGAGGACGACTGGGACCGCACGCGGCAGATGCCGCGCCACGGCGTCCAGCAGCCCGCACGTCCCGAACCACCCCGCGGCCCGGTGATCAACGCGGGCCGGCTGTGGGCCGGCGGCGTCGCCACGGCCATCGTCGCCGCGCTGATCGGGCTCGTCGGGCTGCTGATCGTGCGGGCGCTGCTGCAGATCCCGTACCTCGCGCCCGTCAAGTCCGGGGCGCTCGGTGACTCGCGCACGGTGATCCTGTGCGTCTCCGCGGCGGTCGCCGCGCTGGCGGCCACCGGCCTGGCGCACCTGCTGCTGCTGAGCACCCCGCGGCCGATGGCGTACTTCGGTTGGATCGCCGGGCTGCTCACGGCCGTCGCCGTGGTGCTGCCGATCCTCAACGACGACACGCTCGCCGTCAGCCTCGCCACCGGCGTGATCCACCTGGTGATCGGGCTGGCGATCATCAGCCTCGTCACCGGTGCGGCGCTGTCGGCGTCGACGCGCGCGTAGTCACGTGCGGCGGCGGTAGAGCGTCACGGCGAGCGGCGCGAAGACCGCGATGATCACCGCGGCCGACACCAGCGCGAACCTGGCCGGAGCCGCCACGGGGCCACCGGTGAGCAGGCCCCGCACGGCGCTGACGGTCTGCGAGACCGGGTTGACGTCCACGAACGCCCGCAGCCAGCCCGGCATCGTGCTCGCGGGCACGAAGACGTTACTGGCGAACGACAGGGGCAACATGATCAGCGCACCGAGCCCCTGCACCGACCGCGGCTGCTTGACCACCATGGCGAGCGTGGTGAACACCCAGCACAACGCGAACGCGAACACCACGATCAGGCCCATCGAGGCGAGGAACGCGAGCGGGCCCGCCCCGGAGCGGAAGCCCAGGGCCGCCCCCAAGATCAGCATGATCACGCCGGACGTCACGTAGCGCACGAGATCGGCGCCGATCGCCCCGACCAGCGGGGCGGAGCGGGAGATCGGCAGGCTGCGGAACCGGTCGAAGATGCCGGTGCTCAGGTCGTCGGCCAGCCCGACGCCGGTACCGGCCGAGGCGAACACGATGGTCTGCACGAGCACGCCCGGCAGCGCGAACTGCAGGTAGTTCTGCGTGCTCCCCCCGATCGCGCCGCCGAAAACGTAGACGAACAGCAGCAGGAAGATCACCGGCTGCAGCGTGACGTCGAGCAGCGCCTCGGGCGAGCTGATCGTCTTGATCACGCCGCGCCAGGCGAGGGTCACGCCGTGGCGCAGGGTGGACGGGCCGCGGCGGGCGGCCTCCGGGGCCGGTGCCGGCCGGGCGGTGGGAGCGGGTGCGGTGAAGGTCATGCCGCCTCGGTCTCGGGCGCGCGGCCGGTCAGGGTCATGAAGACGTCGTCGAGACTCGGCAGGCGCAGACCGATCTCCGCGACGGCGACGGCCGTGTCCTCGAGCCGGTCCGCGACGCGGCGCAGCAGGTCCGGCGTGGGAGCGGGGACGACGAGCTCACCGCTCGTGTCGATGACCGCGGCCTGGTCGGGAGCGAGGTCCGCGACCACCGCGGCGACGACGGACATGTCGGTGCGATGGAGCGGGCGGACGTGCAGCCGCTGGCCGCCGATGTCGGCCTTGAGCGAGGCCGGGGTGCCGGCAGCGATCACCCGGCCGCGGTCGAGGACGACCAGGTCGTCGGCGAGCCGGTCGGCCTCCTCCAGGTACTGCGTGGTGAGCAGCACCGTCACGCCGTCGGCGGCCAGGCCGCGGACGCTGTCCCACACCTCGTTGCGGTGGCGGGGGTCGAGGCCGGTGGTCGGCTCGTCGAGGAACAGGATGTCGGGGCGGCCGATGAGGCTGGCGGCGAGGTCGAGCCTGCGCCGCATGCCGCCGGAGTAGGTGCGCACCTTCCGGCCCGCGGCTTCGGTGAGCCCGAAGCGCTCGACGAGCTCGGCGGAGCGGGCCCGGGCGGCGGAGCGCGAGAGGTCGAGCAGGCGCGCGATGAGCATGAGGTTGTTCGTGCCGGTCAGGGCCTCGTCGACGGCCGCGTACTGGCCGGTGAGCCCGATGCGCCCGCGGACGGCGGCCGCCTCGGTGACGACGTCGTGGCCGAACACGGTGGCGCACCCGGCGTCGGGGCGGAGCAGGGTGGCGAGCACGCGCACGGTGGTGGTCTTGCCCGAGCCGTTGGGGCCGAGCAGGCCGAGCACCGCGCCGGGGCGGGCGACGAGGTCCACCCCCGCGAGCGCGGTGGTGCCCCCGAACTTCTTGACCAGGCCATCGACCTGGATGACGGACTCCATGCGGACAGGCTGCGCCCGGCCGCTGACACGGCACCGCCACGAGGCTGACA
>NZ_JAOPWR010000017.1 GCF_025965585.1 Pseudonocardia sp.
ATCGATGGAATGCGGGAGTGATCCCCTACGCCGAGATGGGCTACTGGCAGCCCGACTACATCCCGAAGGACACCGACGTGCTGTGCGCCTTCCGGATCACCCCCCAGGAGGGCGTTCCACCGGAGGAGGCCGGCGCCGCGGTCGCCGGGGAGTCGAGCACCGCCACCTGGACGGTGGTCTGGACCGATCGCCTCACCGACTACTCGCACTACCAGGCCAAGTGCTACAAGGTCGACGCGGTGCCCGGGAGCCCCGGCCAGTGGATCGCCTACATCGCCTATGAGCTCGACTTGTTCGAGGAGGGCTCGATCGCCAACCTGACGAGCTCGATCATCGGCAACGTCTTCGGCTTCAAGCCCCTCAAGGCCCTGCGCCTGGAGGACATGCGGATCCCGGTCCACTACGTCAAGACGTTCCAGGGACCGCCGCACGGCATCGTCATGGAGCGTGAGCACCTGCAGAAGTTCGGACGCCCGCTGCTGGGGGCCACCACCAAGCCGAAGCTCGGCCTCTCGGCCAGCAACTACGGACGTGTCGTCTACGAGGCCCTGCGCGGCGGGCTGGACTTCACCAAGGACGACGAGAACGTGAACTCCCAGGCCTTCATGCGCTGGCGCGACCGCTACCTGTTCTGCATGGAAGCCGTCAACCGAGCCCAGGCGGCCACCGGCGAGATCAAGGGGCACTACCTCAACATCACCGCCGGCACGATGGAGCAGATGTACGAGCGGGCGGAGTTCGCCAAGGAGCTCGGCAGTGTCGTCGTCATGATCGATCTGACGATCGGCTACAGCGCGATCCAGTCGCTCGGGCTCTGGGCTCGCAAGAACGGTGTCCTGCTGCACCTGCACCGCGCCGGGCACGGCACCTACACCCGGCAGAAGACCCACGGCGTCAGCTTCCGCGTGATCTCCAAGTGGATGCGCCTCGCGGGCGTCGACCACATCCACGCCGGCACGGTCGTGGGCAAGCTCGAGGGCGACCCCAACGCCGTCGCGGGCTTCTACGACGTGCTGCGCAAGGACACGATCGCGGCCGATCCGGTGAAGGGCCTGTACTTCGACCAGGACTGGGCGTCGATGCCGGGCGTCATGCCGGTGGCATCGGGTGGTATCCACGCGGGCCAGATGCACCAGCTGATCCATCACCTCGGCGAGGACGTCATCCTGCAGTTCGGCGGCGGCACCATCGGCCACCCGATGGGCATCGCGGCCGGCGCCGAGGCTAACCGCGTCGCCCTCGAGACCATCATCAAGGCGCGCAACGAGGGCGTCGACTACCTGAGGGAGGGTGAGGTCATCCTCAAGAAGGCAGCCACCAAGAACCGCGCGCTGGACACCGCGCTGGCCACCTGGGGTGACATCACGTTCAACTACGAGTCCACCGACACCCCCGACGTCGTCGCGACGCCGACGAACGCCTGAGGAGGGCGACGATGCGCATCACGCAAGGCACCTTCTCCTATCTGCCCGACTTCACCGACGACGAGATCCTCAAGCAGATCGCCTACGCGCTGAGCAATGACTGGCCGCTGTCGGTCGAGTACACCGACGACCCGCACCCGCGCAACAACCTGTGGGAGATGTGGGGGCTTCCGATGTTCGACCTCAAGGACCCGGCGGGAGTCCTGCTGGAGGTCAACGCGTGCCGCACGGCCCACCCGAACACCTACATCAAGCTCATCGCCTATGACGCCACGCTGGGCCGGCAGACCACCGCGCTGTCGTTCATCGTGCAGCGGCCCGAGGACGAACCCGGCTTCCGCCTCGAGCGCCAGGAGGGGCCCGACCGCACCGTCCGGTACACGACCCACTCCTACGCGACCCAGCGTCCCGTCGGGGACCGCTACCCGCGGAGCTGAGAGATGACAGGCGGATCGCCGTCCGAGGCAGCGGCAGGTCGCCGCGCCTTCGGCATGAGGCCCGCAGCAGCAACCGCCGGCCCACAACTCGATCGGGATCCGCTGCCGGAAGGGCCGGCTCCCGATCTGCTCCCTGCCGACGCTGTGGTCGACCTGACCGCGGTGCGGAGGGAGGCCGGCATCGACGACGTCCTCGCTTCATTGGACCGTGAGCTCGTCGGACTGGTGCCGGTCAAGACGCGGATCGCCGAGATCGCGGCCCTGCTGCTGATCGACCGGACACGGGAACGGTTCGGCATCACAGCACCCCAGCCCACGTTGCACATGAGCTTCACGGGCAACCCGGGCACCGGCAAGACCACGGTCGCCGTCCGGATGGCGGACCTGCTGCACCGTCTCGGTTACCTGCGCAGGGGCCACCTCGTCACCGTCACCCGTGACGATCTCGTCGGCCAGTACGTCGGGCACACCGCGCCCAAGACGAAGGACGTGATCAAGCGGGCGATGGGCGGCGTGCTGTTCATCGACGAGGCCTACTACCTCTACAAGGCCGAGAACGAGCGGGACTACGGTGGCGAGGCCATCGAGATCCTGCTGCAGGTGATGGAGAACAACCGTGACGACCTGGTCGTCATCCTCGCCGGCTACGCGGACCGGATGGACACCTTCTTCGCGGCCAACCCCGGGATGCAGAGCCGGATCGCTCATCACATCACCTTTCCCGACTACTCCGTCGGGGAACTCGAGGAGATCAGCGTCCTGATGACCTGCGCTCTCGGGTACCGGTTCTCCGACGAGGCCCGCGAGGTGCTGCGGAGGTATCTCGACAAGCGCGTCGGGCAGCCGTGGTTCGCCAACGCGCGCAGCGTGCGCAACGCGGTGGAACGGGCCCGGCTGCGGCAGGCACGTCGTCTGCTGGAGCAGGCCGACCCCCGTGTCGACCTCGCCGCGCTCACCACGATCGAGGCGCCCGACCTGCTCGCCAGCCGGGTCTTCGACCGGGGCGACGACAGCTCCTCGCACGCCGGCCTCGGTGTTATTGGATCCGACGACGTGGACGCATACGGGAACGTCGTCGGGTGACCACCACTGCGCCGCTGCGCGCGCTCGTCGAGCTGGCCGACACCGGTTCGATCCGCGCAGCCGCGCAACGGCTGGTCGTCACCGAGTCATCCGTGTCGTCCGCGATCAGCGCGCTGGGCTCGGGTGGCGGGCTCCTGACAGCAGGGATGTCATATCTAATAGTGAAGTAAATCCACTATAATAGATTCATGACCGACCTCCTGCGCACTCCTGACAGAGCCGCTTTCGTGCCTCCGGATCCGGACTACTCCGCGGTGGCCGCGCTGATCATGGACCTGCAGAGCGTCGGTCTGCGACTGGAGACCGCGCTGGAGACCACCCGCAAGGGCGGCGCGGGACCATCGGACTCCGGAATGCTCTGGATCGAGGGCGTACCCGTCACCGTGCCACCCAACGACACCTCCCCCTACGCGCTCCGCGCCGAGGACGACGGCCAAGGCATCTACCGCGACGGCCTCAAGATCGCCTCCGTGGCCGGCACCGCCCGACCACGGTTCTACGACCTGCAGACCGCCGACGGCGTGCCCTACCACCAGATCGCGCTGCTACACCTGGACTCGCTCGCCTCCACCGTCGTGCAGGCCTGCAACTACTGGGGCAACCCCGACCAGTGCGGCTTCTGCGGCATCGGGCTCTCCCTCACCTCCGGCGCCACCATCGCGAAGAAAACCCCCGAGATGCTCGCCGAAGTCGCCGTCGCCGCCAAGGAACTCGACGGCGCGATCGACGCCACCCTCACCACCGGCTCCTCCATGGCCCCCGACCGCGGCGCCCTCTACGTCGCCACCTGCGGCCAAGCCGTCAAAGAAGCCGCCGGCCTACCGGTGGAAATCCAGTTCGAACCACCCCGCGACCTCTCGGTGATCAACCAGGTCCACGACATGGGCGTCGACGCCCTGGGCATCCACATCGAGACCTTCGACCCCGCCGTGCTCGCCAAGGTGGCCCCCGGCAAATACCGCACCGGCATCGAGACCTACTTCCGCACCTGGGAACACGCCGTCACCGTATTCGGCGAAGGCCGCGTCTCCACCTACGTCATCCTCGGCATGGGCGAAGACCCCCAGCTCACCATCGACGCCTGCAAACGCGCCATCGACATCGGCGTCTACCCCTTCGTCGTACCACTGCGACCCGTCGCCGGCTCACTGATGGA
>NZ_JAOPWR010000039.1 GCF_025965585.1 Pseudonocardia sp.
AGGTCTGCCGCTGGACCGATGTCGAGGCCTTCCGCCCCACGTACCAGGGTCGCGAGACCCCGAACATGGGCCGCCTGGTCGGGCACCGCGAGTGGGAGACGCTCTACCACGGCTGGAACTGGGCCGATGTCGTCTCCGACATGGGCTTCGTTCGTGACGACGGCAAGACGATGACGGCTCAGCCCCACCTCGACCTGGATCCCAAGAAGATGTGGACGCTGGACCACCTTCGCCGTTGCCCGCCGTGTGGTAGCCCCAATGTGATCATCAACGAGCTCGACGCCGCCGGTAAGGCCGCGTTCCTCGCTGATTACAACAAGCAGGGCCCCGCCGGACGTCCGGCACCCGCGAGCGCCTGAGCGCGGGTCAGGTGAGGGGGGTGGGCCGGCGGAACCACCGTCGGCCCGCTCCCTGCCAGGCCGGACTCAGCACTGCACAACAGGTTCGACCGGTGAAAGGCACAACACATGGGTGAAAAGCACATCGTGCGGTTCGAACCCGTCGGCATCGAGATCGAGGTCGACGAGGATCAGAACATCCTTCGCGCGGCGGCCGAGCAGGGCGTCCAGCTCATGCACGGCTGCAAGGAAGGCCAGTGCGCGGCTTGCAAGTCCTTCGTCCTCGAGGGTGAGGACATCGAGTACGACTCGTACTCGACCTTCGCGCTCCCGGACTACGAGAAGGAGGAGGGTTCCACTCTCCTGTGCCGAGCGCACGCCTACGAGGACCTGGTGATCGAACTCCTCAACTACGACGAGGAGATCATCCGGTCCGGCCTGCCGCTGAAGAGGGGTGTGGCCGAGGTCGTCTCGAACGAATCGGTCACGCACGACATGCGTCACCTGGTCCTGAAGCTGATCGAGCCCGAGGAGATCAAGTTCTTCCCTGGCCAGTACCTCGACATCATTGTGCCGGGTACAGAGGAGAGCCGCTCGTTCTCCATGGCGAACACGCCGGGCCGTGAAGGCCACTTCGAGTTCGTCATCAAGGTCTACCCCGACGGCCTGTTCTCCGAGTTCCTCGCCACGAAGGTGGCAGTCGGTGACCGGCTCGACGTGGAGGGCCCCTTCGGCACCTTCACGCTGCGGGAGAGCCGCACATCACCGCTCGTGTTCGTCGGTGGCGGGGCCGGTCTGGCCCCGGTACTGGGCCTTCTCCGATCGATGGCGGATCGAGGCGTCGAGCGGCCGGCAGTCTTCTACTACGGGGCCCGCCAGCAGCGGGACCTGTGTTTCGAGAAGGAGCTCCGGGAGCTGGAGGAACGTCTCCCCAGCTTCCGGTACGTCCCGGCGCTCTCCGAGCCCGCGGACGGCGACGAGTGGGACGGCGAGGTCGGTCTGATCACCGATGTCGTCAAGCGGTGTGAGCCCGACCTGAAGGGGAAGGAGGCCTACGTCTGCGGGCCGCCGCCCATGGTGGATGCGGCGATCCCGTTGCTCACAGAACTCGGAGTGCCCGAGCAGTTCATCTTCTACGACAAGTTCACCACCACCGGTGAACAAGAAGGCGAGGACGGCCAATGACGACCACTCAACGGCCGGAACGCAATGTTCCGAAGCCAATGTTCACGGACGCGGAAGCGGGCGCCCAGGAGTTCCCCGACTCCGGTGCCAGCGCACGCCGGTACAACTACTACAAGCCGGCCAAGCGCAAGCAGACCCACTACGAGGACGTCACGGTCGACGTCCAGCCGGACCCTCGCCACTACCTGTCACAGGGGTGGATCTACGGCTTCGCCGACGGCACGGCGGGATACCCGCTGACCTGGACCAAGCTGAAGGCGTGGGGCGTCGACAAGCCCGAGCCGCAGCGTGGACCGGGTTCCGGCGGGCAGCACGTCGCCGACTGGCCGGCCCACGGCTGGCACGAGTTCCGGGACCCCAACGAGGAATGGGAGATGACGTTCTACCGCTACAACGCGAACGTCGTCCGCCAGACCACCCAGAACATCGAGAACGCCCGGCAGGCCAAGGCGTTCGACAACTGGACCCCGAACTGGAAGACGTTCGTCGAGCGCAACGTCGGCGCCTGGATGCACATCGAGCACATCCTCGGCCTCTACGTGTTCGCGGCGATCAACCGCTCCTGCCCGACCAACATGCACAACACGGCCATGGTCGTGAACAGCATGCACAAGATCAGGTTCGCGCAGGACCTCGCCCTCTACAACCTGACGCTGTCGGAGGAGATCGAGGGCTTCGACGGGTCGGCCCACGTCGACGCGTGGAACAACGACCCCGAGTGGCAGGGCGTCCGCAAGGTCGTCGAGGCGCTCACCGCGGTCGACGACGACTGGGGCGAGATGGCCTTCGCCGCCAACGTGGTGTTCGAGCCGCTGCTCGGCGAGCTGTTCCGATCGAACCTCGTGCAGCAGGCCGCGGCCGGCAACGGCGACTTCGTGACGCCGACCGTCATCGGCGCCGGCGAGTACGACTACTCGCAGCGCGACCTGCGCTGGACCACCGCGTGCTTCGGTCCGCTCACGCAGGACCGCGAGTTCGCCGAGCACAACAAGGAGCTCATGCAGGGCTGGCTGTCCAAGTGGACGGCGCAGTGCATCGAGGCAGCACGCACGATGCAGCCCCTGTGGTCGCAGGCCGACCACAAGCCGCCCCGCTTCGAGGACGCCCTCGATCGTGCCAAGAGCCGGTTCGCCGGCATCGTGACCGAACTCGGACTGGAGCCCCCGAAGGAGCTGTCGCAGTGACCAGTTTCAAGACCACCGAGAGCCCGTTCAAGGCGAACAACACGGCGTCGAACATGGCCGGCGTGACCCTGATGAACAACCAGGTCGGCGTCGTCGTGGCCGAGGTGATGGACCGGCAGGAGAACGTCACCATCACCCACCTGCCGTCGATGATCCGTGTGGACTGTGTGGGCCGGATGGACTTCGTCTATGACGAGATCTCCGAGGCACTCGGCGAGGAGGAGGGCTTCTACGACGCCTCCGAGTTCGAGGAGAACATGTCCACCCACTACGGGAAAATGATCCACATGGATGACCGGACCGTCATGTTCGGGAATCTGGAGGAGGCCGCCGAGTTCATCGGCGACATGCTGCCTCCCGAGGTCGCCAAGTAGTCGCACGATCCCGCAGTTCCCGGGTCGCTACCCCCGCAATCCGGCGGTGGGTAGCGACCCGGTGCGTGTCACCCGTCGTTCTACCCCGCGCAGAGCACGACCCGATTTCTCCAGGAGGGCCCCGTGGCCAAGGAACTCAAGTTCGGACAGGAAGCTCGCGATCTGCTGAAGGCAGGTGTCGACCAACTGGCCGAAGCGGTCAAGTCGACGCTCGGTCCGAAGGGCCGCAACGTCATCCTGGAGAAGATCACCGGGACGCCGGAGGTCACGAACGACGGTGTGACCATCGCCAAGGAGATCTACCTGAAGGACCCGTTCGAGAACATGGGTGCGCAGATCCTCAAGGAAGCTGCGATCAAGACGAACGACACCGTCGGTGACGGCACCACCACCGCCACGGTCATGGCGCAGGCCATCGTCCGCGAGGGCACGAAGGCCATCACGTCCGGTGGGAACCCCGTGCTGGTCAAGCGCGGCATCGACGTCGCGGTGGCCGCGATCGTCGAGCACCTCTCCACCGTGGCGCACCCCGTCGACAGCGTGGAGGACCTCTCCCGCGTCGCCGCCATCTCCGCCAACGACGACGAGTCCATCGGCCGCATCGTGGCCCAGACCCTGCACACCGTCGGCGACGACGGCGTCATCTCGGTCGACGACGGCCCGGTGCTCGGCCTGCAGGTCAACTTCGTCGAGGACTTCGAGTTCGACAACGGCTACGTCTCGCCCTACCTGGTCACCGACCCGGGCAGCATGATGGCGATCCTCGACGACCCCTACCTGCTGCTGTCGTCGGAGAAGATCACCGATGTCCGCTCGCTGATGCCGATGCTGGAGCGGGTCATGCGCGACCCGCGGCCGCTAGTGATCATCGCCGAGAAGGTCGAGGGCAGCGCGCTGCAGATGCTGGTGCACAACCACGTCAACGGCCACCTCAAGGTCACCGCGATCCAGGCGCCCGGCTTCGGCGAGAAGCGCGTGCACATGCTCGAGGACATCGCGGCGCTCACCGGGGCGAAGGTGCACTCCAAGGCGTCGTCGTTCTCGCTGGAGCAGGTCACCCTCGAGCACCTCGGCCGCGCCTCGCAGGTGCGGGCCACCAACGAGAACACCGCGATCATCGGCGGCGGCGGTGCGAAGGAGGCCGTGGACAACCGGCTCGCCCAGCTGCGCGCCGAGATGCACCGCGCCAGCATCGGTACCGACGAGGACTGGCTCAACGATCGCATCGCCCGGCTGTCGGGCAAGGCCGCGATCATCTCGGTCGGTGCCCCGACCAACGCCGAGCTCAAGGAGATCCGGCACCGCGTCGACGACTCCCTGCAGGCCACGCGCGCCGCGATGGCCGAGGGCATCGTCGCCGGCGGTGGTTCGGCCCTGCTGCACTCCGAGCAGGCGTTGAACAAGCTGGACGTCTCGGGCGACTACCGGATCGGCGTGGAGATCGTCCGGGCCGCGCTCACCGAGCCGGTGTTCCTGATCGCCACCAACGCCGGCTACGACGGCCACGACGTGGTCAAGCAGGTCAGCGCGCTGGGCGTGGACGAGGGCTTCGACGCCCTCGAGGGCCGCTTCGGCAACATGGTCGAGATGGGCATCATCGACCCCCTGCGGGTCGTGCGCTCCGCCCTGCAGAACGGCGCCTCCGTGGCCGGCCTGATCCTCACCACCAACTCCCTGGTGGCCGAGGAGCAGACTCCGTGGAACAAGGCGCTCATGACGGAGTACGGCCCCCTCGACGACGGCATCCCGCAGCCGTCTCCCGACTCGAGCACCCCCCAGTCCATGGGCCTGGGGCCCTCGGTCGGCTAAGCCGTGTACACCGTCGGGGGCGAAAGCTGCCTGGTCGTCGACGCCCAGGTGCACATCTGGGACGCCAGCCCGCACAACCAGGCGATCCCCGACGGCGAGGTCTACGCGCTGGATCTCCTGCGCCGGCACCGCGAGCTGGACGGCTCCGCGGTGCCGCCGCACGAGGTCGAGCGCGTCACCGAGCAGACCCTCAACCGGGATGTGTTCGGCGGCGGGTACGTGGACCGCGCCGTCCTGCAGCCCGTGGTGCTCGGTGACCTGTTCGTGCTGGGCTTCTCCCCGCTCGAGTGGCATGCGGAGATGGCGGGCTGGATGCCCGACCGGTTCGTGCTCAGCGGCGAGCTCGATCCGGGCGGTGGTCAGCCCGGCGCACGCGGACTCACCCCCCGCGTGCGCCGGTTCGACCTGCGCGGCCTGACGCTGTGCGAGCGGCGCAGGCCCGCCGGGTGGCTGCAGCTCGCCGACCCGTGGCTGCGCCGCGTGCTGGCGCGGTGCGGGCAGGCCGGCGCCGACGTCGTCCACATCGGAGTGGGGCCCTCCACCCGCCCGGCCCCGTGGCGCCGCGAGGACGACGAGCCCGTGCTGGTGGTCCGCGAGCGGCGGCCGAAGGTGCCGCGGTGGGCGGAGCCGGTGCGGGCGGGCTCCGCACAGCCGGTACGGGCGGGTGCCGCCGCGCGCGTGGCGCCTCCGGGGTTCGACGCCCGTGAGTTCCGCGACCTCGCCCGGGCGCTGCCCGACATCCGGTTCGTGCTCGGGGCGGGCTGCCTGCGCACCGAGCAGCTGTGCCGGCTCGCGGCGCTGCCCAACGTCCACGTCATGCTGACCGAGATCCTGCCGTGGACGGAGTCGCTCGACTTCGCCCACGCATTCGGCTCGCTCCTGGCCGCGTTCGGGCCCGAGCGGCTGCTGTTCGGCAGCGGCTACCCGATGATGCGGCCGGGCAGGCTCGTGGAGGAGCTCGCCCGCTACCGCTTCCCGCCGGGCCTGGGGCGCCGCTACCCGCGGTTCGGCGCCGATGCGGTACGCGCGGTGCTGGGGGGCAACGCGGCGCGGCTCTACCGCATCCCCGACGCCCGGCAGACGACCACCACGGTGGCTGCCGCGGGCGCATAGCCGCTGCTCCCGGTTGCAGGGCCATTCGGAGGTACCTAGCCTCGTCCGCTAATCGAGGAGGTCCCTTACACATGACGAGGCCAGACACGGCGCAACCGACCGTGATCGACGAACCCACGGTGCGCAAGGCGGTCGGCGCCTCGGCGATGGGAAACCTCGTCGAGTGGTTCGACTACGGCATCTACAGCTACGTCACCGTCTACATCGCCGCCAGCTTCTTCCCGGGCGGTGCTTCCGGTGCCGGCGTGTTCTTCACGCTGGCGACCTTCGCCGTGGCGTACCTCGTCCGGCCGTTCGGGGGCATCGTCCTCGGCCCGCTCGGTGACCGGATCGGGCGCAAGAAGGTG
This sequence comes from Pseudonocardia sp., assembly GCF_025965585.1. Taxonomy (GTDB): domain Bacteria; phylum Actinomycetota; class Actinomycetes; order Mycobacteriales; family Pseudonocardiaceae; genus Pseudonocardia. The sequence continues at coordinate 6,351 of NZ_JAOPWR010000039.1, forward strand.
CTGGCGCTCACGATCGTGACGATGTCGGGGGCCAGCTTCGTCCTGGGCCTGCTGCCGACGTTCTCGGTCGTCGGGTACCTGGCACCGGCCCTGCTCGTGCTGGTCCGGCTGATCCAGGGCTTCGCGACGGGTGGTGAGTACGGCGGCGCCGCCGCGTTCATCGCGGAGTACGCCCCGGACAAGAAGCGCGGCTTCTACTGCAGCTTCCTGGAGTTCGGCACCACCGGCGGGTTCGTGCTGGCGGCCGCGCTGGTGACGGCCCTCGAGTTCGGCCTGTCCGCGGACGCCATGGCCGCCTGGGGCTGGCGCATCCCGTTCCTCATCGCCGGCCCGCTGGGCCTGGTCGGGCTCTACCTGCGCTCCAAGCTGGAGGACACCCCGGCGTTCCTCGCGCTCGAGCAGAAGGCGGAGGTGTCGGACTCGCCGCTGCGCGAGGTGATCACCCGGCACTGGCGGCCGATCCTCGTCTGCATCGGCCTGGTGCTGTTCTACAACGTCGCGGTCTACACGGTGCTGTTCTACATGCCCACGTACCTGCAGACCACGCTCAGGCTCGATTCCACGACCGCGCTGCTCTACATCCTGGGCATGATGCTCGTGATCATGATCGTGATCATCCCGGTGGGGGCGCTCTCGGACCGCATCGGCCGGAGACCGCTCATCGTGACGTCCTGCGTCGGCTTCATCCTCCTGTCCTACCCGGCGTTCCTGCTGCTGGACACCGGCACGGTCGGCGGCACCGTCGGTGGCCTCGCCATCCTCGCCCTGCTGCTCGTCATGCTGCTGGGCACGATGTCCGCGACGCTGCCCGCGCTGTTCGAGACCGACGTCCGGTACGGGGGGTTCTCCATCGGCTACAACATCTCGACGTCGCTGTTCGGCGGCACCGCGCCGGCGATCCTCGCGTTCCTCGTCACCGCCACCGGGAACAACGCCATCCCGGGTGTCTACGTGGCCGTGGCCGCCCTGATCTCCATGGTCGCGGTGGTGAAGGTCCGGGAGAGCGCGCGGAAGCCGCTGCCCGGCTCGGCGCCCTCGGTGCTCGCGTCGAGCGGCCCCTGAGGCCGGACGATCCGGTCGCCGGCCGCGACGCCGTTCCCCACGGGCGGTACTTCGGCATCACCGGTTCGGAGGGCGTGCGCTCGTGATCACGGGGTAGCGCCAGGCGTAGGCCCAGCAGACCGTGCCGTCGGCCGGGACGACCACGCGGACGCGGCGGTACCCGGGCCCCTCGTAGGCGTCGAGCGCCGGGAGGACGGCGGCCGGGTCGTGCAGCGGCACCACCACCCCGGGCGTCGATCCGGGCCGGTCGGGCAGCCATGCCGGGTAGCCCCTGCCGGTGTCCAGCACCGTGCCGGGGACGGTCGCGGGGCGCGGCGTGCCGGCGGCGTGGGGAGCCAGGAGGTGCCACGACGGCTGCCCGGGCCGCAACAGGCCGTAGGTGAACAGAGCCGCGGGCCACTCGTCGGGGTGCGGGGCGCCGACCACCGTTCCGGCGTCGAGGCCGTCGGTCTCGGCGGCCTCCCCGACGAGGTCGTGGGCCACCGCCTGCGGGACGTCGGCGCAGCGCACCGGGCGTCCGTCGACCAGCAGCGGACGCCGGGCCGTGGAGTGGCCGAGGTAGCACCACGGGCTCGCGATCAACGTGCCGTGGTCGGTACGGATCTCACCGGTGTGCAGGCGGGCCAGCCGGAAGCGCTCGTCGCGGCCCTCGCAGCGGTCCAGCACCGCGACCTGGTCCGGTGTCGCGAGCCAGACGGCGTGCTCCTCGGTGACGCCGGGCGCCGCCGCCAGCACCGCGGGGCGCTGGCCGTCCCGCAGCCGCAGGCCCGCGGCCCACACCGCGGCGACCCCGGTGGTGCGGACCCGCAGCACGACCACCGGGCCGGGTCCGAGCCCCAGCTCCTCGCGCAGCCACGTGATCTTCGACGGACAGCGGTTGGAGCCGTAGGCCAGCGTCGGCACGCGCGCGGCGGCGGGGGCGGCGCCGTGGGCCGTGAGCAGGTCGTCGAGGTCGGCTCCCAGCTCGTGGGCCACCCCGTCGACGTGCACGTACGACCCCGGAGGGACGGTGCCCGGATAGGGATCGGCGGGGAAGTCGGCGTCGGGCCAGGGCACCGCGCCACGCTAACCCGGGGCCCGGCCGCGATGCCCGTGCAGCCCGACACGAACGGTCCTGCTCCGAGAGTGCGAGCGGGCCCCGGCCCGGCGCGTCCGGCTCACGGTGGACACGCCATTACTGTCGACGCGTGCTGCCACGGACGATCGACTGGGTGGACGGCCGGATCGTGATGGTCGACCAGACCGCGCTGCCGCAGGTGCGGGTGGTCCCCGCCGCGTCCGTGGACGAGCTGGTGGACGCGATCCGCAGGCTCGTGGTCCGGGGAGCGCCCGCTCTCGGTGTGGCCGGCGCCCTGGGTGTGGCGCTGGCCGTCCGGACGCTGACCGGACCCGCCCTCTACGCCGCGATCGACCGCCTCGCCGCCGCGCGTCCCACGGCGGTGAACCTGGCGGTCGGGGTCCGGCGGGCCCGGGCGGCCCTGCCCGGAGGCCCCGACGCGGTCCTCGCCGCCGCCCTCGCCGTACGCGACGAGGACATCGCCGCGTGCCGGGCGATCGGTGCCCGGGGCGCCGACCTGCTCGCCGAGCTGTGCGGACCCGGCCCGCTGCGGCTGCACACCCACTGCAACGCCGGCGCCCTCGCGTGCGTCGAGTGGGGCACGGCGCTGGGCGTGGTGCGGTCGCTGCACGAGGCCGGGCGCGTCGCGTACGTCGTGGCCGACGAGACCCGCCCGCTGCTGCAGGGCTCGCGGATCACCGCCGTCGAGCTGACCGAGACGGGCGTGCCGCACCGCGTCGTCGTGGACGGGGCGGGTCCGTCGATCATCGCGCGCGGGCTCGTGGACGCGGTGGTGGTCGGCGCCGACCGGGTGGCGGCCAACGGCGACACCGCCAACAAGATCGGCACCTACCCGCTCGCACTCGCCGCGGCCCGGGCGGGCATCCCGTTCCTCGTGGCCTGCCCGGAGTCGACCGTCGACCCCGCCACCCCCGACGGCGGCGCGATCGTGGTGGAGGAGCGTGCCGCCGAGGAGGTGCTCGTGGTCGGCGGGACGCGGACGGCACCCGCGGCGAGCGAGGCCTGGAACCCCGCCTTCGACGTGACCCCCGCCGACCTCGTGACGGCCGTGGTCACCGAGCGGCGGGTGTGGCGGCCCGCCCCGTGACGTCGCCGCTGACGTCCACGTCGTTCCGTCTCGTCCTGGTGACGACGGTGCTCGCCTTCGGCGGGTACGCGCTGTTGCTGCCCGTCGTCCCGCTGTGGGTGGCGCGCGGGGGCTCGGGCGCGTTCGGGGCCGGGACCACCACCGGCGTGCTGATGCTCGTCACCGTCACGACCCAGCTCGCGGTGCCGTGGCTGCTCGCGCGCATCGGGCACCGCTGGGTCCTGGGCATCGGCGCGCTGCTGCTCGGTGCCCCGGCCCCGTTGCTCGCGCTCTCGCCGGACCTCGCTCCGGTGCTCGCGGTGTCGGTCGTGCGCGGCGTCGGGTTCGGGCTGGTGACGGTGGCCGGCAGCGCGTTGGTGGCGGAGCTCGTGCCGCCCGCTCAGCTCGGACGGGCGTCGGCGCGGTACGGGCTCGCGGTCGGGCTGCCGCAGTTCGTGCTGCTCTCGGCCGGGGTGGCCGCGGCGGAGCGGCTCGGGTTCACCGTCGTGTTCGTCGTCGCCGGGGTGCTGCCGCTGCTCGGTGCGCTCATCGCGACGATCGTCCGGGTGCCTCCCCGTGGGGAACGCCCCGAGACGGCGTCCGCACCCCGGTCCGGGCCGCCTGCGTGGTGGCCGGTGCTCGCGATGCTCGTCTGCGCCATCGCCCAGGGCGGGCTCATCACGTTCCTACCGCTGGCCGTGCCCGACGCCGGCACGGTCGTCGCGCTCGCGCTGCTCGGTACCGCCGCGGGCGGGCTGACGGGTCGGCTGGTGGCGGGGGAGCTGGTGGACCGCCGCGGCTGGGGCGGGCGGCTGCTGCGGCCCGGGGTGCTGGTGGCGGCGGTGGGCATGACGGTCGAGGTCGTCGTCGGGTCCGGCCCGAGCGTCGTGGTGGGAGCTGTCGTGGTCGGGCTGGGGTTCGGCCTCGTCCAGAACGACGCGCTGACGGCGCTGTTCGCCGCGGCGGGCCCCGAGCGATACGGCTCGGCGAGTGCCGCGTGGAACATCGCCTACGACGCCGGTACGGGCGCAGGCGCCGTAGGGCTCGGCGCGGTGGCGGAGCCCTTCGGCTACGCGGCGGCGTTCGGGACGTCGGCGGTGCTGCTGGGGCTGGTGGCGCTGGGCAGCCACCCACCTCGCAGCACGTGAGTCGTCCTCGCAGCGCGCCGGCGTGCTTGCGCGACGCGACGCGACGCGCGGCGAGGTGCGGCCGGGCCGTCAGCTGCCCTTCGCGATCCACTCCTCGAGGTGCGGGAGCTCCGCGCCGATCGAGGTGGAGTCGCCGTGGCCCGTGCGCACCGTGGTGTCGCCGGGCAGAGTGAGCAGCTTGCCGCGGATCGAGTCGATGATCGTGTCGAAGCTCGAGTACGACCGCCCCGTGGCGCCGGGCCCACCCTGGAACAGGGTGTCGCCGGTGAACACCGTGCCCAGCTCGGGCGCATAGAGACACGACGAGCCGGGGGAGTGCCCGGGCGTCTGGATCACCTGCAGCTCGACCCCGCCGACGGTGATCGTCTGGCCGTCGGACAGCTCGCCGTCGGGCGTGCGGTCGGGCCAGGTCATGTCCCAGAGCACCTTGTCCGCCGGGTTGAGCAGGATCGGTGCGTTCAGCCGGTCCGACAGGGTCGGGGCCTGGTTGACGTGGTCGTCGTGCGCGTGGGTGCACACCACGGCCACCACGCGCCGGCCCGCGACGGCGTCGGCGATGGCGTCGGCGTCGTGCGCCGCATCGACGACGATCACCTCGTTCTCGTCGCCGACGATCCACACGTTGTTGTCGACGTCCCACGTGCCCCCGTCGAGGGAGAACGTGCCGGACGTGACGAGGTGGTCGACCGGTCCGGTCGGGGGCATCAGAACAGCACCACCGAGCGCAGGACCTCGCCCTTGTGCATCTTCTCGAACGCGGCCTCGACGCCGTCGAGCGGAATGGTCTCGGAGACGAACTTGTCCAGCGGCAGGCGACCCAGCAGGAACTGGTCGATGAGCATCGGGAAGTCGCGGCTGGGCAGGCAGTCGCCGTACCAGGACGACTTGGTGGCGCCGCCGCGGCCGAACACGTCGATCAGCGGCAGGTCGATGGTCATGTCGGGCGTCGGCACGCCGACGAGCACCGCGGTGCCAGCGAGGTCGCGGGCGTAGAACGCCTGCTTGAAGGTCTCGGGCCGACCCACGGCGTCGACGACGACATTGGCGCCGTTGCCGTCGGTGAGGGCCCGCACGGCCTCGACGACGTCCTGCTGCTTGGCGTTGACGGTGTGGGTGGCCCCGAACTCCCTGGCCCACTCCAGCTTCCGGTCGTCCATGTCGATCGCGATGATCGTGGTGGCGCCGGCGAGCTTGGCGCCCGCGATGGCGGCGTCGCCGACGCCGCCGCAGCCGATGACGGCGATCGAGTCGCCGCGGCCGACGCCGCCGGTGTTGATCGCCGCGCCGATGCCGGCCATCACGCCGCAGCCCAGCAGGCCCGCGGCCTCGGGCTTCGCGGCCGGGTTGACCTTGGTGCACTGGCCGGCGTGGACGAGCGTCTTCTCGACGAACGCGCCGATGCCCAGGGCCGGGGTCAGCTCCTGGCTGGACTCCAGGGTCATCTTCTGCGCGGCGTTGTGGGTGTTGAAGCAGTACCAGGGCTCGCCCCGGCGGCAGGCGCGGCAGGTGCCGCAGACGGCGCGCCAGTTGAGGATCACGTAGTCGCCGGGCGCGACGTCCGTGACGCCCTCGCCGACCGCCTCGACGATCCCGGCGGCCTCGTGGCCGAGCAGGAACGGGAACTCGTCGTTGATCCCGCCCTCGCGGTAGTGCAGGTCGGTGTGGCAGACCCCGCAGGCCTGCACCGTCACGACGGCCTCGCCCGGGCCCGGATCGGGGACGATGATCGTCTCGACGGAGACGGGCTCGCCCTTCTTGTGTGCGACGACTCCGCGGACCTTCTGCGGCATGGTTCTCTCCAGCGTCGTTGGTGTTCCGGCTGTCTTCGGCGGTCGGCTCTCATGCGAAGCCTGCCATGTAATGGCGGGAACGACCGGTCGGGTTCGGTCCGTTTCGTATGGTGGGAGGTACTCTCCGTAACCGTGACTGAACGCGCGGGGATCGAACGCAGCGACGACGGGGAGGTTGCGGTCGTGCGGCTGGCCCACGGCCCGGTCAGTGCGATGGACGTCGAGCTGTGCGAGGCGGTGGCGGCCCAGTTCCGGGCGCTGGTGGCCGATCCGGCGCGAGCGGTCGTCCTCACCGGTACCGGCCGGTCCTTCTCCGCAGGGGCCGACCTGCGGCGGTTCGTCGCCGAGGGCGAGCCCTACGCCCGGCGCTTCCTGCCCGCGCTCGACGCGATGTTCCGGGCGGTGTTCGACCTGGCCAAACCGGTGGTGGCAGCCGTCAACGGGCACGCGATCGCGGGCGGCTGCGTGCTCGCCGCATGCGCGGACGTGACGCTCATGGCCGAGGGCAAAGGGCGCATCGGAGTGCCGGAGCTGCGGGTCGGGGTGCCGTTCCCGCGGTCGGCGATGGAGGTCGTCCGGTACGCGGTGGGCGACGTGGCTGCGCGCCGGCTGATGCTCGGCGCGCAGACGTACGCCGTGGCCCAGGTGCACGCGCTCGGGCTCGTCGACGGCGTCGTGGCCCCCGAGCTCCTGCTCGGCCAGGCGGTGGAGCGGGCGCGGGCACTGGCGGCCGACGTCCCCGCCGACACGTTCGCGTTCACCAAGCAGCAGCTGCGCCGGGACGCGCGCGAACGCATGGACCGCTACGCCGACGAGGACGACGCCACCGCCGCGCTGTGGGTCCGCCGCGCCACCGACGGCTGGACGGCCGCCTATCTGGAGTCCGTCACCGGGAAGTGAGGG
>NZ_JAOPWR010000049.1 GCF_025965585.1 Pseudonocardia sp.
CCTCGTAGTAGCCCTTCATGACGTTGTTGCCGCGCATGACGATCTCGCCCATCGTCGTGCCGTCGGCGGGCACGTCCTTGAGGCCGCCGTCCACGAGCTCGACCTCCACCACGCGCAGCCGGTCGGCGCTCACCATGCCCACGCCCTGGCGGGCCTGCAGCGTGGCGCGCTCCTCGGCCGGGAGGTCGTCCCACGGGCGCTGGTACTGGTTCACCGAGTACGGCCCGTAGGTCTCCGTGAGCCCGTAGACGTGCACGATCCGGAAGCCCATCCTCTCCATCGCCAGGATGGTCGTGGGCGAGGGCGGCGCGCCGGCAGTGGTGATCACCAGCTGGTAGTCGAGCTTCTCCGCCTCGGGCGCGCGCAGGATCGTGGTGACGACGGTGGGGGCGCCGTCGAGGTGGGTGACGCCGTGCTGGGTGATCAGCTTCCAGATCGCGTCGCCGCGCACCTCGCGCAGGCACACGTGGGTTCCGCCGATGGCCGTGACGGCCCACGGCGTGCACCAGCCGTTGCAGTGGAACATCGGCAGCGTCCACAGGTACACGCTGTCCGGGGTGAAGGCGGAGTGGACGATCTCGCCGAACGAGTTCAGGTGGGCGCCGCGGTGGTGGTACTGCACGCCCTTGGGCTTGCCGGTGGTGCCGGACGTGTAGTTGATCGAGAGGTTGGCGCTCTCGTCCTCGACGGTCCACGGCAGCGGCTCGTCGTTGCCGCGGGCGAGCAGGTCGTCGTAGCGGACGCCGCTGCCGATGCCGTCGCCCGGGTTCGCCGGGTCGACGACGGTGATGATCTCCTCGACGGTCTTCAGCTCGCCGGCGACGGGCGCCACCACCGGGTACAGCGCGGCGTCGACCACCAGGATCTTGGCCCCGGAGTGGTCGAGGATGTAGCGCACCTCGTCCGTGGACAGCCGCGTGTTGATCGCGACGAGCACCGCGCCCGCGAGCGGCACCGCGAAGTGCGCCACCAGCATCTCGGGCACGTTGGGCAGCAGGTACGCGACGCGGTCACCCGGCTCGACACCCGAGCCGCGCAGCGCGTGCGCGATGCGGGTGGCCTCGGCGGCGAACTCCGCGTAGGTGTGCCGACGCTCGCCGTAGACGATGGCCGTCTTGTCGGGATAGACGTCGGCGGAGCGCCGCAGGAAGGAGAGCGGGGTGAGTTGCGTGTTCCAGACCGACGTCGTCATGGGCAGATCCTGAACGCTGCGACGCCCATGCGGCAACCCGCCCGGGCGGTCAGTCCTCGACGAGCTTGATGGCCGCGCGCGGGCAGGAGGCCACGGCCTCCTCCATCTTCGGGCGCAGCGCCTCGGGAGGGTTCTCGTCGAGGATGTAGAGGAAGTCGTCGTCCCTCACCTCGAACACCTCCGGGGCGATGCCCATGCAGACGGCGTTGGACTCACACAGATCGAAGTCGACCACGACCTTCATGCCGGACATCGTGCACCGTCACCGGGCCGAGCGATACTCAGGTCGGCCTAACCCGTGCCCGGCGCGGCGGCCACGAACGTCCTCCGGGTCGCTCGCGGCCCAGGCGGCCCCTCGCGGCGTTGCCGCCCTGGCGGATGCCCCGTGAGCCAGGCCCTGGCGGATGCCCCGTGAGCTAGCGGGCCGCGGTCGGGGCCACCGGGGGCGTGGTCGCGACCGGCCGGGACGGGAGCCGCACCGGCACGAGACCGGTGCTGCTCACCGCCGGGGCGGCGGTGGGCGAGGTGCCGGCGGCGAGGGCGGTGCCGGCCATCGCGACGACGCAGGACGCGCTGATCGCGGCGGCGGACGCCGCCAGTAGGGCAGGGCGGGTCGGGCGCATGAGAGCGGGTCCTCTCGGGTCGAACGGCCGCCGTGGGGGAGCGCCGGCCTGTTCCGCACATCTCCCCGAGGTTGCTCCCCGTTACGAACCCGGCACGAAGTTGCCTCATTCAGCCGTACCGACCCCTGGCGACGGACGAACGGAACCCTCGCCGGTACCTGTCGGACGAGGGCGACGTTCGTCGTCGCGTCAGCTGCGGCGCAGCACCGGGCGGAGGTCGTCCAGCACGGCCGCGTTCTCGATCGTGCCCGGCACCGGCTCGTCCGCGCCGTCGGCGATGCCGCGCATGGTCTTGCGCAGGATCTTGCCGCTGCGGGTCTTGGGCAGGGCCGCGACCACGGCCACGTCCTTCAGGCTCGCGACGGCGCCGATCTGGTCGCGCACCAGCTGCACGAGCTCGGCGCGCAGCTCGTCCTCGCTGCGGTCGACCCCGGCCTTGAGCACGACGAACCCGCGCGGGATCTGGCCCTTCATCTGGTCGGCCACGCCGATCACGGCGCACTCGGCGACGTCCGGGTGGCTCGCGAGGACCTCCTCCATGCCGCCTGTGGACAGGCGGTGGCCGGCCACGTTGATGACGTCGTCGGTGCGGCCCATGACATAGACGTAGCCGTCGGAGTCGATGCGGCCGCCGTCGCCGGTGAGGTAGTAGCCGTCGAACGCCGACATGTAGGAGCTGACGAACCGCTCGTCGTCGTTCCACAGCGTCGGCAGGGCGCCGGGCGGCATCGGCAACTTGACGACGATCGCGCCGTCGGTACCTGCCTCGACCGGCTTGCCGTTCGTGTCGAGCACCTGCACGTCCCAGCCGGGCAGCGGCACGGTGGGCGAACCGGGCTTGACCGGCAGCAGCTCGATGCCGGCGGGGTTGGCGACGATCGGCCAGCCCGTCTCGGTCTGCCACCAGTGGTCGATCACGGGGATGTCGAGCAGCTCGCTGGCCCAGCGGTAGGTCTCGGGGTCCAAGCGCTCGCCGGCGAGGAACAGGTACCGGAGCGATGACAGGTCGTACTTCGCCGCGTACTCGCCCTGCGGGTCCTCCTTCTTGATCGCCCGGAACGCGGTGGGCGCGGTGAAGAGGCTCTTGACCCCGTGCTCCTGGACGACCCGCCAGAACTGCCCGGCGTCAGGGGTGCCCACGGGCTTGCCCTCGTAGAGCACGGTCGTCGCACCCGTGAGCAGCGGCGCGTAGACGATGTAGGAGTGGCCGACGACCCAGCCCACGTCGGACGCGGTGAAGATCGTCTCGCCCGGGCCGACGTCGTAGACACTGGGCATCGACCAGTTCAGCGCCACCGCGTAGCCGCCGCCGTCGCGCACCACGCCCTTGGGCTTACCCGTGGTGCCGGACGTGTAGAGGATGTAGAGCGGGTCGGTGGCCTTGACCGGCACGCAGTCGGCCGGCGTGGCCGCGGCGGCCGCCTCCACCCAGTCGACGTCGTTGCTGCCCATCGCGGCCTCGGCCTGCGGGCGCTGCAGGATGATGCTGGCCGACGGCTTGTGGGTGGCGAGCTCGATGGCCGTGTCCAGCAGCGGCTTGTACTCGATCACGCGCTTGCCCTCGATGCCGCAGGACGCCGAGACGATCACCTTCGGCGCGGCGTCGTCGATGCGGACGGCCAGCTCCTTGGGCGCGAAACCGCCGAACACCACCGAGTGCACCGCGCCGATCCGCGCGCAGGCGAGCATCGCGACCAGGGCCTCGGGCACCATCGGCATGTAGACGACCACGCGGTCGCCGTGGCCCACGCCCTGCGCCACCAGCACGCCCGCGAACGCCGCGACCTCGTCGCGCAGCTGGGCGTAGGTGTACGTGCGCCGGGTGTCCGTGACGGGGGAGTCGTAGACCAGCGCAGCCTGCTCGCCGCGGCCGGCGTCGACATGCCGGTCGAGCGCGTTGTGGCAGACGTTGAGCTCCCCGTCGGGGAACCACCGGTAGAACGGCGGGTTCGACGCGTCGAGCGCCCTCGTGGGGGCCACGTGCCAGTCGATCGACTCGGCGGCCTTGAGCCAGAAGGCCTCCGGGTCGTCCGTGCTGGATCGGAAGACGTCCTCGTAGGCGCTCACGCTTGGGCCTCCTTGCCGGTACCGACGGTGATCGGACGTGACAGTAGGCCGTGACACACCGGTCGCGCAGGTCCGTGCGGCTCTTCCACGGACGATCACCTGCCCGGATGGTGAGGGCGCCCTCGATCGGGGCGCTACTGTCCGTTTGGTGGACGCAACGTAGCGTGACCACCCGTTCGGCCGACTCACGATCGTGGGTCCTGTGTCGTTCCACTCACTGTAGCGATTCGTCTACTGCCCGTTCGTGAACCTGCGACGTCACGGACGGGCGGGGTGCGGCGACGGGGGTGCCACGGCGGTGGACGCCCCACCACGGACGAGGGGACGAGAGAGTGGCCATCTGGGCGTCGGGAGTGGGAACCGCCCCGCGCATGCCGTGGACCAGAACGGTCCTCGCGCCCCCGCCTGCCCCGCCGGACCTGCGCCGCTGGGCGCCCGTCCTCGCCGCCGCCACGGCCTTCCTCACCGCGGTCGGCCTCGTCGTCGGGATGACGGAGGGTGGGGGTGGCCTCGCCGGCCCCGGACCCGTCGCCCCGCACGGCACGGTGGCCGACTCCTGCGCCCCGGCCTGGGTCACGGGCTGGCAGGCGGCGGCACAACCGGCCACCGCCCCTGCCGGTCTCGCCGGCTCGACCCTGCGGATGATCGTGCACCCGCGGGTCACCGGCTCCGAGGTGCGCGTACGGCTGTCCAACGCGTACGGCACCGCCCCGCTCGCCGTCGGATCGGCCTCGGCGGGTCGATCCGACGGCACAGCGGGTCTCGTCCCGGGCACGATGCGGCCGCTGGCCTTCGGCGGGGCCGGCGGCGTGACGATCCCCGCGGGCAGTCAGGTGCTCAGCGACCCCGTGCCGCTCGTGTCCGAGGTCGGCGTGCCGCTGGCGGTCAGCGTGTTCGTCACGAGCGCGCCGCCCGTCGTCACCGAGCACGCGCTGGCGCTGCAGACCTCCTACGTCGCGCACGCGGGCGACGTCGCGACGACCACCGGAGGCGGGGCCTTCGACACCACCGTCTCCTCCTGGCTCGTCCTCACGGGCGTGGACGTGCTGGCGCCGCGTCCGGAGAACGCGATCGTGACGGTCGGCGACTCGATCACCGACGGCGTGGGCAGCGACCCGGGTGCGAACGACCGCTGGTCCGACGCCCTCGCCGCGCGCCTGACCGCGGCGGGCGGCGCCACCGACATGGCCGTGCTCAACGCCGGGATCTCCCGCAACGAACTGCTCGCCGACGACCCGGAGGGCGGCGCCGCGCCGCTGGACCGTTTCGACCGCGACGTCGCCGGTGCCACCGGGGCCACCGACGTGGTGCTGCACATCGGCACCAACGACATCGCCGCGGGGAAGGGCGCCGACGCGATCATCGGCGGCATGAAGCAGTTCGCCGAGCGCACCCACGCGGCGGGCAAGCGCATCTTCCTCACGACGATCACCCCCTCCACCAACGGCGCGCACGGCACGCCCGCCGCCACCGCCACGCGCGACGCGGTGAACGCCTGGGTGCTGGCGCACGGCCGCGAGTACGCCGACGGGGTGTTCGACTTCGCCGCTGCCGTCGCCGACCCGGTGCAGCCGACGCGGTTGGCCCCGGCGTTCGACTCCGGCGACGGGCTGCACCTCTCGGCCGCCGGCTACCGGGCGATGGCCGCGGCGGTCGACATCGCGGGATTCACGGGGAGCCCGTGCCTGGCCGACACCTCGCCCGCGCGTGTGGCGCTCCGCGGCGACTGATCCCTTGTCGGGGCCTTGGCGTCGGGGCCTCGGTGTCGACGCGGTGGTGTCGGCGCGGTGGTGTCAGTGCCGGCCCAGTCGGCGCAGCCCGCGGCGGCGCGGCTCGTCGTCGTCGACCACGGGCAGCGGCCCGGTCGGGGTGTCCTCGCGGTCGAGCCGCTCGATCACCCAGTCGACGGCGAGGGCGCCGGGGGAGACGCCACGCTCGCGGGCGATGCGCCGCAGCTGCTCGATGCGCAGCGCCGGCAGCCGGAGCTGGAACACCTGCGCGTGGCCGAAGCGCCCGGTGAGCTGGGTCGCGTCCTCGTTCATGCCGGGAGCGAGCGCGGCCAGGTAGGAGTCGAGGTGCGTGTCCTCGTCGAGCGCGGCGTCGTCGAGCGGCCCGGGCGACGGGGTCTGCGGAGCGGGGGAGCGGTGACGTGACCGCCGCGGCTCGGGGGAGGACGACGCGGGGAACGGCATCCCGGCAGCCTACGACCGATGGGTCCGGCTACTCAGCCTGCGAGGCCGAAGCCGGCCGCGGAGAGGGCGTGGGCGATCTCGTCGCGATCGACCTCGCGGTCGGCGAGCACGGTGACCGCACCGGTCTCGAGGCGCACGTCGACGGTGCTGACCCCGTCGATCTCGCGGACCTCCTCGGTGACCGACAGCGCGCAGTGCCGGCAGGTCATGCCGGTGACGGTGACTTCGGTGCGGAACGGTGCCTCGACGGGCATGACGGCCTCCAGCTCGGGTGTGGGCATCGTCGCAGAACGGCACCCGCGACCCGGCGCCGCCCTCCGTGTTCGGAGCGTCACAGATCGGGTGACCGGTCACCCGGGAAGAGGGGTGCGACCGGCGCCCGTGCTAGGTAACGTCTCGGTCACGGCCACGGGGGCCGTTGCGGGCGGTTGCGTGCGTCGGGGAGGGGTCCTCGATACGGGCGACCGCCGGACGGGAGGCGTCGATGAGCGGTGTCGGAAGTGCACGACGGGACCTCGGGGAGGACCGGATGACGGCCACCGGCTCGATCCCCGCGCAACGGACCGCGGCCGACGCCTACCGCGTATCGGACGACCAGTTGAACCGGGCGCGGATGGTGGTCGCGAAGAACTCGGCCGACTCCGAGGATCTGCGCCAGCTGCTCGACATGCTCGGCCTGATCTCGGCCAACCCTGATCTGCCGCCGCCTGTCAGTCGCTGACCTGCGGTCATGGCGGTGCGGCCCCCCGGGTGCGAAGGGCGTTTCCGGTCTGTCCTATAGTTGCATCGCTCCCAACGGACAGTCGTTGCTGGCGAGGATGGCTCCGGTTGTCCAAGTCCCCATCGTCTAGTGGCCTAGGACTCCGCCCTTTCAAGGCGGCAACGCGGGTTCGAATCCCGTTGGGGGTACGCTCCACCAGCACGATAAGGTTCCACCAGCAAGGCCCAGTGGCGCAGTTGGTTAGCGCGTCGCCCTGTCACGGCGAAGGTCGCGGGTTCGAGTCCCGTCTGGGTCGCTCCACCAGGTGTCCGGCGGTATCCGTCGGCCCGGCCAGGTAGCTCAGTTGGTACGAGCGACCGCCTGAAAAGCGGTAGGTCGGCGGTTCGACCCCGCCCCTGGCCACACTCTCTTCAACACTTCCGTTGCCGCTGCTCGCGCGCATCATGCAGCTCATCGCTCGGTGGTTGCTCACAGCATCCGCATACGCCTCCGCCAAGGTTACGATCACTGGGGCGGGGGTCGTGTGCGCAGAGGACTGGCGAGGTCGAAAGGTTCCGGGGGATGCGGTCACCACTGAATAGCCCGCTCGGCGTACGCCGATGGGCTGTTTGGTCCTTGCCTCGCCGTGTCCTGGCGGTCGTTGTCCTGATCGATCTGCTGGCCGCCGGTTTCCTGGTGCTCCACGCGCGTGACGACATCGGTTCGCTCCGGTCCGGCTGGCCGTGGATCGTCCTCGTCCTCGCCGTGGCGGGCATCGTCAGCACGGAGGCGTCGCTCGGCGTCGAGCGCATGCGCCGCCGCACCGACGAGAGCCCGCACATCGACCTGAGCTCGGTCTGGGCCCTGGCCGCCGCGATCCTGATGCCGGCCCTCGTTGCCGGTGCCGTGGTCGCGGTGCTCTACATCCACATCTACCTGCGCATCTGGCGCCGCTCGGGTGTTCCGCTGTACCGGTTCCTGTTCAGCCTGGCCACGGTGATGCTGGCCGTGCAGTCGGCGGACGCCGTCACCCATCTGCTGGCCGGCGACGACCCGTTCCACAGCGGGCGCGGCCTCGCCGCGGTGCTGCTGGCGCTGCTCGCCTACGCGGCCGTGAACATGGTGCTCATCGCCACGGTGATCGTGATGAGCGGCTCCAGCCGCACGCTCGGCACGTTCGTGCAGGTCATGTGCCACGGCGACGAGGCGGTGCTCGAGTTCGCGACGCTGTCCATGGGCGTGCTCGTGGCCGGGGCCGTGGCGTCCTTCGGGCCCGCCTACGCGGTGCTGGTGCTGCCCCCGCTGATCGTCCTGCACCGCACCGTCCTCGTCCGCCAGCTGGAGGAGGCCGCGAGCACCGACAGCAAGACCGGCCTGCTCAACGCGGCCGCCTGGCACGTCCAGGCCGGCCGGGAGATGCGTCGCGCCGAGCGCATCAACCTCCACGCCACGGTGCTGGTCCTGGATCTGGACCACTTCAAGCTCGTGAACGACCGGCACGGCCACCTCGTCGGCGACCAGGTGCTCGCGGCGGTCGCCGCGGCCGTCCGCGCCGAGGTGCGCGACGAGGACATCGTGGGTCGTTTCGGCGGCGAGGAGTTCGTGGTGCTGCTGCGCGGCATCGAGGGCGACGACGGCCGGGTGGCGGCGGAGGCCGTGGCCGAGCGCATCCGGCTCCGGGTCGCCGCGCTGCGCGTCGCCGTGCCCGGTTCGCGCGATGCGGTGGTCGTCGATGGGCTGACGGTGTCGATCGGTGGCGCCACGCTCCCGTCGGACGGTGTCGAGCTCGGGGAGCTCCTCGAGGTGGCCGACGCCGCCATGTACGACGCCAAGCACGCCGGCCGCAACCGCGTGCGGATGGGCGCCGGCACCGGGTCGCAGGCGCGCCGTCGCTGAACCGGGCCGTGCCGGTGCCGGTGCCGGTCCCGCGCCCGGCCGTGGCACGATCGGTGGGCACCAGCCACCAGGAGGGGATGATGACCACCACCCCCACCCGTGACTCCGTCCCGCAGCGGGGACGACGTCCGGTCACGTCGCGCTCGGAGATCGAGCACATCGCGCTGGACCTCTTCGCCCAGAACGGGTTCGACACCACCACCGTCGACGACATCGCGGCCGCGGCCGGCATCGGCAGGCGCACGGTCTTCCGCTACTACGCCTCGAAGAACGACATCCCGTGGGGCGCGTTCGACGAGCAGCTGGATCGGATGCGGGCCACCTTCGCGGGCCTGCCCGCCGACCTGCCGGTGATGACGGGCGTGCGGGTGGCGGTGCTCGACTTCAACGACGTCGCGCCCGCCGAGCTGCCGTGGCACCGCAGCAGGCTGCGGCTGATCCTCGACACCCCGGCCCTGCAGGCCCACTCGACGCTGCGGTACGCCGCATGGCGGCAGGTGGTCGTCGACTACGCGGCAGCCCGCCTCGGGCTGCCGCCGGACGGGCTGCTGCCGCAGACCATCGGGCACGCCAGCCTGGGCGTCGCGCTGGCCGCGTACGAGCGGTGGCTGCGCGAGGAGGCCAGCGAGCTGACGGACCTGCTCGACACCGTCTTCTGCGCCCTCGAGCAGGGGCTCGCGCTGCGGCCCTCCCGATAGCGGAACGGCCGGTGGGAGCCCACCGGCCGTTCTCGTTCGAGCGGACCCCGCGGTCGATCAGCCGACCGGCGTCGTGTGCGAGGTGACGGCCGGTGCGGGAACGGGCGCTGCGGGCACCGCAGGCGCCACGTGGACGGCCGGGAGCGCCGGCGCGGCCGGGTCGGGCACAGCGGGGGCGGGCACCGCGGGTGCGGCCGGCACCGCGGGTGCGCCCGGCACCGCGGGTGCGGCCGGCACCGC
>NZ_JAOPWR010000074.1 GCF_025965585.1 Pseudonocardia sp.
GACCACCGCGCGGGCGGCCTCGTGAGGGTGGTCGGCACGGAACCGGCCTCGGCGCACGGCGTCCTCGACCTCGTGGTCGACCATGCGCTGCTGCACGGTGCGGAGCTCGGCGATCTTCTGCCGGTTCTTCGCCTCGAAGCTGCGCATCTCGCTGACGCCGACGAACCCCAGCTCGCGGCGGTGGGTGTGGTAGAGCACGAGGTTCTCGACGAGCAGGCTGAACCTCTCGACGGGATCACGTCCCTCGCTCTGGGCCGCCCGGGCCCGGGCGAGCAGGTCGTTCATCGTGAAGTCCAGCAGCATGACGAGCATCTGCTGCTTGCTCGTGTAGTAGTGGTAGATCCCCGAGACGGACAGGCCGCAGCGCGCGGCGATGCCGCGCACGGTGGCGCCGTGGTAGCCGATCGCGAGGAACTCCTCCAGCGCGGCGGCCAGCACCGGGTCGAACTCGAGCGGCCCATACCGACGCCAGTGCACCACCGGGGCCGGCCGCGGTGGCGCGACATCCGGAGACTTCTCCTGCGGCACGGCGTCGGGCGTGACGACGGTGTCCATGATCTCGGCGACCGTGAGGTCGAGAGCGTCGGCGATCCGGCTCAGCCGGTGCACCGTGAGGCCGGTCCGGCCGTTCTCGATCTGGCTCAGGGTGGCCGGGCTGATGTCGAGCGAGCGACTGAGACCGCGCAGGCTCAGACCTTTCGCCGTCCGTGCCGTCCGCACCTGCGCGCCCAGTGCCGCGTCGGCCGGGTGGCCACCGTGCGTCCCCGTCATGCAGCACGTCCCGCGCGGTCGGTGTTGATGTTCAGCAAATCTAAACACACCGTCCGAATTGGGGTCAAACGCCGGTGTTGACGCCGATTCGTGTGGCCTGCATCATCTCCTGAACACCACCGCGCGAGCGCTCGACCGTGCGCGCTCGTGTTCATCCCGAGGGAGACAATGATGTCCGACGTTCCCGCGATGGCCGAACTCCTGGGTGCCGACGCACCGACGAACTGGGGCAAGTGGGGGCCGGATGACGAGTTGGGTGCGCTGAACTACCTCGACGCGGCGGAGGTGCTGCGCGGTGTCCAGCACATCAAGTCGGGTGAGGTGTTCACCCTGCAGATCCAGATGGGCCGCGCCGAGAGCCCCGGCGACCCGCTGTGGCCCGGCCGGGAAGGCATCCAGCGGAAGAACGAGCTGGACGAGTCGACCTGGGACGGCGAGGACGCGCCGGCGTTCCCGGGTGGCCTGCACTACGCCGATGACACCGCGCGGATCTTCCTGCAGGGCTCCACCCAGTACGACGCCCTCGGGCACGTCTGGTACGACGGCAAGCTGTGGAACGGCTACGACGCCCGCTCCACGATCGGGGCGATGGAGAAGGCGTCGGTGCTGCCGATCGCCGAGAAGGGCATCGTCGGCCGCGGTGTGCTCATCGACATGGCGCGCCACCGCGGGAAGCAGTGGCTGGACAAGGGCGAGACGTTCGATCACAACGACCTCGAAGCCGCCGCGAAGAACCAGGGCGTGGAGATCCTTCCCCACGACATCCTGGTGATCCGCACCGGCTGGATGAAGTACTGGTACGAGCTCAACGACCCGAAGAGCTTCTACGACGGGTTCGTCGAGCCCGGCCTGACCTACTCCCGCGAGCTGGTGGAGTGGTTCCAGACCCGCGAGGTGCCGAACCTGGTCACCGACACCATCGCGAACGAGGTCACCGCGGACCCCGACTCCGGGGTCGCGCTCCCCCTGCACTGCGCCCTGATGCGCAACCTCGGGGTGACCCTCACCGAGATCGCCTGGCTCGACGACCTCGCCGACGCCTGCGCGGCGGACAACCGGTGGAGCTTCCTCTACGTCGCCGCCCCGCTCAAGGTCGTCAACGGCACCGGCGCCCCGGTCAACCCGATCGCGATCCGATGACCACCGCCGCCGAGTCCACCATCTACGGCTCCAAGCCGTGGCTGGCCCGCTACGCCCCCGGGCAGCCGTCGAGCATCACCGTCGAGTTCGACTCCGCGCTGGACATGTTCCGCGCCGCCGTCGAGCGCAACCCCGACGGCACGATCATCCGCTACTTCGACGGCCGCATCACCCTGCGCGAGCTCGACACCCTCACCGACGCCTTCGCCGCCGCCATCACCGAGCTCGGCTTCCAACCGGGTGAACGCGTCGCGGTCTACCTGCAGAACGTGCCCCAGTTCCTCATCGCCCAGATCGGCACCTGGAAAGCCGGCGGCATCGCCGTGTCGATCAACCCCATGAACAAGGAACGCGAACTCACCGAACTGCTCACCGACTCCGGCGCCACCGTCCTCGTGGCTCTGGAGAGCCTGTACCGGGATGTCGCGGCGAAGGTCGTGCCCGGCACCGACGTCCGCACGATGATCACCACGTCGGAGCTGGAGTACCAGACCCGCAACGACCCGCGGGTCTTCACCGGGATCGAGCGCATCCCTTCCGAGGACACGCTCGACATGGCCGAGCTGCTGCAGCGCTTCGCCGGGGCCACACCACCGCAGGTCACGCTGGGGCCCGACGATGTGGCGTTCCTGACCTACACCTCGGGCACCACCGGCCCGCCCAAGGGCGCGATGACCACCCACCGCAACGTGGTCTTCAACGCCCAGACCTACCGCGACTGGGTCGGCCTCACCAGCGACGACGTCGTGCTCGGGGTCGCCCCGCTGTTCCACATCACCGGGCTCATCGCGCACATCGCGATCTCCCTGCTCATCGGCGCCCCGCTGGTGCTGATGTACCGGCTCGACCCGGCCGTCACCATCGAGACCATCCGCGACGAGAAGGCCACCTTCACCGTCGGCTCCATCACCGTGTTCATCGCCCTGATGAACTCCCCCGCCGCGGAGAAGGAAGCACTCACCACCTTCACCAAGATCCTCTCCGGTGGGGCGCCCATCCCCCCGTCCACGGTCAAGGCGTTCAAGGCGACGTTCGGGCACTACATCCACAACGTCTACGGCCTCACCGAGACCACCTCGCCGTCGCACGGCACCCCGTTCGGCACCGAGGGACCGGTCGACGAGGCCTCCGGCGCGCTGTCGGTGGGCGTCCCGGTCTACGACACCGTCGTGCAGATCGTCGACGACAACGGTGACGACCTGCCCGTCGGCGAGATCGGCGAGCTCGTCACCACCGGCCCGCAGGTCGTGGTGGGCTACTGGAACAAGCCCGAGGAGACCGCCAAGGCACTGCCCGGCGGCTCACTGCACACCGGCGACGTCGGCTACATGGACGACCAGGGCTGGTTCTACATCGTCGACCGGAAGAAGGACCAGATCAACGCCGGCGGCTACAAGGTCTGGCCCCGTGAGGTCGAGGACGTCCTCTACGAACACGACGCGGTGCGGGAGGCGGCGGTGGTCGGTGTCCCCGACGAGTACCGCGGCGAATCCGTGAAGGCGTTCGTCAGCCTCCGCCCCGGCAAGACCGTCAGCGAGGCCGACCTCATCGCCTTCACCAAG
>NZ_JAOPWR010000087.1 GCF_025965585.1 Pseudonocardia sp.
CGACGCCACCGTCGAGGACGGGGACGCAGCGCTCGCCGCGGCCACGGCGGCGCAACCAGGCTGGGCCGCGACCCCGCCACGCGAGCGGGGCGAGATCCTGCGCCGGGCGTTCGAGACCATCCTCGCCGGGTCGAGGACCTCGCCCTGCTGATGACGCTGGAGATGGGCAAGTCGCTGGCCGAGTCGCGGGCCGAGATCCGGTACACCGCCGAGTTCTTCCGCTGGTTCTCCGAGGAGGCGGTCCGGATCGGTGGGCGGTTCGCCACCTCTCCGGACGGCGCGACGCGGCTGCTGACGATCAAGCGGCCGGTCGGCCCGTGCCTGTTCATCACGCCCTGGAACTTCCCCAAGGCGATGGGCACCCGCAAGATCGGCCCCGCGGTGGCGGCCGGCTGCACGATGGTGGTCAAGCCGGCCGGCCAGACGCCGCTGAGCATGCTGGCGCTGGCCCAGATCCTGATCGACGCCGGCCTGCCCGACGGCGTCCTCAACGTGGTGACCACCTCCACCACCGGTGCGGTCATGGAACCGCTCATCCGCGATACCCGACTGCGCAAGCTGTCCTTCACCGGTTCCACCCCCGTGGGGCAGCGCCTGATCGAGCAGTCCGCCCAGCAACTGCTGCGGACCTCCATGGAGCTCGGCGGGAACGCGCCGTTCCTGGTGTTCGACGACGCCGACCTCGACGCCGCCGTGGACGGCGCCGTCGCGGCCAAGATGCGCAACGTCGGCCAGGCCTGCACCGCGGCCAACCGCTTCCACGTGCAGGCCGGGATCGCGGAGGAGTTCACCCGCCGGCTCACGGAGCGGCTCGCCGCGCTGACCGTCGGGCCGGGCAGCGAGGACGGCGTGGAGGTCGGCCCGCTGGTCGACCAGGCCGGCTGCACCAAGGTCGCCGAACTGGTCGCGGACGCCGTGCCCGGGGAGCCACGGTGACCACCGGCGGCCGGGCCATCGACGGCCCCGGGCACTTCTACGCCCCCACCGTGCTGGCCGACGTGCCGGCCGGCGCGCGCATCCTGCGGGAGGAGGTGTTCGGTCCGGTGGCCGCGATCGCCACGTTCAGCACCGAGGAGGAGGGCATCGCGGCCGCGAACGACACCGAGTACGGCCTGGCCGCCTACGTGTTCACCCGGGACGTCCGCTGCGCGCTGCGGGTCTGCGAGGCGCTCGAGGCCGGGATGACCGGCCTCAACCAGGGCGTCATCTCCAACCCCGCGGCCCCCTTCGGCGGCCTGAAGGCCAGCGGATTCGGGCGTGAGGGCGGCAGCGAGGGCATCGAGGAGTACCTCGAGACCCAGTACGTCGGCATCGCCCCCTGAAGCGGAGCCTCAGGTCGGCCGGCTCCGCGGGGAGCGGAAAGCACAGGTGCGCAGCGGGGGTGCGACCGCCGGGGGCGATGTCCTCTTCGGAGGTGCGCGCCGCACCGCTGTAGCGCAGCACGCTCTGCAGCAACTCGTCCACGACGTCGGTCGTCTGAGCCAGCGGGACGCTGGCGTAGTCGGCGGTGTAGCCGCGGCTCGAGCAGGTCCGGGTGGTCCTTATCGCGAGCGCGGATGCCGGGATGGGATCGGCGGGCGGCTGTTGTCTCGGGGCGGCCCGGGCAGGCCGGCTCGGAGCAGGACATCGTTGATCCAGTCGGTGCGGATCGTGCCGGCGTCCCCGATGTACTCGTCGAAGGCCATCGCGGTGAGCTGCGCAGCGATGGCCGACCACTCGGTGCCGGACAGCGACCGTTCCAGGTGAGCCTCGACGGTGGGACGGTCGACGTAGGCCACGCTCGCTTCGAGCAGGTCGGCCAGCGGCGGGTAGGCGTCCCCGCCGTAGGCGCTGACCAGGACCACGCACCGGTCGATGTGGAGCAGGTTGCGGTACCGGTCGCGCCGGCGCCCGTGCACGGGTCGTGGATCCGTTGCTGTCCCGCCGCCGATCGACCTTCCGGTACTGCACGCTCTGCTTCCGACCCACCCCGCCGGAGAGCTGGTCCGGCGCCACGTGCCACGGCTGCGCGTCGACCTGGCACGGAGTTGCGTACCGCAGCGCCGGGTCAGGTGGCGTTGCGTTCCGTCGTGGCCGGGAGCGGCCCCGTGGGGGTCGGCATCGGGTTGCGCAGCAGTTCCCGCCACTGCTCGGCGCTCCACCGCGCGGGCTCGGTGGTGGAGAGGAACTCCTCCACCAGCGCGACGAACCGGTTGGGGTCGGTGTGGAACGGGAAGTGCCCGGCGTCGGAGAAGATCTCCAGCCTGCTGCCCGGCATGGCGGCGTGGGCGCGGCGGGCGTGCGCCACCGGCACCACCGCGTCCCGCCCGCCCCAGACGAGCAGGGTGGGCATGCCGCGGGCGAGATAGCAGCGGTCGAGCATCGTCACCACCTGCCCGCGCCAGTCCACCACCGCGCGCAGGGTGCGGATGAACGCGGCGCGCGCGGTGGCGTCGGGCAGCGCGTCCACCATGCGCAGCAGGTCGGGGGCGTCCTGGCCGAGGTCGGTGCCCAGCAGCCGCAGCATCCCCACCGCCGCACCGACCTGTAGCCGTGCGGTGGGCAGCTGCAGCAACCCGAGCAGGCTCGCCGCGCCGGGGAGCGTCATGGCCCGCAGCACCGGCGTGACGTCGGGGCCGGCGCCGCCGCTGCCCACCAGCACCAGCCGTTCGGTGCGCTCGGGGAACTGGTAGGCGAACTGCATGGCGACGCCGCCGCCGAGCGAGTGGCCGACGAGCGTGGCCCGCTCCACGCCGAGGACGCCGAGCAGGTCGCGGATGCCGTTGGCGTAGGCCGCCACCGAGTAGTCGGCCCGGGGCTTGTCGGAGCTGCCGTGCCCGAGCAGGTCGGGGGCGATCACGAGGTGGCGTCGCGCCAGCGCGGTCATCACCGGCTCCCAGGTGGCCGAGCTGTCGCCGATGCCGTGCACGAGCACGACCGGCGACCCGGACCCGGCCATGCGGAAGGCCCGCCGGTAGCCGTGCACCACGCGGAAACGCAGCGAGGTGTCGACCACCGACGCGAGGTGGCCCGAGCCCGAGATCGACCTGGTCATGGTCAGTGCGAGGGTAGGACCGCGACTTTCCGGTGGGGTAACCGCTGTGTTGCGGACGTCGGTGGCCGGCAGGCGCGCCCGCGGGACCCCCGGACCATGATCGCCACCCACCGCACCCGACCGCCCCGGCACGAGCGCTGCGCACCGCACCGGGCGGCCCGGCGAGG
>NZ_JAOPWR010000108.1 GCF_025965585.1 Pseudonocardia sp.
GTGCCGACGGTGGACCCGAGCTCGCCGTTGGTGGACCTGGGATTCCTCGGCGACGCGCTGGGCCGGCGGACCCCAGAACTGGTCGACGACATGATGCAGA
Organism: Pseudonocardia sp.; assembly: GCF_025965585.1. Taxonomy (GTDB): domain Bacteria; phylum Actinomycetota; class Actinomycetes; order Mycobacteriales; family Pseudonocardiaceae; genus Pseudonocardia. The sequence goes on from NZ_JAOPWR010000108.1 coordinate 101, forward strand.
TGTTGTTGACTCAGGTCGCCGAGCTCCGGGGCGACGAACAGGTCGTGGGCCGGTTGCGGGCCAGCATCGAGTCGAACTTGTCCGCGATTCATTACCTGTTGGAGCATCCGGTCGACGTCCGGCTGGTGGACCCGCCGGCCGGCGCGCTGCAGTGGGCCCTGCAGCTGGCCCAGCGGGGCATCCCGTTGAGCGTGCTCTGGCGGGCCTATCACCTGTGCACGGCGCGGGCCTTGCTGTTCTGCATCGAGGAGTTGACCCGCGGCAGCGACTCGGTCGCCGAGCTCGGGCAGCGGATCGCAGCGGCGAGCACCCTGGTCAACGACTATGTCGACCATGTCTGTGAGCGGGTAGGGGCGAGCTATGACCTGGAGCGGCAGCGCTGGTTGCGGCAGCAGGACGCGGTGCGTGCGGAGCGGATCGCCGATCTGCTGGCCGGCCGGGTCGGCGAGCGGGGGCAGGTGGAGGCGGCGCTCGGGTACCGGCTGCGCGGTCGGCACCTCGGGGTGATCCTGTGGGACGCCGGGACCCCGGATGGGACCGGGCTGCTACGGCTGCAACGGCTGGTGGCCCGCTGCGCGAGCCTACTCGGTTGTCGTGAGCAGCCGCTGGTCGTGGCCCGTGACCAGTCGACCGTGTGGCCTGGTTGTCGCTGCCCGCCGGCCCGGACACCGACGCCGAGGGGACGCTGACGGTGTTGCTGGCCGAGGCCGGGGAGAGGTTGCGGGGCGCGCTCGGCGACGTGGACACCGGGGTTGGGGGGTTTGCGCGCACTCACCGTCGGGCCGCGGTGGCGCAGTCGGTGGCGTTGTCCGCGGGGCAGGGCGCGGCGAGGGTCACCCCGTACGGGTCGGTGGCCGGGATCAGCTTCTGTGCCAGGACCTCGACCGGGCCCGGGACTGGGTGCGGGAGACGCTGGGGACGTTGGCTGTCGACGACGAGGCACATAACCGGCTCCGGGAGAGCGTCAGCGCGTTCCTGGACACCGGCGGGAGTCTGACCGCCGCAGCCGAGCGATTGGGCTGCCACAAGAACACGGTGCAGTACCAGATCCGCCGCGCGGAGCAGGCATTGGGCCGTCCGGTGCGCGAGCGGCGGGTGGACCTGGAGTTGGCGCTGGCTGCCAGCCGCTGGTTGGGCGCTGCGGTGCTGTACCCGCTGCCGACCGCCTGACTCTCACCAGAGCGACTGTGCTGCTGGCACAACGGCCGGCCCGAAGCTGCCTGGCCAGCCCGATGACCGGGCGGCGCCGGCGCGGTTGACTGTGCCTGAGCCCACCGAGACCCGAGACCAGCGGGATAGCGGTCGGCGCGGCGCGAGCACCACCGCGCGGGCACCAGCACACGGCAACTCGTGATCATCCATTTTCGCAGTCGAGGAGTTCGTCATGCCCGAAATCAGCTCATCCCGGACCGGCCGCTACGACGCCGTCGTGGTCGGCGCCGGTTTCGGAGGTATGTACATGCTGCACCGCCTGCGCGAGCAGGGCCTGTCGGTGCGGGTCTTCGAGGCCGGCAGCGGCGTCGGCGGCACCTGGTTCTGGAACCGCTACCCGGGCGCGCGCTGCGACGTGGAGAGCGTGGACTACCAGTTCTCGTTCTCCGAGGAACTGCTGCGCGAGTGGACGTGGACCGAGCGCTACCCGGCCCAGGCGGAGCTGCTGGCCTACCTCAACCACGTCGCCGACCGGTTCGACCTGCGCCGCGACATCCAGCTGAACACCCGGGTCACCGGAGCGACATTCGACGAGGACACCCAGTTCTGGCAGGTCGAGACCGACGGCGGCGACCGGATCAGCGCCACCTACGTAGTGATGGCCACCGGCTGCCTGTCCGTGCCGCGCACCCCGTCCTTCACCGGCCTGCAGGACTTCGCCGGCGCGACCTACCACACCAGCTCCTGGCCGCACGAGGGCGTCGACTTCACCGGCAAGCGGGTGGCGGTCATCGGCACCGGCTCGTCGGGCATCCAGTCCATCCCGCTGATCGCCGAGCAGGCCGAACAACTGACCGTCTTCCAGCGCACGCCCAACCACAGCGTGCCCGCCGGCAACCACGCTCTCGACGCCGACGAGCAGCGCGAGGGCGTCGAGCGATTCGCCGAGAAGCGCCGCTACGCCACCGGCACCTTCACCGGGCTCACCCTCCCGGACACCGGCCTGCTCGCCAACGAATCAACGCCCGAGCAGCGCGACGCCGTCTACGAGGAGCGCTGGCGGCAGGGTGGCCTGGCCATGTACGGGGCGTTCGCGGACATGCTGGTCGACGAGAAGGCCAACGCGACCGCGCACGAGTTCTTCAGCGCCAAGATCCACGAGAAGGTGGCCGACCCGGAGGTCGCCGAGAAGCTGACCCCGAGGGGCTACCCGTTCGGCGGCAAGCGCATCTGCGTGGACACGAACTACTTCGAGACGTTCAACCGGGACAACGTGACGCTGGTCGACCTGCACGCCGAGCCGATCGAGCGGATCACACCCGGCGGGATCGTTGCCGGCGGCCGCGAGCACGCCGTGGACGCCGTCGTGTTCGCCACCGGCTTCGACGCGATGACCGGTGCCCTGCTGGCCATGGACATCCGGGGCCGCGACGGCCGGGCCCTTCAGGAGACCTGGGCCGCCGGCCCACGCACCTACCTGGGGCTGGCCGTGGCCGGCTTCCCGAACATGTTCCTGGTCACCGGCCCGGGCAGCCCGTCGGTGTTCAGCAACATGATCGTGTCGATCGAGCAGCACGTGGACTGGATCACCGACGCGATCGAGCGGCTGCGCGCGGACGGGGTGCGGCTGATGGAGGCCGACCCGAAGGCCGAGGACGCCTGGGTGGCGCACGTCAACGAGGTCGCCGACTCGACCCTGCTGCCCCGGGCCAACTCCTGGTACGTGGGCGCGAACGTGACCGGCAAGCCGCGGATCTTCATGCCCTATCTGGGCGGAGTCGGCCCCTACCGGCAGCGCTGCGACGAGGTGGCCGCCCAGAACTACGACGGCTTCCAGCTGGTCGGCTGAGCCATGACCACGTCCGAGATCACCTCCGAAACAACCGACCGGACGATCCCACT
>NZ_JAOPWR010000145.1 GCF_025965585.1 Pseudonocardia sp.
CCTGCCGCTCCCGCGCCGCCCGCGACGACCGCGCAGCCACCGGCCACCTCCCGACCCGCGCCGCCGGCGGCTCCCGCGACGCCCACGAACACGTCCGCCGCGGAGGCCACCGCGCCGCCTGCCCCGAAGGCACCCGCGACTCCTGCGAGCAAGGCTGCTCCCTCCGGCCCGAAGGCCACGTCGGCGCCGGCCGCCGCGCCGGGCACACCGGCACAGCCCTCCCCGCAGGCAGCTCCGAAGCCCGCGGCGAACGCGGCCCCGGCCGCGCCGACGCCGGCGGACTCGCAGGACCCGGCCCACCCCCAGGCTGTGCGGCCGTCGCCCACCCGGCGTCCGTCGCCGGTGCCGCGCCACGCCGCGGAGGAGCCGAGCGCACCCCCGGCGGAGGCCGCCGCGCCGGGGCAGGCCCCGATCCCGTCCGGGCAGGCGCTGTTCACCCCCGGCACCACCATCACCAGCGGGGCGCCCGCGCTCGAGGACGGCTCCGCGCCCGGCCCCGAGTACACGATCAAGGGCAACGCCGACTCGATGCTGTTCCACCCGCCGACCAGCCCGTACTACAAGCGCACCAGGGCCGAGGTCTGGTTCCGCACCGCCGACGAGGCGCGCGCGGCCGGCTTCACCGAGTGGACGCCGAAGAGGCGTACCACCACCTGAGCGGTCAGCCTATGGCCCGCAGCGCCTCCAGCAGCCCGACGCGTGCGCCGGTGCGCAGGACCGAGTTGCGGTAGACGCGCCCGGTCACTCGCGAACTCGTTGCGGTGGTCCCCGCCCACCGGGAGGCGGGCGGGACCACGGCGGTGCGGTCACCGCACGGGGAACCGCTCCTCGATCGGGACGAAGTCGAAGTCGTACCCGAAGTAGCGCGGCCCGACGATCTCGAGTCCCGCCGGGGTCCGCCACCGCGGATCGCACGGTGCGGCGGCCACCGTGACCCGGAAGCCGTAGCGGAGGTCCTCGGTGGTGATGGGCTGGCCGGTCTCGGAGTCCAGGACCATGATCAGGTCCGGGACCGAGGCGAGTACCTCGCCGTCGCGCTCGGCGACGAGGTGCTCGTTCTGCGTCTGCAGGCGCAGGGTCGCGCCCGCGTCGTCGTGCAGGCCTTCGATGCGGACCTCGGCCCGGGCGAAGCCGCCCTCGGTCCGGCGGTGCACGTCGACGACCTTGCCCTGGAACAGCTGGACGCCGCCCAGGTACTTCGGAACCACCGCGGCGGGGTCGCCGTGCGCCTCCCGGGTCTCCCGCACCAGCCGGCCCAGCTCCTCGGCCGTCCGCAGCGTGTTCGGGATGGTGCACTCGCGCAGCCGTTCCGCGGCCAGCGGATACAGCCCGATCAGCGCGGCGCAACCCATGTCGATGGTCTGCGATCGGGCGAGCCGCTCGGTCCACCGGTTGTCGATCGCGTCGATGATCGAGGCGTTGCCCTTGTCGTCGGCGATCGCCATCGGCGCGGCCTTGCCACCGAACAGCGTGGGCATGCACATCTGCAGTTCCGGGAACGCGCGGCCCATCAGGTCCGCGTCGATCATCGGCAGCCGCTCCCGTGCCGCCAGGCAGAACGGGATCATCGAGTTCATGCCACCGATCTCGATCGGCATGGTGTGGGTCGCCCGTTGGCCCAGGTGGTGTTCGAGCTTGCGGAACGCGGTCACGACCTCGTCGCCGCTGGGGAGCTTCTCGACCATCACCGTCGGGGCGCCCATCATCGCCGAGGGGATCACGAAGGCGTCGTCCGGAACCTCGTCGAGGTCCACGACCTCCACCGGCCCGTTCTCGCGGATCGCCTCGCGGGCCAGCAACATTCCGATGTAGGGGTCCCCGCCGCCGCCGGTGCCGAGGATGCCGGCCCCGAGGGCGATGTCGGAGAGCTGCCGCTCGTCAACGAGTCGCAACGGTCTTCCTTCCGAGCTGGAGATCTCCGACGGCCTTCACCTTGATCCGGATCGCGTTGCCGGGCACGTAGGCGAGCGCCAGCTCCTCCTGGTCGACGATCCGGACGGAGTCGGGCACCGCACCCGCGGCGACGGCGCGTTCGGCGGCGAGTTCCCGGGCCTGCTCGAGTGCGGCGTCGCGGGAGAGCTGCGGGCCGACCGAGAACATCTGGTCCACCTCGCCGCCGACCTGGGCGATCGCGGCCCCGATCGCGTTGGCGACCGAGTGGTGAGCGGGCCTGACCAGGCGGGCGGCGCCCGGCAGGGTGTCGCCGAGCAGGATGCTGCCACCACCGACGACCACCACGGGGATCGCGTCCGAGGCGGTCTTCATCCGGTCCACCGCCTCGCCGATCCGGTCCTCGATGCTCGCCAGCGCGCGGCGGACCAGGTCCGGGTCCACGTCGGCGACCCGGCGGGCATCGCCGACCTCGGCCCTGCCCCCGGCCACCGCGATGTCGGTGGCGGTCAGGGTGTCCCCGCCGAACACCCGGCCGAGGTGGGTCAGCCGGTAGCCGACGCTCTCGGGACCGACCAGCGGATCGGCGCCGACGCGCACGTGGCTGCCCCCGCCGATGCCGAGCGGCAGCACGTCGGGCATGCGGAAGTTCGTCCGAACGCCGCCGACCTCGATCGTCGACTTGGCCTCCCGCGGGAAACCGTTGACGAGCATGCCGACGTCGGAGGTCGTGCCGCCGATGTCGACCACCGCGCAGTCCTGCAGACCGGAGAGCAGCGCGGCCCCGCGCATCGAGTTCGTCGGCCCGGAGGCGAACGTCGAGACGGGGTAGCGCTCGGCCTGGTCCACGGTCATCAGCGTGCCGTCGTTCTGGCTGATGTACATCGGGGCGTCGATCCCCGACTCCCGCAGCGCGGCGCGGAACGCCTCGGTGATCTGCCCGGCCAGCTCGGCGAGGCTCGCGTTCATGATCGTCGCGTTCTCGCGCTCGAGCAGTCCCATCCGGCCGAGCTCGGCCGACCGGCTGATCGCCACGTCCGGCACGGTCTCCCGGATGATCTCCTCGGCCCGCCGCTCGAGATCGTCGTTGATCGGGGAGAACACCGACGAGATCGCGACGGCCCGCAGGCCCTTCGCCGCGATCTCGTCGGCCACCCGCTTGAGCTCGTCGGCGTCGAGCGGGGCGATCTCACGGCCGTCGAACTCGTGTCCGCCGTGGCACAGGTAGACGTGCCGGCCCACGGCGTCGCCGAGCCGCTCGGGCCAGTCGACCATGGGCGGCAGCGCCCTGGTGGCCGGCAGCCCGAGCCGGACGCTCGCGACCTCGAGGAGCCGGCGGCCCTCCACGACGGCGTTGGTGAAGTGCGTGGTGCCGATCATGACGGTCTCGACGGCCTCCGCCGCGATCCTGCTCTGGGTGAGCAGGCTGCGCAGCCCGTCGAGGATGCCGGTGGTGACGTCGGCGGAGGTGGGGCTCTTGACCTCCGCCAGTACCCGGTCGCCGTCCATGAGCACCGCGTCGGTGTTGGTGCCCCCGACGTCGATCCCGATCCGCATCAGCCCACCGTCCGGTGGCGAACCTGGGGCAGCACCGTGCGCGCGGTGAGCTGCACGACCTCCTTGGCGCGGTCGGTGGCCACCGGGGCCAGGTCCACCGCGTCGGCACCGGCGTCGATCAGGGCCTGGATCTTCGCCGCGCACTCGTCCGGGTCGCCGGCGACGACGAGGTCCTCGACCCACTGGTCGGGCATCTCGCGCAGGATCAGCGCGGCGGGGTCGTCGCCGCCCCGCTGGTACATGTCCCACAGCTCGTCGCCGATGCCGTAGATGTCGGTGAGGCCGGACTTAGGCACCGCCGCGAGGTAGAACGCGGCGGCGGTCCGCGCCTCCTGCTTGGCCTTCGCGCCGTCCCTGTCGACCGAGTAGAGCGCGTAGCTCGACACGCGGTGGTGCTCGCCCTCGCGACCGGCCTTGGCCTGTCCCTCCGCGACCCGCTCACGCAGCCAGCGCAGGTACTTCGTCCCGGCGAGCACCGACACCAGGGTGGCGTCGGCGATCTCGCCCGACAGGTTGAGCATCCGGGGCCCGATGACGCCCATGTAGATCGGCAGCTTCGTCGTGGCCGGATGCACCAGCTGGATCTTGTCGAACGAGTGGACCTTGCCCTCGTAGGTGACCTCCTCGCCGTTCAGCAGCCGGCGCACGTTGGTGACCGTCTCGCGCATCGCGGTGTAGGGCGACCTGGGCATGACGCCCATCTGCTCCACCCAGTGCGGGACGCCGAGCCCGATACCGGGCCAGACCCGCCCGGGGTACATGCGGTCGATCGTGGCGAGCTCCATGGCCAATGCCGCGGGATGGCGCGCCATCGCCGACACGACGCCCACGCCGACCTTGATCTCGCTGGTCGCGTTCAGCGCCGCCATCGCGCCGGAGATGCCCCCGTAGAAGAAGTAGTCCTCGGGGATCCACAGCTCGCCGAAGCCCTCCCTCTCGGCCAGGGCCGAGATCTCGGGGATCTGCTCGGGCGGCAGCTGGCTGGAGACGAGCAGGCCGACGGGGGATCCGTCGGTTCCGGTGCTGGTCATCGGGTGCTTCCTTCCGTCGGGCCGTCCTCACGCAAAGCCGCCAGGACGTCAAAGGGGGTGATGGGGAGGTTGCGGATGGGCTTGCCGATCGCGTCGGAGACCGCGCTGGCGATCACAGCGGCGACCGGGATGACCGACGGCTCGCCGGCGCCCTTGGCCCCGTAGGGGCCGTCCGGCCAGGGGTTGTCCAGCAGTACGATGTCGATCGGTGGTGCCTCGAACACCGTCGGCAGCCGGTAGCTCTCCAGGCTGTGGTCCACGGTCGCGCCGTCGACCACGCGCAGGTCCTCGTAGAGCGCGTATCCGACGCCCTGCAGCACCCCGCCGTGGATCTGGCCCTCCACCTGCTGCGGGTTGATCGCGCGGCCCACGTCCTGGGCGACGACGTAGCGCAGGATCGTCACCTTGCCGGTGTCCGGGTCGACCTCCACCTCCGCGGAGTGCACGTGGTAGGTCGGCGTCGCGAAACCGGTGAACAGGGCGCCGGCGAGGCAGCCGGAGTCGAACTGCACGGGCGGGGTGATGTGTCGACCGGTCGCCGAGATCGGCCCCGCGGTGTAGAGCGCGTGCTGGGCCACCGCCGCCAGTGCGACCCTCGCGCCCGGGGAGCCCGCCACCTGGACGTGCCCGTCGGCGAGCTCGAGGTCGGCCACCGACGCCTCCAGCAGGTTCGCGGCCACCTCGAGGAGCTGCTCGCGGACCTGCGCGCTGGCCTGCACGGCCGCGTTGCCGAGCGAGAACAGCGTCCGGCTGCCCTGGGCGCCGCCGTCGTAGGTGCCGGCGTCGGTGTCCGCGGCGAGAATGATCACGTCGTCCGGGGTCAACCCGAGCTCCTCGGCCACGATCTGGCGCAGCCCGGCGGCCACCGCGCCGGTGCCGATCTCCGCGCCCGCGCAGATCACTCCCGCGGTCCCGTCCTCGTTGATCTTGACGGTGGCGCCGCCCGGCCCGGGGTTGGTCAGCCAGGTGACCGCGCCGATGCCCTTGCCGCGCAGCACCTTCCGGCCGTCGGCCGGGGCGGTCTCCGTCGCCCACGGGGCGATCTCCTCGACCCTGGCGAAGCCCTCGTCGAATACCGCGTCGGCGAGGACCTGACCGTTGGCGATGGCCTCGCCGGCCTTGACCACGTTGCGCAGCCGCAGCTCGCGGCGGTCCATGCCGAGCTCCGCCGCGATGTGGTCGAGGTGCTGCTCCAGGGCGAACATCGCGTACGGGCCGTTGACGCCGCGGAACGCCGCCGTCGGCGCCGTGTTCGTGTAGATCACCCGGGTGCGGTAGCGGGCGGCGGCGACCCGGTAGGTCCCGCCGAACACGAGTCCCGGCACCGCCGCGCAGGCGACGATCTCGCCGCTGTACGCGCCGTTGTCGGAGAGGGTGTCGGCCTCCTGGCCGAGGATCTCTCCGTTCGCGCCCACCGCGGTGCGGATGCGGATGCGCGCATTCTCCCGCGGCCCGGCGGTCTGCAGCTCCTCGGACCGGGTGTTGACCAGCCGCACCGCCCGGCCGGTCCTGCGCGCGAGCACGCAGACGAACGGCTCGAGCATCGCGTCGATCTTGCCGCCGAAGCCGCCGCCGATCGTGGTGACGACGACGCGGACCTTGGACGGCGCGATGCCGAGCCACTCGGCGAGCCGGTCGCGGACCAGGAACGGGAACTGCGCGGGGCTGTGCACGACGTAGCGCCCGCCCTCGAAGCGGCCCACGGCGGCGTGCGGCTCGATCGGGGACTGGTGCTGGCGCTGGGTGGTGTACTCGTCCTCCACGACCAGGTGCGCCGCCGCGAACGCCGCGTCCACGTCGCCGCGGTCCAGCGTGGACTCCCACGCGACGTTGCCTCCGCGAGGGCCGGGCGCTGCCATCGGGTACGACTCCCACGCCGGGTGGATCAGCCGCGCGCCGTCGGCGAGGGCGGCGTCCATGTCGGTCAGCGGCTCGAGCGGGTCGATCTCCAGCTCGATCGCGGCCACCGCGGCCTCAGCCTGCTCGAGCGAGTCGGCCGCCACCGCGGCGAGCGGCTCGCCGATGTAGCGGATCTCCTCGCGGGCGAACATCGGCTGGTCCTTGAGGATCCAGCCCGACGTCGTGTCCGGGACGTCCGCGGCGGTGATGATCGCGTGCACCCCGGGCAGCGCGGCGGCCCGCGTGGTGTCGAGGCGCCGGATCCGGCCCGCCGGCACCGGCGCGCGCAGAAGCCTGGCCTGCAGCGTGCCGGTGTGGCCGTGGTCCATCCCGTAGACCGCGGCGCCGCGCACCTTGTCGTCGCCGTCGGCACGGCGGGCGTTGGTCCCGACGACGCGCGTCACGACCGGCCCCCGTTCCCGGCCACGGCCAGCGCCGCCTCGACGATCTTGTGGTAGCCGGTGCAGCGGCAGATGTTGCCGGCCAGCGACTCCTTGACCGCGCCCTCGTCCGGGCCGGCGTCCCGCTCGAACAGGGCGGTCAGCGCCATGAGGATGCCCGGCGTGCAGGCGCCGCACTGCACGCCGCCGTGCTCGAGCAGCGCGTCCTGCAGCGGGCTCAACGGCCCGTCCGGGGCCGCGAGACCCTCGACCGTGCGGACGGCGCGACCCTCGGTGAGTGCGACCGGCGTCAGGCACGACACGACCGGCCGGTCGTCGACGAGCACGGTGCAAGCGCCGCAGCGGCCCTCGGCGCAGCCCGGCTTGGCGCCGGTGAGCCCGAGCCGATCGCGCAGCACCGACAACAGGGGCGTCATGTCCGGTGCGTCGACCTCGACGGGCCGTCCGTTCACCGTGAACGAGTGGGGCATCAGTTGCTCACTTCTGCTGATCGGAGGGGGTGAGGGCGCCGGCGGCGGTTCGGGTCAGTGCGGGCAGGACGGCGAGGCGGTACCAGCCGGGGGCGTCGAGGCCCTCGCGCGCGGTGCACTCCGCGGCGGCGGCCCGTCCGGCCCGCTCGGCGACGTCGTCGTCCAGCGGGGCGCCGACCAGCGCCGCGGCGGCCGCGGGGGAGAGGCGGGCGACCTCCTCGACACCCCCGACGGCGACCCGGGCCGCGGAGACGGCGGCACCGTCGAGGTCGACCGACAGCGCGACCGAGGCGATCGCGTACTCCCCACCGCCACGGACGGTGAGCCGCTCGAACGCGGAGCGCCGGTCCGCCGGGGCGGGGACGACGACGCGCACGATCAGCTCGCCGGCCTGCCGCGTGCCCCGGGAGGCCAGGTACGCGGCGAGCTCCTCGGTCCGCTCGCCGTCCGGCGCGGTCACCACGACGGCGGCGTCGGCAGCCAGCAGCGCCGGCACGAGGTCGGCCTCCGGGAAACCGACGGCGGCGATGTTGCCGCCCACGGTCGCGACGCTGCGTACCGCGGGGAACGCCGAGCGGCGGGCCGCGTCGACGATCCCGGCCAGCGCCGGGGGGCCGTCGAACGCGGCGAGCTCGTCGTGGGTGACGGCGGCACCGATCTCGACCGTGCCGTCGGCGGTCCGGATGCCCTGCAGCTCCACGAGCCCGTCGAGGGCCACGTAGACGCGGGCGACCGGGGCGTCCTGCAGCGGGGCCCGCATGATCCAGGTGCCGCCGGCGAGCGCCCCGCCGTCGCCGCCGAGCTCGCTCAGTTCCCGTACCGCGTCGGCCAGCGACGCCGGTCGGCGCACCTCGGAGCGGGTCATGGCCCCCGGGGCGGTCCGCCGGGGTGGGCTCGTTGTCGTCATGGCGTTGTCGTCCTCCTTGTCGCACGTGGTGGAGATGAAGCGGTGTCTCAGCCGAACCGCAGCGGTCCGGCCGCCTTGGCCCTGATCCGCACCGCGGGGTCGGTCAGGTAGGCCAGCGGGACCTCTTCGATGTCGACGATCTCGGTGCGTTCCGGGTCCGCACCCGCCCGCACGGCCTGCTGGCGGGCACTCTCGGCCGCCTCCGCGACGGCGGTGGGGCGGCCGCCGACCCCGAACCGGGCGATCCGCTCGACCTGCCCGCTGACCTGCCCGATCGCGGCGCCGATCGCGTTGGCGACCTCGTGGTCGGGCGGGCGGAGCACCTCGCTGACTCCGGGGATCAGGTCGGGCACGAGGAAGCCGGCCCCGCCCACCACGATCAGTGGCTGCTTCCCGCGCACGATTTTCGCCTGGTCGACGGCCTCGGCGAGCAGCGCGTCGGAGCGCGCGAGTGCCTCGGCGAGCGCGGCGCGGTGCCGGGCCGGGGGTCGGCGGTGGCCGACCTCGACCCGTCCGCCGGCCACCGCCGCGTCGGTGAGCGTCGCCGTGGCACCGCCGAACACCAACGCCGACTCCGTGAGCCGGTAGCCCACGCTCTGCGGCCCGACACGGACCGGACGCTCCCGGCCCGCCACGACGGTCCCGCCGCCCAGCGGCAGCGTGACCAGTCCGGGCATCCGGAAGTTCGTCCGGACGCCGCCGATCCCGGCCGGGTCGCCCGACTCGCCGGGGAAACCGTTGATCAGCACGCCGACCTCGGTGGACGTGCCGCCGACGTCGGCCACCAGGGCGTCGCGAACCCCGCTGATGTGCGCCGCACCGCGCATGCTGTTGGCGGGCCCGCACCCGATGGTCAGCACCGGGTAGCGCAGCGCGTACTCGAGCTCCATGAGGGTGCCGTCGTTCTGCGCGAAGTACTCCGCCGGCCGCAGGCCCTGCCGGGCGAGCGCCTCGCCGAAGGAGCGGGCGACCGTCTCAGCGACACCGACCAGCGCGGCGTTGAGGACCGTCGCGTTCTCCCGCTCGATGAGGCCGATGCTGCCCACCTCGTGGCTCAACGACACGTGCATGTCCCCGAGGATGGCCCGGGCGACGGCCTCGGCCGCCAGCTCGTGGCGATCGGAGACCGCCGAGAACACGCTGGTGATCGCCACCGCCTCCGCGCGGCCCTGGACCGAGGCGAAGAACCGGGCCGCCGCGTCGGAGTCGAACGGCGCCACTTCGGTGCCGTCGAACTCGATGCCCCCGTCGACCACCGCCGTGCCGGCCGCCACCGCGGCCCGCAGGTCCGGCGGCAAGGTCGCCAGCGGCGGCACCGCACGGGTGGCCGGGCCGCCGATCCGCAGGACCGCGACCCGGTGCAGTCCGGTGCGCGCCAGCAGCGCGTTGGTGGCGTGGGTGGTACCGAGCATGGCGTGCGTGATGCGGTCCCGGCCGTCGCCGAGCCGGGCGAGCACCGCGTCGATGCTCGCGGCGATGCCGGTGGTGACGTCGGGGGTGGTCGGGGCCTTGGCCTTGGCCAGCAGCACGTCGTGGCGGTCCACGACGACGGCGTCGGTGTTGGTGCCGCCGACGTCGATGCCCAGTCGCAGGTCAGCGCGCACGGTCATGGCCCGGGTCGACGGGGGAGTAGGGGAAGCGGTAGCCGAATGCTGCGGGACCGGCGACGGCCAGCCCTTCCGGGGTACGCCACACGTCGGGGCACCCGAACGCGATGACGGCGACGCGCTGCCCGTAGCGCAGCTTCTCGGTGACGATCGCCTCGCCGGACCGGGTGTCGAGCACCGTGATGATGTCCGGCACGCAGGCCCGGACCGCGCCGTCCTCCAGCGCGGCGAGGTTCTCGTTCTGGATCTCCAGGCGGAGCAGCCGACTCGCGGCCGCGTCCTCGACGATCACCGACCCGCGGACGAAACCGCCCGCCGTCTCCCGTTCGACGTCGATGACCTTCCCGCGGATGAGCTCCACCGCGTCCAGCTCGCCGACCACCACGTCCACCGGGTCGAGGGAGTCCCCGGCCGGGCGCGCCATGGCCGTGCCGAGGGCGAGGGCCCGGGAGACCGATCCCGGCACCGTCGCGCGGCGAGCCGTCTCGACGTCCATCAGGTACAGCGCGGCGACGGCGGCGCCGCCGAAGGCCGCCGTCGAGGACCGGAGCAGGCGCTCGGTCCACCCGACGCCGCCGGTACGGATCACCAGGGTGTTCAGCCGCTCGTCGGTCATCACGCACGGGCTCGACGGCACCCCGGCGAGGTTCATCGTCATCTGCGGCATGGTCGGAAAGGCCCGGCCCATGCCGTCGGCGTCCACGTACGGGAGCCGCAGCCGCGCCGACCAGGTGAGCGGGATCAACCCGTTCGAGCCGCCGATCTCGAACGGCATGATCGCGACGACGGGCCGGCCGGTCAGGGCCTGCACCTCCTCGACGAGCTGCCCGCCCTCGCCACCGTTCTCGAGCTTCTCGATCGCGATGGTCGGTGCGCCGACGAGCCCGCAGGGCATGACGAGGCCGTCCGCGGGGAGATCGGCGAGATCGACGAGATCGACGGCGCCGTGCCGGCGGATCGCCTCGCCGGCCATCAGCACGCCGGCCAGGGGATCGCCGCCCCCACCGCCACCCAGTACCGCGCACCCGCGAGCCAGCGCCGGCAGGTCGTCGTCGCCGATCTTTGTCCGATCGGCCCGATCGTGGTCCTCGGTCATCCTGGCTCCGCTCCTCGACCCAAGTATGTGGCGTCGTACCCGCATCGGTCTTTGGCGTACTGCCACTCAACCTGAAAGTTCTTGTGCAGACTGCATAAGGCCTTGATACTCCAGCACTGTGAATTCGTTGCAGGCGCTCCTCGATGCGCCGGCGGTCCGTCCGTTGGTGCGGTCGATCGCCGGACCCGGCTCCGACGCCCCGGTGCGCCGGATCGCCCTCGTCGAGGACCTCGCCCGGATCGAGGAGCTGGACGAGGCGACCGTCGCGGTCCTGACCCACGCGGCGTCGGTGGACGCCGCGAGCTACCGCCTCGACGTCGCACTTCGGACGGCGGGGTCGCGCCGCGTGAGCGCCGTGGTCCTCACCGATGGCCGCGACGGCATCGCCCCGACGGCGGCCGCCCTGGCCGGTCGCGTCTCGGTGGCCGTCCTGCGCACGCACGGGGACTGCGACCTCTCGACGCTGCTGCTGACCCTGCACCGCGAGCTCGCGGGCGGTCCCGACGTCGCGCTCGGGCGCATCCGGGCCGCACTGCACGCCCTCGAGGGTGCCGGTGCGGCCACCGCCGCGCCGGAGACGCTCCTCCGCGCCGCGTCGGAGGCGCTCGGCGCGCCCGTCGAGCTGCGGGAGCCCGGGGCCGGTGACGCGGCCGCGCCGGTCGTGGTCCGCGACGAGGTCGAGGGGGCGGTCTGCACGCCGCGGGGCGACGGTCACGCCGAGGTGGCCGCGGAGGTCGTCGTGCACCTGGCCGCCGCAGCGGTGGCGCGGGCCCGCGCGGCCGCCCAGCAGGCCGAGGACGCTCCGATCCGGTCACGCGGCGAGCTGATCGGCGAGTTCCTGCTCGCCCGGCCGGACCACGGCGACCGGTTGCTGGAGCGGATGCGGGCGGCCGGCCTGACCGTCGACGGCTGGCATACCGCGATCCTGCTGGACGTCGAGAACCTCCCGGCGCTCGCGGCCGAGGACGAGCTGGCCTCGCTCCGGGTCGCCGACCGGGTCGCGACGCTCGGTCTGGAGGCGGCGCGCGCCGCCGGGGGCGTCTGGCACCGGGCGCGCATCGGCTCCGGCCTGCTCCTGATCCGCATGGAGCGCCACGACCCCGGGACCGCCACCGGCCGCGACGCCGGCCATGCCGCGCGGCAGATCATCCGGCGCATCGTGTCGCGGGTGCCGGAGATCCTGCTCGTCTGCGGCGTGGGGAGCACGCACGTCGGAGCGACCGGGCTGCGGACGACGATGGCCGAGGCGCGGGCCGCCCTCGCCGCCGGGCACGCCGGCCGTCGGCTCAACGCGGCGACCAGCTTCGACGAGGTGGGGCTCAAGCGGACGCTCATCGAGTGGTTCGCCTCCGACACCGCGCGCGAGGCCGTCGACTCGCTGCTGCGACCGCTGGACGATCTCGGTCCGCAGAAGAGGGAAACCGCCCTGCAGACGCTTCGCAGCTACCTCGACAACCAGGGCTCGACGAGCCGGGCGGCCGTAGAGCTCCACCTGCACCGCAACGCGATCGCCTACCGGGTGCGGCGCATCTTCGATCTGCTCGACGTGGACCCGCAGGACCCGGACACGGTCCTGATGCTGCAGCTGGCCTGCCGCGCGCGGTCCCTGGGCTGAGTGCTCGGGCCGGGCCTGCCGGTCGGCTGCGCCCCCGGGTTCGCCCATGACGGCCCCACCCGGCCGGGATCCGTTCGCCGGACAGACCGGCGTCGCGCTGCGCACGACGGTACCAACCCAGATTGGGCGTCCGTCACGGCTCCGTCACCGGGCCGTGACACGAGCTGGTGAGACTGCCCGCGTGGACAGCGGACGGACCGGGCACGTCGTGGTGTGCGGGGTGGACGGCGCTGCGCTGCGTACGGTCGAGCAGCTGCTGGCGGCGGGCGCCGACGTCGTGGTGGTCGACCCGTCGGGCGGCGCCGACGTGGTGGCCGACCGTCTGCTGACGCAGTGGAAGGTGCGGCGCATCGAGGGCC
>NZ_JAOPWR010000185.1 GCF_025965585.1 Pseudonocardia sp.
GAGTGAGACCCGACCGTAGACCGGGACCCGGGGTTCCGGCGGCAGTTCCACCCGACGGGACGCCGCCGGCATCCGATCGGGAGCGGGTAACGCGACCGGGCGTGCCGCCGAGCCTCCGAGGAGGTGACACCGGCCACGGTGCGGTCCCGCCCGTCGCCGGGGCGGGGTCTGTCACGCTGGGCGATGCCCGAAGTGCGAGGAGCGTCCCGCCTGCGAAAGGCCGCCACGACCTGCTCGCCGTCGTCGGGTTGTTCCTCGCGGCCGTCGCGGGGTCGGTGCTGGGCGACCTGCTCGTGTTCGCGCTGGGCCGTTCGTCGCACGAGCTGGTGGCCCGCAGCTGCCACGGCGGGCTGGCGCTGTGGGTGCGCAGGCACCTGGTGAGGCGCCCCGGCGTCGCGCTCGTCGGGGCGCGGTTCGTGCCCGGCGGGCGGTTGGTGAGTACGGCTGCGGCCGGTCGTTTCGGTCTCTCTTTGCGACCGTTCCTGCTCTGGTCGCTGGCGAGCTCGGCTGTGTGGAGCGGCTACATGCTCGCGGTCGGGATGCTGCTCGGACCGCTGACGGGAGGAAATCCGCTGCTCAGCCTAGCTGCCGGCCTGGTGATGGCGACAGCGACGGCCGCCGGCTTCGCGCTCGCGGCACGCCTACGCCGGCCGCGGCGGACGTGGGCGGTGCACGTCCGCGTTCCGGAGGCCGTGCCCGCGGGTTGACCTTGAGGGTGTGATCCAGCGCATACTTCCGGGCATGGCTGAACATCGATGGATCGCGAAGGTCGGCGAGGACAACGCGATCTTCCTGGCGACGGAGAGCCGCACCGCGCGCCTGGCTCGGGAGTACCGGCCCGTGGACCTCGGGGACGGGCAGATCGAGCTCAGCAAGCTCGCACTGGGGGCCTCGCGGGAGATGGGCGAGGAGGAGGACGGCTATATCACCGACGACGGTGAGGGCCTTCGGATCTGGGTCGGTGACGACGCGTTCGAGCTCGAACTGCACGAGACCTGAGAGCGTCCGGCCAAAACGAGATCACTGCTCTTGACGTGTCGAGCGGCTGAGTGTTCACTGTGTGCAGACGAGAGCACTGCTCTCGCTGGCTCAGAGGAGAAACGCGATGTCCGCCGACGCCCGCTACGCCCGCCCCGGCCGTCTCACCGAGATCTTCAACGACGTCGTCGCCGGGCTCACCCGGCTCGGCATCAGCGTCTGGGGCAGCCGCGTGCTGGCCGTCCGCGGGCGCACGAGCGGGGAGTGGCGCACCACGCCCGTCAACCTGCTCACCGTCGACGGCGTGCGCTACCTGGTGGCGCCCCGCGGCTTGACGCAGTGGGTGCGCAACATGCGGACCGCGGGCGGCGGCGAGCTGCGCGTGGGGCGTCGGGTGGAGGAGTTCACCGCCGTCGAGCTCGCCGACGACGAGAAGCCGGCGATCCTGCGGCCCTACCTGAGGCGGTGGAAGTTCGAGGTGGGTGTGTTCTTCGACGGCGTCGACGCGTCGGCGTCGGACGAGACGCTGCGGGAGATCGCTCCGGGCTACCCGGTCTTCCGGCTGCAGTGAGCGGTGCGGGGAGCTGTGTGATCAACCGAGGCCGGCGGAGGCTCCCCAGTTCCGCCGGCCCCGGTCACTCCCTCAACGGCTGCGGCTTCTGCGGGTTTCGGGCGATTCCTGTGCTCCGTCGAGCGGGGGCATCCGGTCGGTGACCGGTCCCACAGCGGTTGCACGATCAACGGTCGCCGCCGAGCGATCGGCGGCCACCAGCGGGCGCCATGTGGGCGAGCCGCGCTCCGGCATGTCACGGTTGCCGATCATGGGGCCAGGCCGGCCGCGAACTCCACGACCGCCGCGCTGACCTGCTCCGGACGCTCCTGCTGCGTCCAGTGCCCGCACCCCGGCAGCTGCACGGCCGAGCGCAGGTCCGCCACGGTGCGGCGCAGCGTGGCCACCAGCCCCTCGAACGGCACCCCGGCCACCACCACGTCCTGGTCGCCCGCGAGGTAGAGCGCGGGTGGGGTGATCGGCGCCCCGGCCAAGGCCGCGGTCAGCGCCCAGTTCCGGTCGAGGTTGCGGTACCAGTTCAAGCCGCCCGTGAAGCCGCGGTCGCCGTACTCCGCGACGTAGACGTCGAGGTCGTCGTCGGTGAGCCAGCCGGGCAGCTCCGCCGGTTCCGGCAGCGCGTCGAGGAACCCGCCGCCCGGGGGCACCGTCAGCGACGCCGCATCACCGCCGCCGGACGTCGCCGACAGCAGCCGCCGGAACGTCGCCCGCGGGTCGGCGCCCAGCTCGGCGTCGGCGACCCCGGGCTCCTGGAAGTACAGCTGGTAGAAGCCCGTGCCGAAGCGCTTGGCCATCCCCGCGGTGGGCGGGGCCGGCGGCCGCGGCAGGTGCGGCACCGACAGTGCGACGACGCCGCGCACCCGGTCGGGCCGCAGCAGCGCGGTGTGCCAGGCGACGGGAGCGCCCCAGTCGTGCCCGGCCACGACCGCGCGCTCGGCGCCCACGGCGTCCAGCACGCCGATCGCGTCGCCGACGAGGTGCAGCACCGTGTAGGCGTCGACCGCGTCGGGGGCGTCGCTTCGGCCGTATCCGCGCTGGTCGGGGGCCACGACGTGGAAGCCGGCCGCGGCGAGGTCGACGAGCTGGTGACGCCAGGAGTACCAGCACTCCGGGAACCCGTGCAGCAGCAGCACGACGGGGCCGTCGGCCGGACCGGCCTCCACGAGATGCAGGCCGAGCCCGCCGACGTCGACGGTGCGGTGGACGATCTCTTCCATCCCCCAACCGTAGGGCGCGGCCCGTACCCTCGCGCCGTGTCCGACGACAAGAGCGCGGCCGAGAACGACTCCCACGGTGGAGGCGAGAGCACCGCCACCGTGCTCGTCGCGCTGGGCGCCAACGCCCTGATCGGCGTGCTCAAGCTGGTGGCCGGGCTGCTCACCGGCTCGGCGGCGATGCTGGCGGAGGCGGCGCACTCCGTGGCCGACACCGTCACCGAGGGCCTGCTGCTCACCGCGCTGCGCCGCTCGGAGAAGCCCGCCGACCGTCGCCACCCCTTCGGCTACGGCAAGGAGCGCTTCTTCTGGGCGCTCATCGCCGCGGTCAGCATCTTCGTCTCCGGCGCGCTGTTCGCGATCTACGAGGGCATCCGGACGATTATCGGCGGCGAGGAGGAGCAGACGCTGATCTGGGTGGCCTACGCCGTCCTGGGCGCGTCGTTCGTGCTCGAGGGCATCTCCTGGCTGCAGGCGGCGCGGCAGGTGCGCAGTGGGTCCGCGGCCCACGACCAGACCGCGCTGCAGTTCCTCCGGTCCACGGACGACCCCACCGTCAAGACGGTGTTCTTCGAGGACAGTGCGGCCCTCGTCGGGCTGGTGCTGGCGCTGGCCGGCGTCGGCCTCCACCAGCTCACCGGGTCGGGCTTCTTCGACGGGCTCGCGTCGCTGCTGATCGGGCTGCTGCTGAGCGGGGTGGCCTACATCCTGGGGCGGACGAACAAGGGTCTGCTGATCGGACAGCAGGCCGACCGCCGCCTGGTCTTCGCCGTGCGGGACCGGCTCGCGGCCCGTCCCGAGGTGGACAGCGTCGTCGACCTGCTCACGATGATGCTGGGCACCGACCGCGTCCTGCTCTGCGCCCGCCTCGACCTGGACGACGCGCTGGGCGCGGCCGACGTCGAGCGTGCGTGCGTGGACATCGACACGACGCTGCGTGCGGAGTTCCCCGAGCTCGACGAGATCTTCCTGGAGCCCGTGCCGCGCAACGACGAACGCATGCGCGCGCGGGTGCTGGAGCGGTACGGGAGGGACATCGGGCAACCAGAGGAAGCTTAGATATCTAAGCGATAGATGTCTATGCTCAGGGCATGACCCACACACACCCGTTCCGCTTCGGCGTCGTCGCCACCCCCGACGGTGGCCCCGACCGCTGGATCGCCACCGCCCGGCGCGTCGAGGAGCTGGGGTACTCCACGCTGCTGATGCCCGACGGGCTGCAGCTGCTCGCCCCGTTCCCGTCGCTGGCGGTGGCCGCGAGCGTCACCACCGCGCTGCGCGTCGGCACGTTCGTGCTGGCCAGTCCGCTGCGAGCGCCGCGCGCGGCTGCGTGGGAGGCACACAGCCTGTCGGTGCTCACCGGTGGCCGGTTCGACCTCGGCATCGGCACCGGGCACGGCGGTGTGCCGCACCAGGCGGCGCAGCTCGGCCTGCCCTACGGCACCGCGGCGGAGCGGCGGCGGCAGGTCGCCGACACCATCACGCACCTCCGCGAGCTCGACGGCGAGCGACACACGCCCGTGCTGGTCGCGGCGGGCGGGCCCAAGGCCATCGCGCTGGCCGCCCAGACCGCCGACATCGTCACCCTCGCCGCCGACGCCCGCGCCACCCGCGACCACGTGGCGGCCATGGCCGCGCAGCTGCGCGAGGCCGCGGGGGAGCGGGCCGAGGGGATCGAGCTCGCCATGAACGTCTTCGTCGTCGGCGACGAGGTGCCCGAATGGACGCGCGGCTTCCTCGGCGCCACCGCCGAGGAGCTCATCGCGGCAGACTCGCTGACCATGCTGCGGGGCAGCACCACCGC
>NZ_JAOPWR010000191.1 GCF_025965585.1 Pseudonocardia sp.
GCGAGGCGCCGCTCGTGATCACCGCTGTCGCGGTCGATCCAGTACGTCGCGAAGATCTCCGTGCGCCCGTCGTCCACGGGCGTGGTGTTGATCGAGATGACCCGGATGCCGTCACGCGTGTGCTCGACGTTGACGCTGACCCCGAGGCCCGACCAGAGGATCTCGATGGTGTTCATCGTGTCGGTGCGCAGCGCACCGTCAGCGTCCCGGGCGTGCTCGCTCCACCCCTTGCCGAAGCCGACCCGCGCCCACCACGTCGGCCCGTCGGCGGCCTCGTCGAGCGTCACCGGGCTGATCGGTGTGCGGTGCACGAACCGGAAGTGGTGTGGGTCCACCGCGTTCTCCGCGACCATCTGCGGGTGCACCGCGAGATCCGTGTGGTGCTCGGGATGAGCCGGGTGGAACCCGATGTCACGGATGTGAGGAGCTCCGCCCAGCGCGTCCGGCACCTCCCACAGCGGCTCACGGCCCGCGGCGTCGTGCCACACATAGATCGACTCGTTCCGCTCGGTCACCGGCCAGGTGCCCAGCTTCCGTCCCTTGTTCGGTCGGTCCTGGTAGGGGATCGAGACGTTGTGGCCGTCCGGGCCCCAGACCCAGCCGTGGAACGGGCAGCGGATGCCGTCGTCGGTGGCGCACCCGCCGTGGGCCAGGCTCGCGCCGAGGTGCCGGCAGTGCCGGTCGTGCACGCGCACGACCCCGTCGCGTCCGCGGTAGGCGACGAGATCCCGCCCGAAGTAGTGCAGGGGCACGACCTGCTCGGGCCCGATGTCGGACGACCAGGCCACCTGGAACCACCCGGTCAGGTCCAGGCTCAGGCCGTGAAGCTCCATTGCCGTCATCGGTCGAACACCACGGGCAGCCGGGGCGGCGAGCGCAGTTCCTTGCCGCGGATGACGATCTCGCCGGCGTCCGGGTCGAGGGCGACGCCGGGCAGCCGGTCGAGCACCTCCTCCAGGACCACCCGCATCTCCATCCGCGCCAGGTGCATGCCCAGGCAGACGTGCGGACCCGAGATGAAGGCCAGGTGCCCCTTCAGCGGACGGTGAATGTCGAACGCGTCAGGGTTCTCCCACCGCCGCGGGTCGCGGTTCACCGCGCCGATCACGATCTGCAGCGCCGCGTCCTCAGGGATCTCGACCCCGCCGACCACGCTCGGCCGGGTCGAGGTCCGCGTGGACATGTTCAGCGGTGGCTCCAGCCGCAACGTCTCCTCGACGGCCGCGGGGATGAGGCCGCGGTCGGCGCGGACATCCGCGAACTGGTCAGGGTGCCGCAGCAACAGCAGGAGCATGGTGGCCGACGAGCGGGCGGTGGTCTCGGCTCCGGCGATGAGCAGCAGCCGGATGAAGGAGATGATCTCCTCGTCGGTGAGCTGCTCGGCCGCGCCGCTGTCCTTGTCCTCAGGCGCCAGTGTGACGGTGACCAGCCCGGTGAGCAGGTCCTCGCCCCGCGGGTGGGCGCGGCGGTCGTCGATCTGCTCCTGCAGGTAGGCGCCCAGCGCCGTGGACGCGGCGAGCGCGCGTTCCGGCTCGAACGCGATGTTGGTCATCTCGACCGTGAGGCGCAGGAACCGCGGCAGGTCGACCTCGGGGAGCCCGATCGCCTTGCCCATCACCGTGGCCGGGTACGCGAGAAGCAGCTCGCGGACCAGGTCGGCACTGCCCTGAGGCCGCAGGGCGTCGATGTAGCGGCGCAGAAGGGGCCGGGCGATGTCGTGCTCCCAGCGCTCCATCTCCCGGCGGGTGAAGGCCTGCTGGATCAGCCGCCGGTACCGGCCGTGCTCCGGGGCGTCCATCTGGATCATCGTGCGGCCCCAGACGAGGCCGACCGACTCCCCGAGCACCGACGACGAGTACGTCTCCCCGTCGCGGAAGACCTGGGAGGCCTCATCGAAGCGCAGGATCGAGTAGAGGTCGCGGTCGCCGTACATGTAGTCCGACATGGAGACCTCGCCCCACGGCGACGAGGGGCCCTCGTACACGCCGTGCTCCTCGCGGAGCGTCCGCCAGTGCTCGTGCGGGTCCGCCGCCGCGGCACCGGTGGCGATCGAGAACGCCTCGAACGGGTCGTGCCGCTCCGGATCGTCGGCGATGGCGGCCTGGATCAACTGGCCCGCCGTCAGCGCGGGCTGGTCCACGGCGGTCATGCGCCCTCCGCCAGTCGCTTGAGTCCCCTGATGAAGTCCTTGGCGCCCTTGGCCATCATCGTATTGATCATGAAGTCGGGGAGGTTGAACTTGACGTCGATCTGCAGCTCGACGTCGATCGCGCTCGTGCCGTCGCCCTTGTCCTGCACGACGAACGTGGCGTCGTTCTGCGTGATCAGGTCGCCCTCGACGAGCTTCCAGCCGATCGTCTGCTCGTCCGGGTAGAGGTACTCCACGACGTACTCGGCCGCCTGGCCCATCGCCGAGATGCTCATCCGGGCCGTGGCCGGGCGGCCCTGGTCGTCGGAGGTGAGCAGCTCGGCCTTCCGGCACTCGTTCTGCCAGTTCGGGTAGCCGGGTACGTCGAGCAGGACGGCGCGGATCGCGTCCGGACCGGTGTTGATGACGCCGGACTTGGTGACCGCCTGAGCCATCGTCACTCCCCCGACTTCATCAGGTCGCGCAGGGACTCCGAGATGGAGGCCGTGCTCTTGTCCGGCGCGTAGGCCGCCTCGGGGCCCTTGCCGCCGTTGGGGCGCCAGCCGTCGGCGGCGGTCGAGGCGAGGAAGCCCTCCTCGGGGAAGGCGTACCACTGCCGCGTGTTGCCCTCGACCATCTGCTGGACCTCCTCGTCGGGGACGTCGGCGAAGACCTCGGCGGCACGGGCGCGGCTCTTGGGCCAGAAGGAGTCGGAGTGCGGGTAGTCGCACTCCCAGGTGATGTTGCCCAGGCCGATGTCGTAACGGTTCTTGACGCCGGTCTCGTCCTCGATGAAGCAGCCGGAGATGTTGCGCTTGAACAGCTCCGATGGCGCCACCTCGGGGTGGATGTTCTGGTAGTACTTGTGCTTGCGCCAGACGTAGTCGGCCCGCTCGATCAGGTACGGGATCCAGCCGACGCCGCCCTCGGAGAACGCCACCTTGAGGTTCGGGTGGCGGTGGAACACCGGGGAGAAGATCAGGTCGGCGCACGCGTTCATCGACGTGGTGCCCATCAGCGTGATCATCACCGCGAACGGGGCCTCCGGCGCGATCTGCGGCGGGAACCCGCCCGACCCGAAGTGCATCACCGCGGTCAGGTTGGTCTCCTCCAGTGCGGAGAACACCGGGTCCCAGTGGTCGGTGTGGTAGCTGGGCAGCTTGAGCGCCGTCGGGTTGTCGGGGAGGCCGATTGCGCGCGCCCCCTTCGCGGCGACGCGCTCGATCTCGGCGACCATCAGGGCGGGGTCCCACAGCGGCAGGATTGCCATCGGAATGAACCGCGCCGGGTCGGTCGCACACCACTCGTCGAGGGAGAAGTCGTTCCAGGCCTTGACGCCGAGCAGCGCGAGGTCCTTGTCCTGGCCCTCGAGGAAGATCGTGCCGCAGAACCGCGGGAACGACGGGAAGCACAGCATCGCGTGCACGCCGTCGATGTCCATGTCCCGCAGGCGGGCCTTCGGGTCGTAGCAGCCCGGGATCATGTCGTCGTAGCGGACGGGCTCGATGCCGTACTCCTCGGGCTTCTTGCCGGCCACGGC
>NZ_JAOPWR010000220.1 GCF_025965585.1 Pseudonocardia sp.
AACTCGCCGCTTGGCAACAGGCCACCAACACTGACCACCGTCAGGTCAACTGGCAGTTCACCACCACCGATGCCCGCATCAAACTCCGCCACTTATACCCCAGCAATTAGACGCGACAGACTACTAGCGTCGGGGCGAGCATCCCTTCGGCAGCTCCGTCACGAACCGCCCCACGGTCCGCCGCGGCACGGCTCCGATGGAGGGCCTCGTCAGGCGGACCGAGGAGGTCCCGTCCGTTTCCGGCGATGTCGAGGAAGACCGCGATGCGGCCATAGGGCTGGGAACGTGGCGGGGTCACGAACGTGCCGCCGATCGTTTTCCGACGATCCTCCTCTGCGGCGAGACGCGCTGGCGGCTGATTCAGATGATCTGATCCTGTTAGTCTGACTAGATGAAGGAGATGTCTGCGTCGGAGGCGGCCCGCCGGTTCTCCGCCGTGCTCGACGGCGCCGAACACGGCGAGGCCGTCGTGATCACCCGCGGCGGGCGGCGGGTGGCGATGATCGTGCCGGCGCCGCGGGCGAACGGTCGCGCGGTGACCGACGTGTTGGCCCGCTGGCGCGGCCGTCTGGGCGTCGATGACGACTTCGCTTCGAACGTGGCCGCCGCCGGTGAGGCGCCCGCGGAGCTGGATGGCGATCCGTGGCGCGAGTGATCCTCGATACCGGGGTGCTGGTCGCCGCGGTGTGCGGCCGCCTCGACCTCGCCGCGATCGCCGAGGAAGATGACGTGGCGCTGCCGGCGGTGGCGCTGGCCGAGTACCTCACCGGCGTCGAGCTCGACACCGACCCGGCCCGGCGGGCCGCCCAGCAGGCCTTCCTCGAGGAGCTGCTGGCGGTCACGCCGGTAGCCGACCACACCCCGCAGGTGGCGGTGCACCACGCCGCACTGCTGGCCCACGTCCGGCGCACCGGACGCCCCCGCGGCGCCCACGACCTGATCATCGCCGCCACCGCGCGCGCCACCGACCGGGTCCTGGTCAGCACCGACGCCCAGGCCGGCTTCGCCGACCTGCCCGAGGTCAAAGTCCAACTGCTCGCCCCCTGAGCGCAGCCGGTCCGTGGGCTCCGCGGATGACCAACCGTGCTGGCCCGTGCCGGGCAGAATCAGGGCACTGAGGATTTACTCCGGATCGCGCTCGCCGTTGCGTCGCTGGCGCTGTCATGGGCAGTGGTCCATACCGTGTTCACGCTGCGCTACGCCCTGCTGTACTACTCCGGCGCCGAGGGGGGCATCGACTTTCAACGAGCCCGATCCGCCGACCTATGGCGACTTCGCCTACCTTGCGTTCACCATCGGGATGACCTTCCAGGTCGCCGACACGCCGCTACGGTCCAAGGACATCCGCCGAACCGCGCTGCGTCACGGTCTGCTGTCCTACCTGTTCGGCACCGGAATCCTCGCCTCCGCTGTGAACCTGGTGGCGGGTCTCAGCAGCAGATGACTCGATGCCAGGGCGGACGGGCCGCGGCCCGATGTACTCCTGCCTGGTCCGCCCTGGCCACCGACTTCCCATCACTCACGCCGTGGAGTCGGCCGTGGAGCCCGTCAGCCGCTCGGCGCTGGTGCCGACCCGGCCTACCTGGACCGAGAGGACGAGCGCGTACGCCCCGTACACGATGCTGAACAGGCCGAAGGCGGTCGCCAGGGCGAGCGCTCCGATGTCTGGGCGGATGCCCAGCACCACGCCGAGCGCGATCGACACGAGGCCGCCGAACGCCCAGGCCGCGCGCTCCCCGGCTTTCTCGCCGCGGCGGAAGGCCAGAGCGACCTCGACGACCCCGGTGAGTAACGCCCACACCGCCACCCAGACGGTCAGTACGACGGCGGTGATCCCGGGCCAGAGCAATGCGCCCAATCCAGCGGCGAGCGACAGTAGAGCGAGCAACACATAGCCCATCACCGTTCCGGCGCGGTCGCTGCGGAACGCCCGAGCCGCATCGGTGCAGGCCATCACGAATGCGTAGATCGCGAAGAGGATGACGAACGCGCTGACGGTGATGTTCGGCCACGCGACCGCGACCAGCCCGATGACGAGCGCGAGCACTCCACGCCACAACAGCGACGACGACAGGGATGAGAACACAAGAGGGCCCCTTTCCGGGATGGGGAATGGATGGATGACGGTGGAACGGGCGTCGACGAGCGGACACCTCGGTTCCGAACCTAGGGACGGGGTGGGCTGCGGCCATCGTCCGCTGCGCCCAAGAACTCCTCGTCCTTTGGTCTGCGCACCCGAAGCCATCTCTGCCGGAGGTTCCTGCGGTTCTGCGTGTCGCTACGGTGGTTATCTCCCCACAGGCCGCAGCACCACCGATCCGAGGTAATGACAGATTCGCAGAGCCAGCTCCAGATCGCTGCGCCGGTCCTGGGTCGGGCGGCCGACCGCCTCCTGCGCTTTGCAGATCCGGTACTGGACTGTGTTGCGCCGTTCCCCTTTGTGCTGCGAACACCAAGCGGTCCGGAAGCCCGTGCCCGCGGCACGGTGGCTGACTGCATCGCCATGCATACCGTGCTGTGTGAGGCCGCGATGATGCAGCAACCGCCACCCAGTGCCGTCAGGGGCACCCGGCCGCCGGGTCGCACAACTAACAGTCGCTATCCCCACCGGGGCAGCGGGCGGGCGAACGGGCGGTGACATCCCCTCACGCACGACCTGGCGAGAGGGAAGACCGGATTCGACGCCGCGCGGTGTCGTCGCACCAGCCCGGACAT
>NZ_JAOPWR010000298.1 GCF_025965585.1 Pseudonocardia sp.
GGATCCCGGCCGCCCGCGCCCCACGCCGCGGGTGGGCGCGAGCCTGACCCCCGGTGCGCGCGAGCCGGACCCCCGGTGCGCGCGACGTGGGGTGCGTGCACGCGAGCTGCGGCGTCCGGCTCCCCGACCGGCCTGCTCATGTCGCCAGGTGGGCGTTGGTGAACCACGTCGAGAAGTCCGGGCGGGCGGCCAGCGGCTTGCCGTCGGGACCGGCCAGCGTGCCCCCGTCGAACACGAACCCGGAGTACCCCGACCACATGCCCGCGGTCTGCGGGCCCACCTTCCCCGCATCGTCCTTGAGGTACTTCGCCGCCAGCATGTCCTGGCTGCGCGTGACGAGCGTGGGCTCTGTGAACGTTCCCGGGTTGGCGGCCATCAGCAGCTGGGCGGCCTTGCCCGGGTCGTCGGCGCCGAGCTGGTAGCCGCGCTGCGCGGCCTGCACGAACGCGGTGGCGACGTCGGGGTTGGCGGCGAGCCACGGCGAGTGGGCCATGAGCAGCACGCTGTAGGCGTCGGGGAAGCCGTAGTCGGTGTAGGCGAAGGTCTTGAACGGCTGGCCGCGCAGCTCCGCCTCGATGCCTTCCCACGCGACGAAGGGCTCGGTGAAGTCGACCTGCCCGGCGTAGAGCGCCTCGTACGCCGACGTGCCGAGCACCACCGTGGTGAACACGCCCTTGCCGCCGGCGTCCTTGATGACGGCGGCCATCTTCTGCTGCTCCCCCGGGGCGCCGAACCCGCCGTAGATCTTGCCGTCGAGGTCCTTGGGCGAGGTGATGTCGGTGCGGCCCGCCTTGATCCCGATCTCGGTGCCCCAGTGCTGCAGGATCGCCATCACCGAGGTGATGTCCGCGCCGGCCGCCTTGGAGTAGGTGAACGAGTCCTGGAACGAGATGCCGACCTCCGCCGCCCCGGACGACACGAGCGTGTCCGGCGAGGTGTTGTTGTACGGCAGGAACTGCACGTCCAGCCCGGCACCCGAGAACCAGCCCTGCTGCTGCGCGACGTAGAAGCCGGTGTGGTTCGTGTTGGGCGTCCAGTCCAGGGCGACGCGGACGGTCTGCCCGCCGCCCTTGCTGCTGTTGCCCCCGCAGGCCGCGAGCAGCGGGGAGAGCGCGAGTGCGCCGAGGACGGTCCTTCTGGGTACGCCAACCATGACGTTCCTCCCTACGCCGGTGCTAACCGGGTCAGGTTCGAACGGTCGACGGCCGGCCTGCCGCCCTCTCAGCCTCGGATCGTGGGCTCCCGCGGGGTCGGTCCGACCTTACGCGGCCGGACCGTCCGGATGCACCCTGACAGGAGCGAGCACGTCGCCCGCGGAGGTCACAGCAACGCCTGGTTCGCCCCGCCGTCCACCGGCACCGTCGTTCCCGTGAGGTAGCCCGCCTGCTCGGAGCACAGGAACGCGACCACGGAGCCGAAGTCCGCGGGGTCCCCGACACGTCGCGCCGGGACGGTGTCCACCGGCGCGTCGCCGTCGCCGTACATGCTCCGGACGCGGTTGGTGGCGTGCATGCCGGGCAGCACCGAGTTGACGGTGACCCCGTCGGCCGCGACCTCGGCGGCCAGCGTCCGGAGGAAGCCGGTGGCGCCGGCCCGCGCGGTGTTGGACAGCACCAGGTTCGGGTACGGCTGACGCACCCCGAGCGAGGTGATGGCGACGATCCGGCCCCAGCCCGCCTCCCGCATGCCCGGCACCGCGGCGAGGCACATGTGCACGACGGCGAGCAGGCTTCGGTCGAGCGCCGCCTGGTAGGCGGACGTGGGGGTGCCGAGCGCGGTGCCCGTGGCCGGGCCGGGACCGTTGACGACGAGGATGTCGAGCGGCCCCGCCTCCTCGACGAAACGCGTGGCCTCCTCCGGTCTGCTCAGGTCGGCCACGAGGTAGGACGCGCCGATCCTCCCTGCGGCCTCCTTCGCGCGCCCCTCGTCGGAGCCGCAGATCGTGACCTGCGCCCCCTCCGCCGCGAGCGCCGCGGCGCTCGCGAAGCCCAGGCCGCCGCTCGCCGCCGCCACCGCTGCCCGCCTGCCACCGATTCCGAGATCCACGGTGCCGATCAGACCACGTCTCGCGGCGCGGCGGCAGCCCCCGCCGCGAGCAGCTCCTCGCAGGCGCGCACCAGCGCCGCCGCCACCGTCCGCACGCCACGCTCGGTGGTCGGCCGGGACTCCCGCCGCTGCCAGTACTGCAGCTGCGCGGTGGCGGCCCACACCAGCTCCTGCGGCCCCGCGTCGGCGGCCAGCGCGAGGCGGGCCCGCAGATCCGTTCCCGCACCGCCGAGCAGCTGCACGGCGGTCCGCCGCTCCGCATCGGGCAGGTCGTGCTCGCCCGCGAGCAGGGCGTCGACGAGATCGATGTCGGACAGCTGGTGCCCGCCCGCCCGACCGGATCCGGTCCAGCGCGTAGAGCAAGGACCACCCCCCTGCGGGCGGCGGGTCGAGACGGACCAGGGCGTCGAGTGCGAGCAGCACCGACCGGGCCTTCAGCGTCCCGGCGCGGTCGGCGAACCGCGCGGGGTCGGTGGGCACCCCGTCGGCGCGGGCCTGCACCCCGATCGTGGGCACGGGGCGGTGTCGCTGCGGGCCCGGACGCGACGCCGCGAACCGCGCCGCGAACGCCTCCGCGTCCTCGGGGTGACCGTGGCGCAGCAGCTGGACGTACGCGTCCGGTTCGGGCGGGGCGTCCGGGTCCTGCGCGTCGACCACGACGGCCGGGGGCGTCGGATCCCCGGCCGCGGAACCGTGCGGCCACGCACCGCCACCGTCCGCGAGCATCCCGACCGGCGTCGACGTCCCGGCGCCCGGTGGGCCCGCGACCGCGATGCGCAGCGGATCACCGAGCCGACGGGCGAGCTCCTGCACCCGCGACGCCTGCGGGGTGCCCTCGTACAGCTCGCCTGCGGCGCGCACGAGGTCGCCGACCTGGTCGAGGAGCGGCACGCCGGTGGCCGCGACGCCGGTGGCTCGCGGCGCGCGCGTGCCGACGCCAGCAGGGCGGACACCAACAGGGCGGACACCAACAGGGCCGTCGCCGGCGGTGCCGTCGCCGGGCCGGTCCGGGCCCTGCGGCGCGGTGGCAGGCCCGGGGACCGGCACGGAGCCCTCCACGGTCGTGCCCGCGCCCGGCTTCGAGCGGATCTCGATCCGGCCGCCAACGACGGCGATCCGGGCCCGCACGTTGCGCAGGCCACGCCCCGGGGAGCCGGCGCCCGCCTCGGCGTCCCAGCCCGGCCCGTCGTCGGCCACGGTGAAGCACAGCCGCCCGTCGGCGACGCCGAGGCGCACCCGGACCGTGGCACCCTGGGCGTGCTTGCGGGCGTTGTTGACCGCCTCCAGGCAGCAGAACCAGACGGCCGCCTCGACGTCGGCGGGGAACCGCACGCCCGCGCCGACCCCGGCGCAGTCCACGACGACCGGCGGGTGTCCGCCGGCGAGCTCGACGTCCAGCGCGCCGGCGAGACCCCGCTCGGCCAGGAGCGGGGACGACACCCCCGACGCGGTCGCGGCGAGGATGGACTCGGCCGTGTCGATCTGCTCGGCGACCTGGTCGAGCCGGGCGCGCGCCGGCTCGAACTGGCCCACCGAGACCTGGTGCTCGACCAACCCCAGCGTCAGGCGCAGCGAGACGAGGTGGTGCTGGGCGCCGTCGTGCAGGTCGCGTTCGATGCGGCGCCGCTCACCGTCCATCGCGGCGACGGCCGCGCGCCGGGACACGGCGATCTCACCGGCGTGGGCCAGCGCGGCCCGCAGCTGGCGCTCCAGCTCGATGCCGGAACGGCTCGCCTGCAGCACCGCTCCGAGGCTGTCGGCGATGTCGTCCAGCAGGCGCCTGCGCTCGACGTGCACGCCGGCGACCGCGACGCGGTCGACCGCGATCCGGCCGATCAGCTCGTCGGCGTGGCGCACCAGAACCCCTACCTCGGCGTCCGATGCGGGTGCACTCCGCTCGGCCCACGTGTAGGAGCGGTCGCGCAGCCCCGGCCGGAACACGGTCAGCCGGCACCGCGTGGCCCCCAGCCCCCGCCCGACGGCCTCCGCGACCCGCGCCAGGTCCGGCGCGTCGGCCGCTGTCGCCCGCGAGAGCGCGGTGATCTCGGCCAGCACGCTGTAGGGGGCCGGCCGCGTGCCGTAGAGCACGCGGTCCACCAGCTGCTCGGCCCGCGCGTACACGGGCTGGAACGCGAGCGCCGACAGCGCGATGGCCACGGCCGTGGCGGGCAGGGTGGTGTAGGTCTCGCGGTCGGTCGTCAGGGTCACGACCACGGTCTGGACGACGAGGTAGCCGCCGCCGATGATCGCCGCGACGAGCGCGGCGACCAACCCGCGGCCGAACAGCCGCTCGGCGGTCCACAGCCCCTCGCGCTGTGCGGCGAGCAGCACCGCACCGCCGATCGCCACGGCGACCAGCCGGGAGAACCAGAACAGCAGGGCTGTCTGTGCCAGCAGCCCCGACATGCCCGGCGGCGCCGTCGGGTCGGTCAGCGTCAGCCCGTCCCAGCCGATCGCCCACAGCAGCCCCGTGATGACGACGAGGACGACCGCGATCGCGATCGCCGCCACCAGGACACTGAACAGCAGGCGCGCCCGCGTGCGCTCGGCCTCGGCCCGGCCGCCCCGGACCCGGCGCAGCAGCGCCGCCGCACCGATCACCGGCACCAGGAGCCCGAACAGGGCCACGCTGCCCACCGTGTTCGGCAGCAGGGCGGTGCCGAAGCCCACCAGCAGCAGGGCTGCTGTCAGCAACGTCCGCGCCGGCACCGAGCGGGGACGCAGGTCCCCCGCCCTCGGGTAGATCAGCAGGGCGAGCACGGTGGCCGCGCACGCCGTGCCGTGCAGCAGGACGTGGCAGAGCTCGCCGAGACCGATGCCGGTGGCCGTCCCCACGACCACGGACACGGCGCGGGCCTGCAGGGTGAACGCTCCGACCGCGCTGACCAGGCCGAGCGCGAGCAGGCGCACCGGCCAGCTCCGCCACCAGGACGCCAGGAGCACGACCGCGACCCCGATGCCCAGCAGGCCGAACGTGTAGTCGAGCGCGACCTCCGGGATCGGCGCGCTGTAGCGGGCGGCCGCCATCAGGCCCTCGGCCCACCGGTTCCCCTGCCTCGCCGCTGCGGCAGACGCCCCCGGCCCCCCGCCGGCCAGCACCACCGTGCCGATGGCCAGCGAGGCCAGCGTGCACACCCCCAGGAGCGCGACGTAGCCGGCGATGCCGAGGCGCCGCCGGGCGACCACGGCCCGGTCCCGGGTGGGCCGCGGTCCGGCGGCCCGGCTCATCGGATCCGGGTGTGCCGCGGCCTGGCCCGGAAGCGCGGGGTCCGTCGCCGGGTCCACGCCGACCGGCCCGACGAAGGCGGACTCATCGCTGCGGGATCCATCGCTGCGGGATCCATCGCTGCCGCATTCATCCCGGCGGCATTCATCCCGGCGGCGTTCATCCCGGCGGCGTTCATCCCGAGCCGGTGCGCAGCCGGCCCGAGGCCTGGGCCAGCACCGCGTACGGGGTGACGTCGCGATGCCGGGTGACCCGTTCGACGAGCCGGTCGACCCTGGGCCGCGCGAGGCCGAGCCCGATCGCGGCCAGCGCTGTGCCCACGAACGGCAGCAGCTCGATCTGGATCGCCCCGTCGGTCCCGTGGAGCAGCGCCTCGGCGACCGATCCGCCGCCCACGACGACGACGAGAACAACGCCCACCCCGCAGGCGACCAGAAGCACTCGCAGGAGCTTCGCGAGGATCATCCGGTTCATGACGCACCACCGGTCCCGGCGGAACCCGTCCGGGTTCCCGGGCTCACGCTACGACCCGCGCCGCACGCCACC
>NZ_JAOPWR010000327.1 GCF_025965585.1 Pseudonocardia sp.
CAGGAGACCCGCAGCCCGCTGAACCCGCTGGGGGTCAAGGGCGCGGGCGAGGCGGGCACGCTCGGGGTACCGGCGGTGATCGCCTCCGCGGTCGAGGACGCGCTGCGCCCCTACGGCGTCCGCATCAGCTCGAGCCCGCTGTCCCCCGGCCTGCTGGGCGACCTCATCGCCGACGCCCGCGCGTCGGCCTCCGCGGCCGACGACTGACCGGGGAGGCGGACACCATGGTCGTGAGCAAGGACGAGATCGCGCCGGCCCCGGTCGTCACCGGGGCCGGGCCCACCGGGTCGGTGCTGGACGTACCGTTCGACGGCAGGGTCGGGCCGGTGCAGACCGGCGTGATGGCGATCCAGAACGTATTCGCCATCGTCGGCATGTTCCTGTTCCCGGCGATCCTCGGTGCCGGGCTGGGGCTGCACCCCGACGTCGTCACGGACCTGTACGGGGCCACGTTCGTCGTGACCGGGCTCGGCACGGTCCTGCAGGCGGTCATGGGTCTGCGGATGCCGATCGTGCTCGGTCCCTGGGCCGCGACGCTCGCTGGCCTCGTGGCGGCGGCCAAGGTCGCCGGGCCAGGCGCGGCGTTCGGCTCCTTCTTCGTCGCCGCGCTGATCTGGGCGGTCCTGTCGGTCCCGGTCCGGGGCCTGTCGGTGGTCGGCTACCTCGGGCGGATGTTCCGCGACCCCCTGCTCTACGGCGGGGTCGTGCTGATCGCCATGACGAGCCTGACGACCGTCACCGTCACGAACTGGCTCGGGACACCCGGCAGCCCCGGGTTCGGACCCGCGGCGTGGATCGGCGGGGCGGTCGCGATGGTCGTCAGCTTCGCCATCCTCGCGCTGGTGCGGGGCCCGCTGCGCTCGATGGCGATGCTGTGCGGGATCGCCGCGGGCGCGGTCGTCTACGCCGTGATGACGCCGGTGAGCTTCGCCCGCGTCGGCGCGTCGCCGTGGTTGTACACACCGCACCTGTTCCCGTTCGGGATGTCGGTGAGCCGGGTCCTCGTGGTGATGTTCTTCCTGCTGCTGATGACCGGCGTGACCAACTCGCTGGCGCTCTACAACGTGGCCGCCGAGTGGAGCGGTGAGCAGCTGCGCGGCAGGCGCATGGCCTGGGGCATCTTCGGCCAGAGCATCGCGACCCTGGCCGGCTCCATGCTCGGCACCTTCTCGACCACCGTCTACCCGGACAACCTGGCGATCGTCCGGACCAGCCGCGTCGGCAGCCGCCGGGTCACGTTATGGGCCGGGATCATCCTGCTCGTCGGCGGCTTCGTCGCGAAGTTCGACGCGATCTTCGTCAGCATCCCGAGCAACGTCGTGGCGGCCGCCGCCGTGGTCCTGTTCGGGGTGATCGCCGCCTCCGGCATCGAGTCGATGAGCCGGGTCAAGTGGGACCAGCTCACCATGCTGGTGTTCGGGCCCCCGTTCCTGCTGTCCATCGGCGGGCTGTTCATCAGCGCACCGACGCTGGCGAGCTTCCCGCTGATCATCCGCCAGATCCTGCCCCAGCCCCTGTTCACCGGCCCGGTGCTGCTGTTCGTGCTGTACCTGCTGGTCGAGAAGGTTATCCGGCCGCGCCGGGATCGGAGCGCCGCCGCATGAGCACCCTCTACCTGCACGCCGTCGCCCTCGACGGGCGGCTCTGGGCGGGGGTGGCCCGCGCCGGTGCCCTCACCCCGGACCTGCCCGGCCACGGCTCCGCTCCCCCGCTCGACGGACCGGTCACCATGGCCACGCTCACCGCGCACGTGGCGGGCCTGCTCGACGGGCCGGCGGACGTCGTCGGCATCTCGCTGGGCAGCATGCTGGCCCAGCAGCTCGCCGTGCACCGGCCGGAGCTGGTCCGCTCGCTGGTGCTCGCCAGCGGCGGGATGGCCACCGACCCGGCGGTGTCGCGGCAGCGGGCCGAGAACACCCGCCGCGTCGGCATGACGGGCACCCTCGACGCCACGCTGGACCGCTGGTTCACCCCCGCGGCCCTGGCCGACCCGGACCACCCCGGCGTGGGCTACGCCCGCCCCCGGCTGCTCGCCGACGACCCCGAGGTGGTCGCGGCCTACTGGGACGCGATGGCCGGCCACGACCTGCGCGAGCACCTCGGCGGGATCCGCGTGCCGACGACGTGCATTGGCGCCACCGGTGACGCCTCCGTGCCCGTGGCCGCGATGCGCGCCCTCGCCGAGCGGGTCCCGGGAGCGCGGATGCGCGAGATCGCCGGGCCGCACATCGTCGTGCTGGAGAACGGGCCGGCGTTCGCCGCCGAGGTCGAGCGGCACTTGGCCTGGGTCGACGAGCGGGTGGCGCACCGATGAGCGCCACCACCACGACCCATATGCGCATCGTCCGGGCCCGCGCGGCCGGTGGGCCCGAGGTGCTCGCCGTCGAACGGGCCGCGGCCCCCGTGTGCGGCCCGCAGGACGTCCTGGTCGCCGTCCGGCTCGCCGGCGTCAACTTCGCCGACGTCAACACCCGCCGGGGCACCTACGGTGGAGCGCCGGGCCCGCGGGGGCTCGGCCGGGACGTGCTCGGCGAGGTGGTCGAGGTCGGTGAGTGCGTCCGGCGGCTGCGGCCCGGGCAGCGCGTCGCCGGGTTCAGCACCGGCCCCGCCTACGCGGAGCTCGCCGTCGCCCACGAGACGCTCGTCTGGGCGGTGCCGGGCGGCGTCGCCGACGAGCAGGCCGCGGCCTTCCCGACGGTCGGGCAGGCGGCCTACCACCTCCTCGTGACCGCCTCCCGGATCCGGGAGGGCGAGAGCGTGCTGGTCACCGCCGCGGCGGGAGGCGTCGGGTCGTTGGTCGTGCCGCTGGCCCGGCTGCTCGGCGCCGGGCGCGTCGTGGCCGCGGCGGGCACCACCGAGCGGGCCGGCCTCGCCGGCGCCGACGAAGCCCTCTCCTACGACGACTTGGGCTCCTGGGACGACCGCGGCCGGGCGGCCGCCGTCGACGTCGCGCTCGACGGCGTCGGGGGCGATGCCCGCCGCGCCGCATTGGGCGCGATCGCCCCCGGCGGGCGCCTCGTGCACTTCGGCAATTCTTCGGGCGACCCGGAGGAGCTCCCGGCGCCCCGTGCCCAGCGCGAACGCGGCCTCGGCGTTGTGGGCTTCCACCTGGAGTTCCTCCGCCGGCACGGCCGCGCCGCGCTCGCCACGAGTGCCGATCTGCTGCTGGGGTGGCTCGGCACCGGTGACTTGACGATCCCGGTGCACGACGTACTGCCCCTCGAGCGCGCAGGCGACGCCCACCGCCTGCTCGAGTCCCGCACGGTGCGGGGCAAGCTGCTGCTCTCGGTGGGCCCCGTACCGGAGGTGCACCGTGGAGCGTGACCCCGTGGGCAAGGCGCTGGCCGTCCTCATCGCGCTGGCCGACGAACCGGACGGGCCGTGGAGCGTCCGCGGCCTCGCCCGTGACCTCGACACCTCACCCGCCACCGTCCACCGGATCTTCACGAGCTTCGAGTCGCGGCACATGCTCACCCGTGACGAGGAGGGCGGTTACGTCCCGGGCCCGCAGCTGTTCCGGGTGTGCCGTTCGCTGCAGGACGGCTACTCGCCGGTCCGGCTGGCGCGCCCGCACATCGAGGCGCTCGCCGAGGAGTCCGGCGAGGCGGTCCTCCTAGGTGCCTACGAGCCCGCGCGCCGCGAGATGATGTTCGTCGACGTGGTCAGGGCGGTGCACCCGCTGCACTACGACGTCGGCCTGCACCGCTGGATACCCGTGTACTCCGGGGCGACGGGGCTGGCGATCCTCGCCCACCTGCCCGAGCCGGAACGGCGCGCGATCTACGCCGCGGGCCTGCCCCGGCTCACGACCGCGACCCTCGTCTCGGTCGAGGACCTCGAGGCGGAGTGCGCGCGCGTCCGCGCGCAGGGCCACGCGCACTCGGTGGCCCAGCGGCTCACCGGAGCGGTCGCCGTCGCGGCCCCCGTCTTCGACAGCGACGGCGTCGTCCTCGGCGACGTGTCCGTCACGATCCCCGAACAGCGCTTCGAGAGCGCGCGCGAGGAACCGCTCGCGCGGAGCGTCCGTGCCGCCGCCGCCCGCGTGACCGACGAGCTGACCCGCGCGGGGCACCGCCGTGGCTGACGACCGACCTTCCCAGGGGGACCCCTTGAACGACGCACCCGATGCGGCCGCCCGTACCGGCCCGCTGCGCCACACCGTCGTGATCGACCTGACCCAGCACCTGGCCGGCCCGTTCGCGACCCAGATCCTCGGCGACCTCGGTGCCCGGGTAATCAAGATTGAGCCGCCCGAGGGCGACTCGACCCGGGTGATTGGACCGCACTTCGCCGACGGGGACAGCGCCTACTACCTCAGCGTCAACCGCAACAAGGAGAGCGTCTGCATCAACCTCAAGACCGACGCCGGGCGGGACGCGCTGCTGGCGCTGGTGGGGTCGGCCGACGCCGTGATTGAGAACTTCCGGCCGGGGACGATGGAGAAGCTCTCCATCGGTGCCGACGTGCTGCGCGCGGTCAACCCGAACCTCGTGGTCACCTCGCTGACGGGCTTCGGCCTCGATGGCCCGTACCGGGACCGGCCAGCGTTCGACATGATCGTCCAGGCGCTGGGCGGCGGCATGTCGCTCACCGGTGAGATCGGTGGCCGGCCCGTGCGTTCGGGGTTGCCCATCGGTGACCTCTGCGCGGGCATGAACGCCGCCATCGCCACCCTGGCGGGCCTGCTGCGCGCGGCCCAGGACGGCGTCGGCTCCCGGGTGGACGTGGCGATGCTCGACACGCAGGTGTCGCTGCTGAGCTACGTGGCCAGCTACTACCTCAGCAGCGGGCAGGTGCCCGGCCTGCAGGGGCGCCAGCACATGAGCATCCCCACCTACCGCGCCTTCACCTGCGGGGACGGCAAGGACATCGTCGTCACGGCGAACACCCCCCGAATGTGGGTCGGGCTCTGCCACGCCCTGGAGGTCACCGACCTGCTGGCCGACCCGAGGTTCACCACCAGCGAGGACCGCCGCGTCCACGCCACCGACCTGGCCGCGGCGCTGGAACCCGCCGCGCTGCGGCTGGCCTCCACCGAGCTCCTGGCCCGACTCGCCGAGCAGGGCGTGCCGAGCGCGCCGATCAACGGCGTCGACGCCACCCTTGCCGACCCGCACGTGCGGGCCCGGGGCATGGTCGTCGAGCAGCGGCGCGGGACCGACCCCGTCCACGCGGTGGGTGACCCGCTGAAGATCTCCGACCCGCGCGCGGCCCACGTCGTGCCCCCGCGGCTGGGCCAGGACACCGAGGAGGTGCTGCGCACGCTCGGCGGCCTGGGCGCCGCTCGCGTGCGCACCCTCGCCGCGGAAGGCGCCATCGGTCCCGCCCGCCCCGACCGGCGCACCCCCCGCGACACCAGCCAGGACACCGAGCACGGCACACCCGCGCGGAGCGCGTAATGACCGACCGCATCATCGTGGGCATCACCGGGTCGAGCGCCCCGCAGCTCGGGCTGACGGTGCTGCAGGCGCTGGCCCAGGTGCCCTCGGTCGAGACCCACCTCGTGCTCTCGGCGGGCGCGACCCGCAGCATCGAGGCGGAGATGAGCGTCTCGCCGTTCGTCTTCGAGGAGCTGGCCGACGTCGTCCACTCGACGGACGACCTGGGTGCGGCGATCTCGTCCGGGTCGTTCCGGACCCGCGGCATGGTGGTGGTGCCCTGCTCGATGCGCACGCTCGCGTCGGTGGCCACCGGCACCACCACCGACCTGGTGAGCCGGGCCGCCGACGTGTGCCTGAAGGAGCGCAGGCGGCTGGTGCTCGTTACCCGCGAGACCCCGCTGAACCTGATCCACATCCGCAACATGGAGACGGTGACGCTGGCGGGCGGCATCATCCTGCCGCCGGTGCCGGCGTTCTACCACCGGCCCCGCACCATCGACGACCTCCTGCGGCAGACCGCCGGGAAGATCCTCGACCTCTTCGACGTGCCGCACCGGCTCTTCACCCGCTGGGAGGGCATGCCCTCCGCCGAGAACGTGACCGATGCTGCCCGCTGAGGTGCTCGCACTGCTCGCCGGGACCCCGGTCGCCGGTGCGTGGGAGCCGGTGTTCCCGCTCCTGACCAGCGACTCCGGCGGCGCACCGCGGATCTGCCTGCTCTCCCGCGCCGAGATCGACGCGGAGCCCGGGATCGTGCGGTGCGCCGTCCGCAGCCGCCGCACGTCGGCCAACCTGCGCCGCGCGGGCGCCGCCGTGCTGCAGGTCGTGGAGGGCACCACGAGCTGGTCGGTCCGCGCCCGGGTCGGCCGGACCGTCACCGACGACGGCGGGCTGGCGGCCGAGCTGCTGGTCACCGACGTCGAGCGGGACTCGCTCGGCATCCCGCTGCAGCCCATGAGCTTCCTCGCCGGCGCTGCCCTCGCCCGGGCGGAGCGGTGGGACGACAACGCACTGCTGTTCGCACGACTGGCCCGGTCCGCCCCCGCGGCGGCCGGAGAGGAGACACCGCGATGACGGACATCAGAGGGGCCACCGCGATCGTCGGCGTGGGCACCACCGAGCAGGGACAGTTCCCCGGGCTCTCGGCGAACGAGATCGCGGTGGACGCCATCGAGCTCGCGCTCGCCGACGGCGGGCTGACGAAGGCCGACGTCGACGGGCTGATCACCTGCCAGAACCTGCGGTCGCACATCGGCACCGACGAGCAGATCGGGCTGCTCGCGGGCCTCAACCCGAAGTTCAGCGCCACGCTCGACTACGGCACCGGCAACTTCTCGCTGCACCTCGCCGTCATGGCGATCACGAGCGGGCTGGCCGAGACGATCGTGCTCTGCTACGGCACCAACCAGCGCTCGGCGAAGGTGAATTTCGGCGTGGCCGTTGGCGGTGGCGCCGACTTCGCGACGATCTCGGGGCTCGTGCACGTCGCCGGCCCCGCCGCGATGGCGTTCCGGCGCCACCAGCACCTCTACGGCACCACCGAGGAGCAGCTGGGCTGGGTGTCGGTGGCGCAACGGGAGTGGGCGGAGCGCAACCCGGCCGCGATCTTCCGCACCCCGATGACGATCGACGACTACCTGGCCTCGCCCTACCTCGTCGAGCCGCTGCGCCGCCCGGACCTGACGATGATCTCCGACGGCGGCGCCGCCATCGTGGTGACCAGCGCCGCCCGCGCCGCGGACCGGCCGAAGGCCCCCGTGTACGTGCTGGGGATGGCCGAGCAGACCGCCCTGCGCGGGGACCAGAACCCGGACAACCTGATGCGGCCCTGGCTCGGCGACGTCGCGTCCCGGCTGTGGTCGGGCTCCGGGCTCGGCCCGCAGGACGTCGACCTGCTCTACATCCAGGACGCCACGTCGGTCTGGGTGCTGCAGATGCTCGAGTGGTACGGCTTCTGCAAGCCCGGCGAGGCAGGCCCGTTCCTCGCCGAGGGCCACACCCGACCCGGTGGGTCGCTGCCGGTCAACACCAACGGCGGCCAGCTGTCGGAGAGCTACATGTGGGGCTGGCTGCACCTGTGCGAGGCCGTCCGGCAGCTGCGCCGCGAGTGCGGCGACCGGCAGGTGGACGGCCCGGAGATCGCCGTCGACTGCTCGTCGCACGACTTCCTGAAAGGAGCGGCGTCGATCCTCTCGACGCACCGGTGACCACCATGACGAACACCTCCACGTACACCGCACCCCTGCCCGACCCCGCCGACCCGCTCACCGGGCCGCACTGGGCCGCGGCCCGCGACCAGCGGCTCGCGGTGCAGCGCTGCACGTCCTGCGGCGCGCTGCGCTGGCAGCCCGCAACGATCTGCCCTGAGTGCCTCACGACCGGCGGCGAGTGGACCGACCTCGCCGGTACCGGGACCGTGTGGAGCTACACGGTCTACCACCGCGCCATGAACCCGGCGTTCGCCGACCAGGTCCCGTACGCGGTGGCGATGATCGAACTTGACGAGGGCATCCGCATGATCGGGATGCTGACCGGCACCGACATCGCCATCGGCGACCCGGTCCGCGCCGTCTACGACCCCGTCACCGACGACGTCACCCTGATCCGCTGGGAACGGGTGGACGCGACATGAGATTCGACGACTACCGCGCGTTCCTGCAGGAGGTGGAGCGCGCCGGCGAGCTCACCACGGTGCCGGGCGCCGACCTCAAGACCGACATCGGCTCCATCACCGAGATCACCGCCTGGTCGCCCGAGCACCCGCTCGTGGTCTTCGACGAGATCGACGGGCACCCGGCGGGCTGGCGGGTCGCCGTGCACTCGTTCGACTCCTACCGGCGGATGCAGCTGATCTACGGCTTCCCGGACGGCCTGCGCGGCCGGGAGCTGACCGCGTGGTGGAAGGACCGGCTGGACGGCTACGCGCCCGTGCCGCCCGTGGTGGTGGACTCCGGGCCCGTGATGGACAACGTCCTGACCGGCCCCGACGTGGACCTCACCCGGTTCCCGGCGCCCGTGTGGCACGAGCACGACGGTGGCCCGTACCTGGCCACCGGCGGGGCGTCCGTGCTGCGCGACCCGGACACCGGTCGGCTCAACGCCGGCTGCTACCGCGGCATGCTCTACGACCGCACCACCATCGGGCACCACCTCGCAGGCGGCCACAACGGCCAGGTCATCCGCGACAAGTACTTCGCGCGCGGCGAGAACTGCCCGGTCGTCATCAGCCTCGGCAACGACCCGTCGTTCACCCTCGCCGGTGCCGAGAACGTCGGCTTCGGGCAGAACGAACTGGA
The DNA here is from genome assembly GCF_025965585.1 of Pseudonocardia sp. GTDB lineage: Bacteria > Actinomycetota > Actinomycetes > Mycobacteriales > Pseudonocardiaceae > Pseudonocardia. The sequence goes on from NZ_JAOPWR010000327.1 coordinate 8,678, forward strand.
GTTCGGCGGCTTCCTGCGCGGGGCGCCCTACGAGGTGATCGAGGGCCCGCTGACGGGGCTCCCCTTCCCCGCGGGCGCCGAGGCCGTGCTGGAGGGTGAGATCCTCAACCCCGCCGTCGAACCGAAGCGCTCCGAGGGCCCGTGGGGCGAGGGCCTGGGCTACTACGCGGCCGCGTTCGACCAGCCCGCCGTGCGCATCAACGCGATCTACCACCGCGACGACCCGATCGTCATGGGCGAGCCGACCCTGCGCTTCCGCAACCGCGGGGCGGCCGGTGGCTTCGCGCAGTCCGCGCGGCGCCTGCACATGCTGGAGCGCTCCGG
>NZ_JAOPWR010000360.1 GCF_025965585.1 Pseudonocardia sp.
GCACCGGGGACCGCGACGACCTGAACTACTGGTCGACGCTGGCGGGGGATCGGGAGGAGCCGATCACCACGACCGATCTGCACGGCCTGGTCGCCTCCCGTACAACCCGCCGGGTGCCGGTGCTGGCGCCGTCGCAGCTGGCGAACCTGCCGGCCGGGAGGGTGGTGGTCTTCCGGCGCGACATGCCGCCGGTCGTCGGCCGTGCGGAGCAGGCGTGGCGTCGCCGCGATGTGCACGCGTTCCACCATCCCGCTGCGCTCACCGTCCGGGCTCGGGCGTGGCGTGCCCGCCAGATCCATCGTGCCGCCGCGTGGGTCGCGTGCCGGACCCGGCCCGCGCGGGCGTGGACCGGAGCCCGTTGCCGTGCCGCCGTCGGGTGGTGCGGCGCGCGGTTCACCGCGGTGCGGGTGCGGATCACCGGGTACGGCGGCCCGGCGGGTTACCTCAACCCGCAGGTCGTGCCCGGCGAGGTCGTCGACACCGGCACCCGGCCCGACGTGCCAGGCACCGGAGCCCCTGCCGGGCCACCGCCGGTGAGCGGCGCCGCGGTGATCCCGTTCCCGTCCCCGTGGGAGCGCCCCCGCGCGCATGACCAGCACGACAAGCGCGAGCCCGACGACCAGGACCTCGAGAACGAGGACCCGCAGGGAGACGCGCGATGACTGAGCGAGGGCGCGACCTGAGCTGGAGCTCCAGCCACCGCGGTACCGAGTATCGGCTGATCATCACCGCCGTCGTCGGGCTATGCGGTGTAGGCGTGGCCGGCAGCGTCGTGCCCGGCGTCGACGCGACGGTCGGTGCCGTCCTGATCGCCGGTCTAGCCGTCGCACTGGGGATGGCGGTGGTGCGGCGGGAGCTGCGGATCCGCCGCCGGCTCGCCGACGTCGACGGCACCCGGTACGCATCCCGCCCGTCGGGCGGTGCATCCCGGACGCGGGTGGGACCGGGTGACGACGCCCCGGTTCCGCCCGCCCCAATCCGCCGTCCCGCCCGGGCGCTGACGGTCGTGCCCATCTCTCCGTCCGCGTCGGCCGTCGCCAGTCCGCGCACACCCACTGGAGGTGCAGCATGACCAGCCCCGCAGATCCGACCCGCCCGGTCGCGCCGACGGTGCGGGAGATCGCCGCCCTGACCGCTCGCCTGCGGGACATCTCCGCCCGCGGCCGCGACGTCGACCCGGACGAGCGGGCGGCGTTCCTCGCCGACAAGGACGCCCTGATCGCCCGCATCACCGACGCCCCCGCGGAGCGGATCGGAGACCTGCGCGCCGAACACGGCCCGAGCTCCGTCGAGGCCACCATCACCCGTGCCGAAGCCGCGCAGCGGCTGACCGAACTGGGCCACGACCCTGCCAGCGCGAAGGCGATGGTCGCCGAGTACCTGCATGAGACCTCCCGCGCGGTCGGGGTCCCGGTCTACCAGTGGGGCCTCGACGGGCACGACGTCGCCGCGATCGCCGAGCAGTTTGCGTGGGTCCACGACGGGAACGGGCAGACCCTGGCGCAGGCCCGCGACCGCGCCGGCGGCTACGCGCAGTACTGGAACGAGCAGGCCGCAGCCCTGGACCCCGAGCACCACCCCCGCGAAGCCGAACAGGTGCAGCGGCTGATCACTCAATGGACCGATCGCGCCGGGGTGCCGGAACCGTTCGCTCACCCCGTCGACGATGACGGCGTCGAGCGCGATGAGGCCGTGGTGGATCCCGTGCCCTCCGAAGCCAGCCGGCCAGAAACCGACGGCTCCCGCCCTGCCGCTGCTCAGGGACGTCCCGACGGCGGGCACGTGGTGATCCCGGAACAGGACCGGCGGGAGCAGCTCGCCCGCTGGCACGCCGACGATCAGACCGTCCACGACGGCACGGCCACCGCCGAGTCGTTCGACGGCGCGTCGCTCGATCTGGGTCGGGGCTGATCGCCGATGCCCCAACCCGACAGCACCGGCCCGAAGCGTCGCTCCACCGATACCCACCCGGGAGGCACCCGATGACCGAGACCGACACCACCCCACCCGGCACCGCCCAGGGCGCACCGGGCGAACCGGCGGGCGGGCCTGATCCGCGGGTTCTGGCGATGGCACGCGCGTTCGACCGCACCCGCCGCAAGGTCGACGGCCTCGACAGCCACGTCACCCAGCTCGCCGCCGATCTCGCCCGCCTCGTTGGCGTCGTGACCGCGCAGCGCCCACCGGACGTGACCGTCCGATCCGACGACGAGCCCGCGGACAACGAGCCCGACGGCGGCGGCGAGGGCGGGCCGGCGGTGGTGCGGTCATGGATGTTGGCCGCCGATCCCGAGCAGGCCGTGGCGGATCTCGCCGGCCTCATCGACTGGCTCGACCGGGTCTACCTGCGCTATCCGAATACCGAGCTGTCGGCATGCTGGCTGTGGCACCCGCACGTCATCGAGGAGCTCTGGTGGCTCCGCGGGGCCCACGCGGACGCCTACCACCCCAAGGACGGCTCGTGGCTGCGCGTGGGGGACTGGCACGACCGCCAACGCCCCGCCGTCGTCAAGCGCATCCGCGACACCGTCGCCAAGTGCGACCTGTCGCTGCACTCGCCGACCAAGCCGCACGGCCAGCCCGCCGCGGCGGCCCCGTTGGCGGCCCACGCCGCCGCGATCGCTGCCGCCTGGGCGGGCCACGGCGTCCGGCCCGAGCCGACCCCGGAGCAGATCGCCGAGGGCAACGCGTACTTCCAGGCGCTCTACCGGAGCCAGCGGTGACCCGCCCGGCGTGCACCCTGTCCGGTTGCGGCCGGCCGCACCACGCGCACGGGTACTGCCGCCCCCACTACGTGCGATGGCAGCGTCACGGCGACCCCCGCGCCGACGTTCCTGTCATCCAGCGGACGCCGCGCGGAACGGGTTACTGGGCGTCGCACCGACGGGTCCGGGCCGCGCGAGGCTCGGCGGCCGAGCACCGCTGCGCGGAGTGCGGCGCGGCGGCGGTGGTCTGGTCCTACGACGGCACCGACCCCGACGAGCGCCGCGACCCCGGCCGCGGGTGCCGCTACAGCGTCGACCCCGCCCGCTACTGGCCCCGCTGCCGTTCCTGTCACCAGCGCGCCACCGCCGAGGGAAGGGCAGCACGCGTCTCGATCGGGTTGGACGTCGAGCGTGTGGCGCGGCTCCACCGGGCCGGAGCGAGCGTCCGCGGGATCGGATCTCTGCTGCGCGTGAGCTCCGCCGCCGTCCGTGCCGCGCTCCGCGCGCACGGCCATCCGCCCTCACCGGCGCAACGACCTGCACCTGCGCCACCGATCTCGAACGATCTCGAGCACGAGGCAAACAGTCGAGACAGCAAACACACGAGGACCCGAACCGACGTTCCGAAGCAAGATCAACAGATCACGGACAAGAGCAAGTAGAGATCAACAACCAGAACGAAGGACAACGGCACAAACAACGACCAAAGACGATGCGGACAACGGCACAAACAACGA
>NZ_JAOPWR010000362.1 GCF_025965585.1 Pseudonocardia sp.
GCGCCCGGACCTCCTCAACGCCGGCGGCTTCCTGCACGGCGGCGTGCACGCGATCCTCGCAGAGACTGCCGTGCTGAGCCTGGACGCCGACCGCCACCGAGATCAGCACGAACAGCCAGGCGTGGCCGTCGACCTCGCCGTGCACTACCTGCGCAGCGCGCGCCGCGGGCCGTTCCGCGCGGTGGCGGAACCCGTGGGCGTCCCGGCCGGCCTGCGCCGCTACCGCGTCGAGGTCGTGGACCTGGGCCGTGACGGGCGTGTCACCTCGATCGTCACGGTGACGTGCGCCGACCTCGACACACTCCCATCCGTCGCTCGGAATCAACAGAGTCTTCGATGACGAGCCTCGTCAAGATCCGCCGCGTGCTGCACGTCGACTACAGCTACCGCAACATCGCAACACTCGAGCGGTGGTAGACCGACCTCCTCGTGGGGATGGGCCGCCGGATCAGCGCCTCGGCCGGGTAGCAGTGAGGGTCGAACAGGGTAGTGACCAGCCGATACCGGTCCCGGGCGGCGTAACCCGTGTCGTCGCTGCGCACGCAGATCACCGCCTCGATCACCCGGACGGTCAGCCCGTCGAGCTCAGACAGAGAGGAGCCGCCCGGCAGCAGCGCGCTCACCGGTGGCACCCGGTGTGAGCGGGCGCGGGCCGGCAGCGCGGCACCGGTGTCATCGATCGCGGCGAAGAACGCGTTCTCGTCCACCCGCGAGCCAGCAGCACCAGCATCCCGGGCCCGAGCAGCGGAAGCAGCCGCCGGGCCGGCCCGCCTCGTCACGGGATCCTCGCTCGCCGACCGCGCCGCCGATGGTCACCCCGAGCAGGGCGCGGGTGCCGGTCTCGACCAGATACAGCAGCGACAGGTTCGGGTAGCCGGCCCACCCGATGAGGTAGCGGATGTGGCCCGGCCAGGCGCCGGTTGCGGTCGGAGTCGGGGACCTTCAGCGAGTTCAGCCCGTCGAAGGCGACCGTGCGCAGCCCGGCGAAACACATCCCCGGGGTGTGCGGGGCTGCCCGACCGGGCCGGCGACGATCTCGAACAACACCTTCAACGGTGCCGGCCGAGGCGTCGCCGCAGATCACGCAGCGCCGTCTCCGACGGACACGCCACCAGCCCGGTCCGCCCGGCACAGAGCTTCGTCCAGACCCGGGCATGGCCCAGCTGCGGGAAGAGGGCGAGGGCGAGCACGAAATGGACACCTGTCCGCGTCGGCAGCGTGCGGAGCCGGCGCTCGACGGTGCGGGTCTGGGGCCACGACGTCGTCGACGAGTTCGACGGGCAGGTACTGGGTCAACTCGCCGAGATGGCCGGGAGCGAACACCCCGGCCGCGACGGTGGGAGACTGCGGGCGCAACGGGACCTCTGGAGTTGTCGGTAGGGCGGTGGGTCCGACCGACTACCAGAGGTCCCGTCGCCTGAACGTGGATCTGCTCTGTGACACGCCGTGACCGCAACCGGCGCCGCCCGACCGGCACCGGACCTCTGCCCCCGCTGACCGTTCTTGTGGGCCGGCCCCGGTAAGAGCTGATCAGGACGAGGAGGCTGCACAGATGCCGCTACGCGGCGCGCGTTGACACGGCCGTTGATCCCTTAACTACGTGGTGTTGCTTCGGCTAGGACCCCGCCAGCTCATTGCGCAGCTCACGGCGCAGCAGCTTCCCTGTCTCGGTGTAGGGCAGCGAGGCACGCAGCTGGATGAGCTCCGGGGTGCCTGTGGAGCGCATCCGGGCGCGGACGTGCTCCTGCAGCTCGCCTTCCGTGGCGATGGCGCCGTCGACGAGTACGACAGCGGCAACGACCTTCTCCCCCCAGGCCGTGTCGGGGATCCCGAACACGGCCGCCTCAGCCACCGCGGGGTGGTCGAGCAGGACGGCCTCGATCTCGCCGGGCGACAGGTTCTCCCCGCCACGGACGATGACGTCGTCGAGGCGGCCGTGGACGAACAGGAACCCGCCCTCGTCGAGCGTTCCGGCGTCGCGGGTGGGCAGCCAGCCCTTGTCGTTCGTCACCCGATGGCTCAGGTACTCACCCGACACCTGCTCCCCGCGCACCCAGATCTCGCCACGCTCCCCGGCCGGCAGCTCGGACCCGTCGGCGTCGCGGATGGAGACCTCGAGCGTGGGCAGCGGCCGCCCGACCGAGCCCAGGCGGACACGGACAGCTGGGTCGTCGGAGGCGAAGGCATCGCGGTGGTCCTCGGGTCCTAACACCGCGATCGTGGACGAGGTCTCGGTGAGGCCGTAGGCGTTGACGAACCCGACACCCGGCAGCAGCCGCATCGCGCGCTCGATCACCGGCAGCGGCATGGGGCCGCCGCCGTAGGACAGCGCGCGCAGGGACGGCAGGGTGATGCCGTCGTTCTCGACGACGTCAAGGATCCGGTCCAGCATCGTCGGCACGACCATCGCATGCGTGATCGCCTCGGCCTCCGCGAGCCGGGCCCACTGGCGAGGCTCGAAGGATTCCAAGTAGATCACCCGGCGGCCGCCGTAGGCGTTCGACAGCACCGCCGAGACGCCGGCGATGTGATAAGGCGGCACGCTGACCAGCGCCGCGTCGGTCTCATCGGCCCCGGCGAACTCCACCGACGACAGGATGTAGCCGGCGAGGTGCCGGTGGCGCAGGACGGCGGCCTTCGGCTCGCCCGTGGTGCCGCTGGTGAACAGCAGGACGGCGATGTCGTCGGGGTCCGCTCCGCCGCTCTCGATCCGCGGGGCCTGCGGGTCGGCGGCGACGTCCAACAGTTCCTTACGGTCGAGCAGCGTGATGCCCTCGACCTGTCCGATCCGCTCGGCCACACCCGGGCCAACGACGACGGTGGCCGGCGCCATCCGCTCGACGACCGCCTGCAGCCGGTCGTCGGTGAGCCGGTAGTTCACCGGGACGTACGTCTTGCCTGCGCGGGCGGCCCCGAACAGGACCAGTGGCACCGCGTCCGAGTTCACGTCGACGAGCCCGACGCGTTCGCCCTCGCGCGCGACGAGCAGCGCCGCGACCCGCCCGACCCGTTCGTCCAGTTCGGCGAAGGTGCAGCCCTCCGCCCGCCTGCCGAGGGCCACCCGGTCGGCCATTCCGTCGGCCGACATCTCCAGCAGCATGCCGAGGTGCACGATTCGTCTCCCGTGTCGACTGACGACTCTGTCAACTAGCGACCATCACGTGGTGTTGCGACGCGCCTTGCCCGGGTAGCCGAAGAACATCTCGAAGTTCGCGTCGTTGATCGGCTGCGCGGAGTTGCGCCGCGCGCCCTCCTCCAGCGCGGCCAGCCGGGCTCGTGCCGGGGCGAGTACCGCCTCGTCGGGCGGTGTCTGTGTCTCCAGCTCGTTCACCCGCGTGCGCTGGGCCCGGATCTCGATCTGCAGCCGGGCGCCGGCCTCTCCGAACGTCAGCAGGTCGTAGTCGTCCTCATCCGGACGCTCGACGGCCGCATCGTCACGTGGCTCCGTCATGATCCGTCCTTCCGGTGCTCTGTTCGTCGGATCCACCGAGCATATACAGTTGTCTGACGTTTCCGTCATATCCAGTCGCACCGAGCTCGTGTCATCATCGGAGGCCAAGGATGCCCTTGCAGGACCAGCACCAGATCGTGTCCGTCGACGACCACCTCATCGAGCACCCGAGGGTCTGGCAGGACCGGGTGCCCGAGCGCTACCGCGAGGCTGCGCCCCGCATCCAGGTGGTCGACGGCAAGCACATGTGGCACTACGACGGGAACGTCTTCCCGACCGTCGGCCTCAACGCCGTGGCCGGGAAGCCCCGGGAGGAGTGGGGCATGGACCCGGTCCGCTACGAAGACATGATCCCCGGCTGTTACGACCCCGCGGCGCGCGTCAAGGACATGGACCTCGACGGTGTGCAGGCCGCGCTCTGCTTCCCGTCGTTCCCCGGGTTCGGCGGCGGTACGTTCCACCGGGCCCAGGACAAGGACCTGGCGCTGCTCTGCGTCCAGGCCTGGAACGACTTCTACATCGACGAGTGGTGCGCGACGGCCCCGGACCGCTTCATCCCGATGGGGATCCTGCCGGTCTGGGACAT
>NZ_JAOPWR010000404.1 GCF_025965585.1 Pseudonocardia sp.
GCACAGGTGGCACTGCACGAGCGCCCCGTCGCGGACGACGGTGGCGAGCGGCGCGTAGTACGGCGTGCCGTCCGCGAGCACGGCCACCACGGCCTGCATCCGTCGCCGGACCGGGCCGATCTCCCGGAACGCTTGTGCTGCGGCAGCGGTCACCGAAACCCACCTCCCACTAGTCACACTGAGACTAGAGGGGAGGTGGGCCGCAGGTACAGACCATCCCGTCAGGTGATCCGCGGATGCGTGGACATACGGGTACTCCTGCCATGATGGCGACATGACCCGGCTGTCCGTCGCCGTCCGGCCGCCCGCCGGCGTCGTGGCGTACCTGCGTTCGCTGCCGCGAGCCGAGATGGCAGGCGTGACCTGGTCGGCACCGGAGCAGTGGCTGGTGAAGCTCCGCCCCCTCGGACATGTCGCCGATAGGCTGGTGGATCCGCTGGTCGAAGCCCTGTCGGACGAGCTGGGCGGCGCGCCGGCCGTCGACTGCGTGCTCGGCCCCGCGACCGTCCTGGTCGGCGGCCAGTGGCTCGGCGCTCCCGCCGCCGGGCTCGATGACCTCGCCGCCGCCGTCTTCGACGCGACGGTCGGCCAGGTTCCCGTGACCCACCCGCAGCCGTTCCGCGCCGACGTCGTCCTGGCGCGCGGGCGCGTGCCGAAGAACCTGGCCGGGCAACCGGTGAGCTGCCACTGGACGGCCGATGCGGTGGCACTGGTGGCCGACCGTTCCGCACCGGGCCGGCCCCACCTGGTGGACCTGACGGAGTTCCCGCTGTCACCGGGCTGACCGTGCTCGAGTTGTGCCGAACGGCCACGAGAACGGGCCCTCGCCGCCTACATTCCGCGGCATGGACGGAGAGCGGTGGTTGGCCTCCTATCGGGGCCGGTTGAGCGAGATCGGAGCACGGGCGGCCCGGGCGCAGGACGCGCTCGCCTGCGTCCGTGCCACGGCCTCGAGCAGGGACGGGGCGGTCACGGTCACCGTCGATCCCGCAGGTGCGCTGCAGGGCCTGGTGCTGTCGGAACACAGTGCGGGTCTGAGCCGCGCTCAGCTCGCCACGGCGGTGCTGGCCACCGCGCGGGAGGCCCACGCCGCCGCCGCGCGGCAGGCCCACGCGGCGGTCGCGCCGCTGATCGGGGAGGACAGCGAGGCGATGCGGGTGCTGCGCAGCCAGCTCCTCGATCCGGAGGAGGCGCGATGAACGACGGGTTCCGCGTCGACGACGCGGCGATCGCGGCGCACATCGGCACCGTCGACGCCATGGCGTCGCGGGTGCAGGTCGCCGCCGCGGCCGGACGGCCACTCGACGTCGACGCGTACGGCCTGGTCGGGCAGCTCTTCGCCGGCGCGGCGGCCGAGGCGGCGGCCACCGGTTCGGCCGCGGTCGGGGACCTCGCCCGGCAGGCGACGGCGCTGGTGGAGGGCCTGCGGACGTCGCGAGCGGCCTATCTCGACGCCGACGCGCGCAACGGTGCCGTCCTGGCCTCCACCCGGCCCCCGAGCGGGCAGCGATGAGCAGCGACCCCGAGACGCTCGTCGCCACCCCGGAGCACGAGCGGGCCGAGCCGCTCGACAACCTCGAAGGCGCCGGCGCCCTGTCGAGCTGGGCCGACGTGCACACCGCGCTGCAGGACCCCGACGCGTCCCGGATCAGCTTCGCAACGCTGGGTGCGGGTCTCGACTCGCTGGGGGCCATCGCCGACCCCTTCTCCTCGCTCCTGTCCTCCGCGATCGGCTGGGCGATCGAGCACGTGTGGTTCCTCCACGAGCCGCTGGACGCGCTGGCCGGTGATCCGAAGCGGATCGAGGCGCAGGCGCAGACGTGGCGGAACGTGTCGCGGGCGTTGTCGTCGGCGGCGGGCGACCTCCGCGGGGCGGTCCCCGCTGCCACGGTCTGGTCGGGCGCCGCCGGAAACGGCTACCGCGCCGCCGCGGGGGGTTACGCCGGTGCCCTCGACGGGGTGGCCGTCCGCGCGGAGGAGCTCGCCGCACTGGTGCTCGGCACCGGTGCCGCGGTCGGCACCGAGCGGGCTCTGATCCGCGATCTCATCGCCGACTTCCTCGCGCGGCTCGTGGAGAAGGCCTTGGCAGCGCTCGTGTCGACCTCCTTCACCTTCGGCGGTTCGGTGGCGGCGTTCCTGCTCGGTGTGGTGGTGGAGGCCGTCATCCTGGCGCAGCGCATCGCCCGCCGGATCTCCCGGCTGCTCGACGCCCTGTCGGACGCCGGTGGCACCGCCGGGCAGCTCGTGGACGGGATGCGGAGCATCGTCCTGGAGGCCCGGACCACGGCCCCGTACATGCAGCAGAGGGCGCGGGAGATCACCGAGATCGCGGATTCGGTACCGATCGAGGAAGCTGTGGAGCTGGGCAAGCAGATCAGCGGGCGGAAGCTCGAGGAGCCGGCCCGGTCCGGGGTAGTCAGCCCAGGCTGAGCACGAGCACCCCCACCAGCACGACCCCCGCCATCACCGCACGCCGGCGACCGAGGTGCTCGCCCAGGAACAGGGCGCCGATCAGCGCGCCGAACACGATGCTCGTCTCCCGCAGCGCGGCGATGGGGGCGAGCGCGCCGCTCGTCTGGGCCCACAGCACCGCGCCGTAGGCCGCGATCGCGACGAGCCCGCCGACGACCCCCGGCACCGCGTACCTGCGCATCTGCGCCGGCAGCGCCCGACCCCGGCGCCCCAGCGCCAGCAGCGGCATCGCCGGGCCCTGCAGCAGGAACAGCCAACCGATGTACGCCGTGAGCGGCGTGGTGGCGACGCCGAGGCCGTCGATCACGGTGTAGAGCGCGATCGTCAGGCCCGTCGCGAACGCCGCCGCGAGCGCCGGCAGCTGCGACCGGCCGATCCGGCCGCCCACGAGCACCAGCCCGGCGAGCCCGGCCGACACCACCAGGACGCCCACGAGCTGCGCGGGCTGCAGGGCCCGGTGCAGAACCAGCAGCGACACGAGCGCCACCACCCACGGCGAGGTGCCGCGGGCCAACGGGTACATCTGGCTGAACTCGCCGAGCTGGTAGGACCCCAACAGGAGCAGGTTGTAGGCCACGTGCGCCGCCGCCGACGCGACGACGTACGGCCACGCCGTCGCGGTCAGCGGTGCGGCCACCGCCACGAGGGCGCCCCCCACGACGACGTCGACGACGCCCATCAGCGCGAACCCCACCAGGCGGTCGCGGACGCCGTGGGCGATCGCGTTCCAGATCGCGTGCAGCAGAGCCGCACCGAGGACGACGGCGATCACGAGCGGGGACAGGGGCGGAACGGCCACGGAGCGGCTCCCGGGTCGAGCCCGCCGGTGAGCGGGCATGACGGATCGAGGAGCCCTCAGGGTTTTTGTCCCGTCAGGTGTGGGCGCACCGGCGACCGGTACGTCCTGGCGCCGCTCGGTCCAGGCCCCGCACACCCCGATTGTGGATCATCGAGAGGCGGGTGGCGGACGGAACCCTAGGCGCAACCACGTGCTGCCCCGACCCTAGCCCGACGACCCCGCTCCCGCCGAACCCGTTTCTCAGCCCAGCTCCACCCGCATTCCCGCGGGCGCGGCGACGTGGGTGACGCGACCG
>NZ_JAOPWR010000334.1 GCF_025965585.1 Pseudonocardia sp.
GCGCAGCTGCGCGTACCGGCCCCGCGACGCGGTGCGGCGGGTGCGGTGCGCGCCGGTGCCGCCGCCTGCCTTGCCCCCGCCCAGTCGGGCGCGAAGCGGGCCGAGTGTGTCGCCCGTCAGCAGCCCCGCCCAGACCAGGTCCCAGATGGCGGTGACCACCGCGCCGTCCGCCGGGGCAGCCTCGCCCGACTCGACGAGGCTGCGTCCGGCCTGGTCGGCGAGCTGCCGGAAGAACAACGCTCCGCCGCCGACGGGCGGGGCGTCGAGGTCGGGGAGACCGAGGGCGGCGAGCACCGCGCGGTGCAGGGGCGTGGCGGCGACGTCCGGCTCGGGTTCGGGCAGCAGCAGGTCGGCGACATCGGAGGGGGCGACGGCCAGCCAGCCGTCGCTACCGGCCAGGGTGCCGCAGCCTGTCCAGGTGACCTCGCCGGCCGCCGTCAGCTCGTCGAGCAGCGCAGGGGTGTAGCCCGGCAGCCGCGCGGGCAGGATGAGCGACTCCAGCGCGCTCGCGGGCAGCGGGGCCCCGGCGAGCTGCTCGACCACGCCGAGCACGTCCTCCGCGCCGGGTGCGCGGCGCATCCGGCCGCGCCGGGATCCCTCGGCGCCGGTCTGCACGCCCTGCCACGCGGGCAGGAACCGGCCGAGTGCCTGCTGCTCCACGGGCTCGACCTCGGCCCGCAGCCGCGCCAGCGACGCCCGCCGCAGCCGGCGCAGCACCTCGGCGTCGCAGTAGTCGGTGCCCTCGGCCGCTGGGCGCAGCTCACCGCGCACCAGCCGCCCGGACCCGACGAGCCGATCGAGGACGCCCGCAACCACGGCCACGCCGAGCCCGAAGCGGGAGGCGCAGGCGGCCGCCGGGAACGGGCCGTGGGTCCGGGCGTAGCGCAGCATGAGATCCCCGAGCGGGTCGGTGACCGGCTCGGTGAACGTCTCCGGCACCCCGACGGGCAGCGCCGCCCCGAGGGCGTCGCGCACGCGACCGGCGTCCTCGATAGGGAGCCAGCGCTCCTCACCCGCGATGCGGACGCGGATGGCCCGCCGCGCCGACTCGAGCCCGACCAGCCACTCCTGTCGGATGCCCCGCTGCGCGGCCTCGGCCGTGGTGAGGTCGCCAAGGAAGCGCAGCAGATCGGCCGCGCCCTCCGCGTCGCGGGCGTGGCGGTCCTCGGGGAGGCGCTGCAGCGACGCCTCGACCTCCGCGAGCACCTCCGGATCGAGCAGCTCGCGGATGGCCTCGGAGCCGAGCAGCTCGGCCAGCAGCGTGGAGTCGAGCGAGAGCGCGGCGGCCCGGCGCTCGGCCAGCGGCGCATCGGACTCGTAGAGGAACATCCCGATGTAGCCGAACAGCAGGCTGCGTGCGAACGGCGACGGCGACGGCGTGGCCACCTCGACCACGTGCACCTTCCGCGACTGCACGTCGGTCATCAGCTCGCGCAGCCCGGGCAGGTCGTAGACGTCCTGCACGCACTCGCGCATCGCCTCGAGCGTGACGGGGAACTGCTCGTAGCGCCCGGCCACGGCCAGGAGCTGCGCCGACTTCTGGCGCTGCTGCCACAGCGGGCTGCGCCGCTTGGGGTCGCGGCGGGGGAGCAGCAGCGACCGCGCCGCGCACTCGCGGAACCGCGACGCGTATAGCGACGACCCGCCCAGCTCGGCGACGACGATCTGCTCGACCTCGCCGGGATCGAGCAGCACGTCCTCGGCGGTGGGCACGACCTCGGCCCCGGCGTCGTCGACGGCGTCGGGCAGGCGCAGGACGATGCCGTCGTCGGCCGCGGCCGCGTGTACCTCCACCCCGCGCCGCTCGCGCATCCGCGCGGCGATGGCGAGCGCCCACGGCCCGTTGACCTGTGACCCGAACGGCGAGTGCACCACCAGCCGCCAGTCGCCCAGCTCGTCGCGGAAGCGCTCGACGAGGATCGTGCGGTCGCTCGGGACGTGGCGCGTGGCGTCGCGCTGCTCGTGCAGGTAGGCGAGCAGGTTGTCGGTGGCCCACGTGTCGAGGCCCGCCCCAGCCGCCCGCTCGCGCGCCGGCTCGTCGGCCAGCGCCGACATCTCCCGCACGAACGCCCCCACGGCGCGGCCCAGCTCCAGCGGGCGGCCGATCGACTCGCCCTTCCAGAACGGCATCCGCGCGGGCACCCCGGGCGCGGGGGTGACGATCACGCGGTCGTGGGTGATGTCCTCGATGCGCCAGCTGGACGTGCCGAGCAGGAACGTGTCGCCCACGCGCGACTCGTACACCATCTCCTCGTCCAGCTCACCCACGCGCGACCCGGCGCCGTCGGCCCCGCCGGGCGTCATGACCATGAACAGGCCGCGGTCGGGGATGGTGCCGCCGGAGGTGACCGCCAGCCGTTGCGCGCCGGGACGGCCCTGTAGCTGATCGGTGACGCGGTCCCACGTGATGCGCGCCCGCAGCTCGCCGAACTCCTCGGACGGGTAGCGGCCGGCGAGCATGTCGAGCACGGAGTTCAGCGCGGAGTCGGGCAGCGCGGCGAACGGCGCCGCCCGGCGCACGACGCGGGCGAGGTCGTCGTAGGACCACGGCTCCAGCGCCACCATCGCCACGATCTGCTGGGCGAGCACGTCGAGCGGGTTGCGCGGGTAGCGCATCGACTCGATCCGCCCGCCCGCCATGCGCTCGGCCACCACCGCGCAGGAGACGAGATCGCCCCGGTACTTGGGGAACACCACGCCCTTGGAGATGGCGCCGACCTGGTGCCCCGCGCGGCCCACCCGCTGCAGCCCCGACGCCACACTCGGCGGTGCCTCCACCTGTACGACGAGGTCGACCGCGCCCATGTCGATGCCCAGCTCAAGGCTGGACGTGGCCACCACGCAGGGCAGCAGGCCGGCCTTGAGCTCCTCCTCCACGAGCGTGCGCTGCTCGCGCGACATCGAGCCGTGGTGGGCCTTGGCCACGACCGGCGGCGCGCCGCCGCCGATGCCGGACTGCCCGATGGCCTCGGCCGGGAACGTGTCGATGCCCGCTCCGCCTGCGCTCCGCGGGGCGTCGAGCTCCTGGACCCCCTCGGCCTCCTCGGCCGCCAGCTCGTTGAGCCGGGAGGTCAGCCGCTCGGCGAGCCGTCGGGAGTTGGAGAACACGATGGTGGACCGGTGCTCGCGCACCAGCTCCAGCAGCCGCCGTTCCACCGCGGGCCAGATCGACGGCTTCTGCGCCGTGCCCGCGGCGGAGCCGATGACCTCCTCGTCGGAGCTGCCCGGCGCCGGCCGCTCGTCGAGCGCGGCGAGATCGGGCACGGGCACCTCGACGGAGACCTGGATGGTCTTCGGGATGGGCGGCTGCACGATCTCCACCGGGCGTGCGCCGGCCAGGAACGCGGACACCTCGTCGAGCGGCCGGACCGTGGCCGAGAGCCCGATGCGCTGGGCCGGCTTCTCGAGCAGCTCGTCGAGGCGCTCCAGCGACAGGGCCAGGTGCGCCCCCCGCTTGGTGCCGGCGACGGCGTGCACCTCGTCGAGGATGACCGTCTCCACGCCGCGCAGCGACTCCCTCGCAGCCGAGGTGAGGATGAGGAACAGCGACTCCGGGGTGGTGACCAGGACGTCCGGGGGCGTGCGGGCGAACTGGCGGCGCTCGTCGGCCGGGGTGTCGCCGGTGCGCATACCGACCGTGATGTCGGGGACCGGGAGACCCAGCCGCTGCGCGGCCTGCCGGATGCCGGTGAGCGGCGAGCGCAGGTTGCGCTGCACATCGACCGCCAGGGCCTTGAGCGGCGAGACGTAGAGGACCCGGCAGCGGTGCTTGGCCTCCGCCGGCGGGAGCTCGGCCGCCAGCCGGTCGAGCGCCCAGAGGAACGCGGCCAGCGTCTTGCCCGAGCCCGTGGGTGCCACGACCAGCGCATGCCTGCCGGCCTGGGCCGCGTTCCACGCGCCCTCCTGGGCGGGGGTGGGCGCGGCGAAGGCACCTGTGAACCAGTCACGGGTGGCTGGGGAGAAGCCTTCGAGCGCCGTCATGTCCTCCATGATGCGTCAGAGGTCCGACAGTTTGCCGTCGAAGTGTTTGCGCAGGCGCATACCGGGATACAGCACGGCATGCCCGATCTCATCCGCCTCATCCTCGACGACCACGAGCTCTTCCGGACCCGCTTCGAGGAGCTCTTCGCCCGTCGCTCCGACGTGCAGGCCGCCAACGAGATCTGGCTCGGTCTCGCCGCGCGGCTGGAGGTCCACGCCTCGGCGGAGGAGATGCACTTCTACCCGGCCCTGCTGCAGAACGTCGAGGGCAGCGAGGACGAGACGAAGGACGCCATCGGCGACCACGACGAGATCCGCCAGGGCATCCGTCGCGCCGCGGCCGCCGAGGTCGGCAGCGAGGAGTGGTGGGCCGGCATCCAGGACGCGCGGGACGCGAACGACGAGCACCTCGCCGAGGAGGAGCGCGACGACATCCCCGACTTCCTGCGTGTCGCGTCCGTCGAGTTCCGTCAGGAGCTCGGGACGAAGTACGAGCAGTACTTCGCGGAGCACCCGGGCGGTGCGGGGCTGTCCGGGAAGGACAAGGACCCCGACGCCTACGTCGAGCGCAACAGCTGAGCCCGGGCCGGGCAGAACCGGTCGCGGCGAACAGGCTGCGGCCAGGACCTCCCGGTGTGCCCGCCGCGCTAGCGCCGCCGCTGCTGCCACCACCAGCGCAGCAGCAGCACCAACGACGTGAGCAGCGCCAGCAGCACCACCACCTGGCCCAGCGGCGACGAGAACCCGGTGGGGTCCTGTGCGAGCGAAACGGACACCACGGACGCGAGGCTACGCCGCCCTCACCCGGCCCAGCGGGGTTCGGCGACCCCGAACGCCGGCGCGGGCTCCGGCCAGGTCAGCGCCCGGGCCCCGACCGTCCCCGGTGGCGTGGCCAGCGTCAGCAGGCCGTCGGGGGCGCTGATGTCGGTCAGGTACGGCGCCGGATCGACGTCCGGCACGTCGTCCGCCGCCGTACGGGAAACCGACTGCAGCCAGCCCGCGGTGCCGAGCAGCGAAAGGCGGGCGTGGTGCGTGCCGCCGTCCCGCCGCTGCCGGGCCAGCGCCAGCAGCGCCCCGGCAGCCCCGAGGTAGCCGGTGGCGTGGTCGAGCACCTGCGCGGGGAGCGCTCCCGGAGCCTCGGGCGTGCCCTCGGTCAGTGCGATGCCGGAGGCGGCCTGCACGATGCTGTCGAACCCGCGCCGCGCGCCCCACGGGCCGCGGTGCCCCCATGCCGACAGCGTGACCACCACGAGCCCGGGGTGCCGCTCGGCCAGGGCCTCGGGGGTGAGCCCGAAACGGTCGAGCGCGCCCGGCCGGTACCCCGTGACGACGACGTCGGAGCCGGCCAGCAGGTCCTCGAGGGTGTCGCGGTGCGCCGCGAGGTCGAGCAGCGCGCTGCGCTTGCCGGGCAGCATGTCCCAGTACTGCAGCGGGATCTCCGGACGGTCGGGCGCGTCGAGCCGCAGCACGTCGGCCCCGTGGGCGGCCAGCGTCCGGGTGGCCACCGGACCGGCGATCACACGGGTCAGGTCGAGCACCCGGGGCCTCCGCACGGGCCGGGCCGGAGCCGCGCCCAGCTCCCGGACCTCGACGAGCGGTGGCGGCGGTCCCGCCTCGGCCCGCCATTGCTCCTCCGTGCGGACGGCGGCCGCGATCCCACCCGCCTCGTGCACCGCCGTCTCCAGCTCGCGGGCCCTCTGTTCGGCGATCGCGGCCGGCGCCTCCTGTTCCGTGCATTCGAGGACACGCAGTGCGGCGGCGCCGTGCCAGGGGTAGTTCGCGTGCAGCCGGATCGTGCCGTCGGCGGTGCGGTGGAACGCCGACAACGGGTCGAACGGGTTGCCGGGTGACCGCCCGTCGCGCAGCAGGTGCCGCTCGCTGCGCAGCGCGATCGCGAGCTGTCGGGTGTCGACGGCGACCGGCGTGTCCGTGCCCGCGGTGGCGGCGAGCAGGCTCGCGCCGACGGCCGTGACGCCCGCGTCCGTGACCGGGAACGCCGAGGCCAGCGTCGCCGGCGGACCGGTGACGGTCAGCCGCCGCAGCTCGGCGGGTGCACCGCCGAGCGCGTCCCAGACGGCGGGGAGCAGGTCGGTCATCACCGCAGCGTGCCATTACCGTGGACAGGGTGCGACTGACCTACTTCCGCGACCTGATGGAGGGCGAGTTCGGCGCCGCACGGGCCGCCTCGGTGTCCCACGACCACGTGTTCGCCCAGCTCGGCGACCGCACGGTGGAGCAGGCGCTGAAGTTCGGCTACGACCCCAGGGAGATCTGGGCGGCCGTCTGCGAGGTCTACGACGTGCCCCCCGCGCGCCGCTGAGGCCCCGCCGACCGCCGGGCGCGGCACCGTAGACGTTCGGCGTGTCGGTACCGGTAGTCGAACAGGTGTTCGCTACGCTCCATCCACATCGCGGTCCGACTGTCCACAGCTGCCGACCGCGGCCGCAGATTGTCGGTGGTTTCCCCTACCGTCGTCATCAGCAGATCGAGACACGTGACCCTACAAAGGTGGAGACCGGCGATGACCGCACCCGACCGCACGAAGGCGCTGGAGCTCGCCCTCGCCCAGATCGAGAAGAACCACGGCAAGGGATCGGTGATGCGCCTCGGCGACGACACCCGTCCGCCCATCGGCGTCATCCCCACGGGTTCCATCGCCCTCGACGTCGCGCTCGGCGTGGGCGGCCTGCCCCGCGGCCGCGTCGTGGAGATCTACGGCCCGGAGTCCAGCGGTAAGACCACCGTCGCGCTGCACGCGGTGGCCAACGCGCAGGCCGCGGGCGGGATTGCCGCCTTCATCGATGCCGAGCACGCGCTCGACCCCGAGTACGCCAAGGCGCTCGGCGTCGACACCGACAACCTGCTCGTCTCGCAGCCCGACACCGGTGAGCAGGCGCTCGAGATCGCCGACATGCTGATCCGCTCCGGCGCGCTCGACATCATCGTCATCGACTCCGTGGCCGCGCTCGTGCCGCGCGCCGAGATCGAGGGCGAGATGGGCGACAGCCACGTCGGCCTGCAGGCCCGGCTCATGAGCCAGGCGCTGCGCAAGATCACCGGGGCGCTCAGCAACTCCGGCACCACGATGATCTTCATCAACCAGCTGCGCGAGAAGATCGGCGTCATGTTCGGCTCGCCGGAGACCACCACGGGCGGCAAGGCGCTCAAGTTCTACGCCTCGGTCCGGCTCGATATCCGCCGCATCGAGACGCTCAAGGACGGCTCCGACATGGTCGGCAACCGCACCCGCGTCAAGGTCGTCAAGAACAAGGTCGCGCCGCCGTTCAAGCAGGCCGAGTTCGACATCCTCTACGGCGTGGGCATCAGCCGGGAGGGCTCGCTGGTCGACGTGGGCGTCGAGCAGGGCATCGTCCGCAAGTCCGGCGCCTGGTACACCTACGAGGGCGACCAGATGGGCCAGGGCAAGGAGAACGCCCGCAAGTTCCTGCGCGAGAACCCGGACGTCGCTGCGGAGATCGAGAAGCGCATCAAGGAGAAGCTCGGTATCGGGGCCGTGCTCGACGCCGACGCCGAGCCGCTGCCGGCCCCGGTCGACTTCTGAGCATGGCGGACGACGCGGGGCCCTCCACCGAGTCGCTCAGCGGCGGGCCCCGCATCGCCCGCTTCGGCGATGCGGAAGATCCCCGGCCTGCCGACGAGGTCGATCACGGCCCCGCCCCCGTCGCCCGGTTCGGCGACGACTCGGGTCCCGCCGCCGAGGGCGCCTCCGGCGAGGACGGCGGCGACCAGGAGAGCGGCGGCGACGGAAGCGGGGCGGGCGACGGTCGATCCGGCGTTGAAGCAGCCGCCCCGGTCGCCCTGTTCGACCGGCTCGGTACCACCGAGGCGGATCGCGTCACGCCCGTCGAGCAGCTGACCGGGGGAGCCGACCGCGCGCCGTCCACGGTCGCCGACCTGGGTGCGGTCGGCTCGGATCGTGCGGACGGTGAGCTGGAGAGCTCGCCGTCGGTCACGGTCGCCGATCTCGCCGGCGCGCGGCGGCGACGTGCCGAGGGGACCGGCCGCGGACGTTCCACCACTTCCGGTGGACGCACGGCCGGCGTGCGACGCGGGCCCGGTGATCGGGGGCCTGGCACCGACCGTGCCCGCGACGCCGAGCGCTGGGAAGGCGGCCGGTCCGACGTCACGGCGCCGTCCGACGTCGACACGTCCGACCCCGACGACGGCCCCACCGAGCGCTCCCGCCGGGGCAGTGGTCGTGATCGCGCCGGTCGCGAGGGCGCCGGTCGCGAGGGCCGTGGCCGGGGCAGCCAGGGCGGCGGCTTCGGTCGCTCGCGTGGTGCGCCGGCGGAGCTGGATCCCGACGCCGACCCGATCGCGATGGCCCGCGAGGTCTGTCTGCGGCTGCTCACCGACCGGGCCCGCACCCGCCAGGAGCTCGCCCAGGCGCTGACGCGCAAGGGCCTGCCCGACGAGGCGGCCCACACCGTGCTGGAACGGTTCGACGAGGTCGGTCTCATCGACGACGCCGCGTTCGCCGGCCAGTGGGTGCGTTCCCGCCACCAGCACAAGGGCCTGGCCAAGCGGGCCATCGCGATGGAGCTGCGGCGCAAGGGCGTCGACGACGAGGTGGCGGGGGAGGCCCTCGCCGAGGTCGACACCGAGTCGGAGGAGCTCCGCGCGCGGGAACTGGTCGACCGCAAGCTCCGCACGGTCCCGGCCGACACCCCGGAGCAGCGGAAGAAGGCCGCCCAGCGGCTGGTGGGCATGCTCGCCCGCAAGGGCTACGGCGGCGGCATCGCCTACCGCGTGGTCCGGGAGGCCCTCGCCGCCCACGGCGCCGAGGCCGACGAGCTGGGCACCGACCCGCTCGACTGACCGCCCCGCCCCACCACGATCGCCATGCCCCGCCGCCGTCCTGCCGGTGGCGCGCTCCTCATCTCTTCTGGCGCCTGCTGCCTCCGTGCCAGTCCTGCTGCGCCCCGGCCTCGTCCTCGGTCACGCCCAGCGCGCGGAGCTGCGGCAGCTCCCGCAGGCTGCGCTTGAGCTCGGCGAAGCCGGGGAAGCGGGCGAGGCCCACCACGTGGTCCCAGAGCTCCACCGCCTGGTCGTCGCGGGGCAGGCGGCTGATCACCGGCCCGAAGAACGCCACGCCCTCCGGCGGCTCGAAGTGCAGGATCGGCGTGCCGACGTCCTTGCCCGTCAGCACGAGGGCCTCGTCGGTCTCGGCCTGGATCTGCGCGTCCCACGACGGGTCGTCCAGCGCGTCGGCGAGCTCGGCGGGCAGCCCGGCCCCGGCGAGCACCGGTTCGACGAACGCACGCGTGCCGCGGAGGCCGTGGCTGCCGGCGTCGTCGGGCACGGGCTCGCTGTCGAAGATCCGCGCGCCGAGCGCCGCGTACAGCGTGGCCACGGCCTCCGGGCCGAGCGTGGCCCGGGTGCGAGCTGCCACCCGCAGCAGCCGCAGGCCGGCGGTGTACCCGGCCTCGTACTCGGGCGGGAAGTGGGCGTCGTAGTCGATGTGGGCGTTGAGCAGGCGCAGCGAGATGAACCGCCAGTCGACGGTGTAGTCGCGCTGAGCCTGCACCTGGCGGACCCACTTGCTGGTCATCCAGGCGAACGGGCACACGGGGTCGAAGTAGAAGTGGATGTCGGCCACGGAGTGGACGCTAGTGCGGTTCGCTGCCGTTGTCCGGCCGCCGCAGCACCTGAACGTCGCCGGGGAAGCCGCCCGCGGCCGCGAGGTCCGAGAGAAACGTCAGCAGCGTGTCGCGGAAGGCCCGGACCGCCAGCGTCGGCGTGAGGTCGGCGCGGCGGGCCAGCGCCACGGTCCGGTACAGCGGCGGGGTCAGCACGGTGCGCCGCAGCCGGGGTCGTCCGGCGAACACCAGGTCGGGCACCACCGCCATCCCGGTGCCGGCCTCGACGAGCCGCAGCACGGCGTCCATCTCCCCGCCCTGCACGGCGAGGTGCGGCGTCACCCCGGCGTCGGCGAAGGCCTGCAGCGTGGACTCCCGCACGTCGTAGCCCTGTCGGGGCACGATCAGCGGTCGCCGGGCCAGCTCGCGCACGCCCATCGACCCCCGTGGGGCGGGCGAGCGCCCCGACGACGGCGACGCCACCGACAGGCGTTCGCGCAGCAGAGGGGTGGCGTGCAGGGCGGGGTCGACGCCCCCGGCGGGCACGATCACCATCGCCACGTCGATCTCCCCGCGCACGAGCGACCGCACGAGCGGCTGCGACCCGCTCTCGACGAGCTCCAGGCCGATGTCGGGATACTTCTCGTGAAACACGCGCAGGACGTCGGCGAGCACGCCGATGCACAGCGACGGGGTGGCGCCGACGCGGACGCGGCCGCTGCGCAGCCCCACGATGTCGGCGACGGCGACGCGGGCGCTCTCCATGTCGGCGAGCATTCGGCGGGCGAGCGGCAGGACGGCCTCACCGGCCGGCGTCAGCACGGGTCCGTCGCGCCCTCCGCGGTCGATCAGCGCGGCGCCCAGATCGTCCTCCAGGGCTCTGAGCTGCCGCGACAGCGTGGGCTGCGCCACTCCCACGGCATCGGCCGCACGGGTGAAGCTGCGCACATCGGCGACCGCGACGAAGTACGCGAGCTGCTGGAGCGTCATGTGAATAGCGTACGTCTATGGATCACGCCCAGCCCATGCATTGGACGCTCGTGTGGGCCGGTACTCATCCTTGCGGCCATGGTGACGGTCCAGCAGCGCCCGCGTGGCGCAGGCGTGCGGCGGTTGAGGAACACCTCGCTGCAGCTCAAGATCTTGATGGCGGTGACGGGCGCGATCGTCGTGCTCTACCTGCTCCTCCACATGATCGGCAATCTCAAGATCTTCCTGGGGCAGAACGCCCTCGACACCTACGCGGCGTTCCTGCGCACTATGGGTGAGCCCGCGCTGCCGTACTCGACGCTGCTGTGGATCATCCGCGTGGTCCTGACGGTGTCGATCGTGCTGCACATCGTCTCGGCGGTGATCCTGGCCCGCCGCGCCGCGCGCGCCCGCCCGGTGAAGTACGCGGCACGCCCCAAGACCGAAGGCTCGTACGCCGCGCGCACGATGCGCTGGGGCGGCGTGATCATCCTGCTGTTCATCGTGTGGCACATCCTGGACCTCACCACCGGCACGCTGAACCCGAACGGCGTCTCCGGCGCGGTCTACGACAACGTCGTGACCGACTTCGCCCCGAGCCGCTGGTACATCACGCTCCTCTACACGGTCGCGGTGATCGCGGTCGGCCTCCACCTGCGCCACGGCGTGTGGAGCGCCCTGCAGACGCTCGGCTACTCCAACGGGGCCCGGCAGCACGTGCTGCAGACGATCTCGTGGGTGTTCGCACTCGTGCTGACCGTCGGGTTCCTCTCCGTCCCGTTCGCCGTCACCTTCGGATTGGTGGGATAGCGCATGTACTCCGACTTCCGCGTAGGCGAGCCGGTCATCGACACAGCTGCACCCGATGGGCCCATCGAGAGCCGCTGGGAGCGTCGCCGCTTCGGCGTCAAGCTGGTCAACCCGGCGAACAAGCGCAAGATGAAGATCATCGTGGTGGGCACCGGCCTGGCCGGCGGCTCCGCGGCCGCCACCCTCGCCGAGGCCGGGTACCAGGTCGCGAGCTTCTGCTACCAGGACAGCCCGCGCCGCGCCCACTCCATCGCCGCGCAGGGCGGCATCAACGCCGCGAAGAACTACCGCAACGACGGCGACTCCGTGCAGCGGCTGTTCTACGACACGGTCAAGGGCGGCGACTTCCGCGCCCGCGAGTCGAACGTGCACCGCCTCGCCGAGGTCAGCGTGCAGATCATCGACCAGTGCGTGGCGCAGGGCGTGCCGTTCGCCCGCGAGTACGGCGGCCTGCTCGACAACCGCTCGTTCGGTGGCGTGCAGGTCTCCCGCACGTTCTACGCGAAGGGCCAGACCGGCCAGCAGCTGCTGCTGGGCGCCTACCAGGCCCTCGAGCGCCAGATCGACGCCGGCCGCGTCGAGATGCACTCCCGCCACGAGATGCTCGAGCTGGTCGTCGTCGACGGCCGCGCGCGCGGCATCGTCGCGCGCGACCTCGTCACCGGCGAGATCGAGACCCACCTCGCCGACGCCGTCGTGCTCGCCTCCGGCGGCTACGGCAACGTCTTCTACCTCTCCACGAACGCCAAGGGCTGCAACGTCACCGCGAGCTGGCGTGCGCACCGCAAGGGCGCGCTGTTCGCGAACCCGTGCTTCACCCAGATCCACCCGACGTGCATCCCGGTCTCCGGCGACCACCAGTCGAAGCTGACGCTGATGAGCGAGTCGCTCCGCAACGACGGCCGCATCTGGGTGCCCAAGGAGATGGGCGACATCCGCCCGCCGCAGGAGATCCCCGAGGACGAGCGCGACTACTTCCTCGAGCGGCAGTACCCGTCGTTCGGGAACCTGGTGCCCCGCGACATCGCGAGCCGCGCGGCCAAGGCCGTGTGCGACGCGAAGCGCGGCGTCGGCCCGTCGGGCCTGGGCGTCTACCTCGACTTCGCCGAGGTCATCCAGCGGACCGGCCGCGAGGCCGTGGCCGCGAAGTACGGGAACCTGTTCCAGATGTACCAGCGCATCACCGGCGAGGACCCCTACGAGGTGCCGATGCGCATCTTCCCCGCCGTCCACTACACGATGGGCGGGCTGTGGGTCGACTACGACCTGCAGAGCACCATCCCCGGCATGTTCGTGGTCGGCGAGGCCAACTTCTCCGACCACGGCGCCAACCGCCTCGGCGCGTCCGCGCTGATGCAGGGTCTGGCCGACGGCTACTTCGTGCTGCCGGTGACGATCGGCGACTACCTCGCCGGCGCCCACCTGCAGCCGGTGGACCCGGACGCGGCGGAGATCGCCGAGGCTCGCAAGCACGTCGACGACCGGATCGAGAAGCTGCTCTCGATCGACGGCACGCGCACCGTCGACTCGTTCCACCGCGAGCTGGGCCACATCATGTGGGACTACTGCGGCATGGAGCGCACCGAGGACGGCCTGCGCAAGGCCCTGGACCTCATCGCGGAGCTGCGCCGCGAGTTCTGGCGCACCGTGAAGGTGCCCGGGTCGGCAGCCACGCTCAACCAGTCGCTGGAGAAGGCGGGCCGCGTGGCCGACTTCCTCGAGCTCGGCGAGCTGATGTGCCTGGACGCGCTGCACCGCAAGGAGTCCTGCGGCGGTCACTTCCGGGCCGAGAGCCAGACCGAGGACCACGAGGCCAAGCGCGACGACGAGAACTTCGCGTACGCCGCTGCGTGGGAGTACTCGGGCCCGGGCGAGGCACCGGTCCTGCACAAGGAGGACCTGACCTTCGACTACGTCCACCCCAGCCAGCGCTCGTACAAGTAAGGAGCACAGACGATGAAGCTCACGCTCAAGGTCTGGCGCCAGAGCGCGCCGGGCGACAAGGGCAGGATGGTCGGCTACCAGGTCGACGACGCCGACGAGGACATGTCGTTCCTCGAGCTGCTCGACGTGCTCAACGAGAAGCTCATCCTCTCCGGCGACGAGCCCGTGGCGTTCGACCACGACTGCCGCGAGGGCATCTGCGGGGCCTGCTCGATGGTCATCAACGGCCATCCGCACGGGCCGCAGAAGGCCACCACGGCCTGCCAGCTGCACCTGCGCCACTTCCGCGACGGCGAGACGATCACGATCGAGCCGTGGCGCTCGGCGGCGTTCCCGGTGGTGAAGGACCTGGTGGTGGACCGGTCGTCGTTCGACCGGGTCATCCAGGCCGGCGGCTACGTCAGCGTCCCGACGGGCGCCGCTCCCGACGCCCACGCCACCCCGGTGCCCAAGGTCCACGCCGACCGCGCGTTCACCGCGGCCGCGTGCATCGGCTGCGGCGCGTGCGTCGCGGCGTGCCCGAACGGCTCGGCGTCGCTGTTCCTCGGCGCAAAGATCACCCACCTCGGGGAGCTGCCCCAGGGCCAGCCCGAGCGTGACAGCCGCGTGGTGCGGATGGTGGAGCAGCACGACGCCGAGGGATTCGGCGGCTGCACCAACACCGGAGCCTGCGCGGTGTCATGCCCCAAGGAGATCCCGCTCGACGTGATCTCGCAGCTCAACCACGACTACATCGCGGCGACGAGCGGCCGGCGCACCAGCGCCTGACTCGTTCTGCTTCACGAGAGCCCGCCTGGTGACGCCCGTCACGAGGCGGGCTTTTCGTGTGCCCCCGCACACCGGCCGTGGTCGAACCGTCGTACCCTCCGGATCACTTCGAACCCGTGATTCCCGAAACGAGGACCCAACGACGTGTCGTCCACCACAGACGCGTCCACCGGCCGTGCGCAGATCGCGGCCCGGACGCTCCGTACCGACCGGTGGTGGCTGCCACCGCTGCTCAACTTCGCCGGCCTCGCAGCGTGGGTCATCTACGCCACCGTGCGCGCCTTCATGCAGGCGGACTACTTCACCGCGGACCAGAACTACAGCTACCTGACGCCGTTCTACTCGCCGTGCTTCTCGGTGGGCTGCTACCCGGAGGCGTCGCACTTCGGGCAGTTCCTCCCGAACGTCTGGTGGCTGCCCTACGCGGCGGTCACCCTGCCGTTCCTGCTCCTGTTCCGGCTCACCTGCTATTACTACCGCAAGGCCTACTATCGGGCGTTCTGGCTCTCGCCGCCCGCGTGTGCGGTGGCCGAGCCGCACAAGAAGTACACGGGTGAGACGCGCTTCCCGCTGCTCGGGCAGAACCTGCACCGCTACTTCTTCTACATCGCCGCGCTGATCTCGCTGATCAACACCTACGACGCGGTGGACGCCTTCATCAACAAGGACGGCACCTTCGGGTTCGGCCTCGGCAACATCATCCTGGTGATCAACGTCGTGATGCTGTGGCTGTACACGGCGTCGTGCCACTCCTGCCGCAGCATCATCGGCGGGCGGCTGAACCACTTCTCCAAGCACCCGGTGCGCTACAAGCTCTGGGGCTGGGTGAGCCGGCTCAACGGCAAGCACATGCAACTCGCATGGACGACACTGGCGACACTGGCCATCACGGACTTCTACATCATGGCCGTCTCGGCCGGATGGTGGTCCGACCTGCGGATCGTGGGGTGAGCACGGTGACAACCGAGAGCAACGGGACCGAGACGATCGAGACGCACGAGTACGACGTCGTGGTGATCGGCGCAGGCGGCGCCGGTCTGCGCGCGGCCATCGAGGCCCGCAGCCAGGGCAAGCGCACGGCGATCATCTCGAAGTCGCTGTTCGGCAAGGCCCACACGGTGATGGCCGAGGGCGGTTGTGCCGCGGCCATGGGCAACGTCAACAGCAACGACAACTGGATGGTCCACTACCGCGACACCATGCGCGGCGGGAAGTTCCTCAACAACTGGCGGATGGCGGAGCTGCACGCCAAGGAGGCGCCCGACCGCGTCTGGGAGCTGGAGACCTACGGTGCGCTGTTCGACCGCACCAAGGACGGCAAGATCAGCCAGCGCAACTTCGGCGGCCACACCTACCCGCGGCTGGCGCACGTCGGTGACCGCACCGGCCTGGAGCTGATCCGCACCCTGCAGCAGAAGATCGTGTCGCTGCAGCAGGAGGACTTCAAGGCCACGGGCGACTACGAGGCCAACATCCGGGTCTTCCACGAGACCACGATCACCGAGCTGTTCAAGGCCGACGGGAAGATCGCCGGGGCGTTCGGCTACTACCGCAACACCGGCGGGTTCGTCCGCTTCGACGCCCCCGCGATCGTCCTGGCCACCGGCGGCATCGGCAAGAGCTACCAGGTGACGTCCAACTCCTGGGAGTACACCGGCGACGGGCACGCGCTGGCGCTGCGCGCGGGCGCCACCCTGATCAACATGGAGTTCCTGCAGTTCCACCCGACGGGCATGGTCTGGCCGCCGTCGGTGAAGGGGATCCTCGTCACCGAGTCCGTTCGCGGTGACGGCGGGATCCTCAAGAACTCCGAGGGCAAGCGGTTCATGTTCGACTACATCCCGGACGTGTTCAAGGAGCAGTACGCGACGACGCCCGAGGAGGGCGACCGCTGGTACACCGACCCGGACAACAACCGCCGCCCGCCGGAGCTGCTGCCGCGTGACGAGGTGGCCCGGGCGATCAACTCCGAGGTCAAGGCCGGGCGGGGCACGCCGCACGGCGGCGTCTACCTCGACATCGCCTCGCGGCTGAAGCCCGAGGAGATCCAGAAGCGCCTCCCGTCGATGTACCACCAGTTCAAGGAGCTGGCGGACGTCGACATCACCGCGGAGCCGATGGAGGTCGGCCCCACCTGTCACTACGTGATGGGCGGTGTAGAGGTCGACCCCGACACCGGGATGTCGATCGTCCCCGGTCTGTTCGCCGCGGGTGAGTGCTCGGGCGGCATGCACGGCTCCAACCGGCTCGGCGGCAACTCGCTGTCGGACCTGCTGGTCTTCGGCCGCCGCTGCGGCCTCTCGGCGTCGCGGTACGTGGACGCCACGGCTTCGCGTCCGGTGGTGGCACAGGAGGACATCGACACGGCCGTCGAGCGCGCGCTGCTGCCGTTCTCCAGCGCCGCCGAGGGCGGGGAGAACCCGTTCAAGGTGCAGCTGGAGCTGCAGAAGACGATGCACGAGCTGGTCGGCATCATCCGCAAGGCCGACGAGATGGAGATGGCGCTCAAGGCCCTTCAGGACATCGCCACCCGCACGCGCACCGTCAGCGTCACCGGCCACCGGGACTTCAACCCCGGCTGGCACCTCGCGCTCGACCTGCGCAATATGCTGCTGGTGTCGCTGTGCGTCGGCAAGGCGGCGCTGGAGCGCCAGGAGAGCCGCGGCGGCCACACGCGCGACGACTTCCCGGTGATGGACGCCGACTGGCGTCACGTCCTGCTGGTGCTCTCCGCACTGGGCGAGGACAACGTCGAGCTGGTGCGCAAGGAGCAGGTGCCGATGCGGCCCGAGCTGCTCGACCTGTTCGAGCTCGACGAGCTGAAGAAGTACTACACCGGCGAGGAGATCGGCGGTCACCGCGCCGACCAGGGGGAGAAGGCATGACGTACGACGCGCACTTCCGCGTCTGGCGGGGCGACTCCGAGAAGGGCGAGCTCGTCGACTACCCGGTGGAGGTGAACGAGGGCGAGGTCGTCCTGGACATCATCCACCGGTTGCAGCAGACCGAGGCCAACGACCTCGCCGTCCGGTGGAACTGCAAGGCCGGCAAGTGCGGCTCGTGCAGCATGGAGATCAACGGCAAGCCGCGGCTCGCGTGCATGACCCGGATGTCGACGTTCTCCGAGACCGAGGTCATCACCGTCACGCCGCTGCGGACGTTCCCGGTGATCCGGGACCTCGTCACCGACGTGTCGTTCAACTACACGAAGGCCCGCGAGATCCCGAGCTTCGCTCCACCGCCGGATCTGAAGCCGGGCGAGTACCGGATGGCCCAGGTCGACGTCGAGCGGAGCCAGGAGTTCCGCAAGTGCATCGAGTGCTACCTGTGCCAGAACACCTGCCACGTGGTGCGTGACCACGAGGAGAACAAGGAGAACTTCGCCGGCCCGCGCTACCTCATGCGGATCGCGGAGCTCGACATGCACCCCCTCGACGTCGCCGACCGGCAGAAGGAGGCGCAGGAGGAGCACGGGCTGGGCATGTGCAACATCACCAAGTGCTGCACCGAGGTCTGCCCCGAGCACATCAAGATCACCGACAACGCGCTGATCCCGATGAAGGAGCGCGTGGTCGACCGCAAGTACGACCCGCTGGTGTGGCTGGGCAACAAGATCTTCAAGCGCCCCGGCGCCTAGGATCGAGCAGGTTCGTCCAGAGCCCCCGTGACGTCGCGTCGCGGGGGCTCTGTGCATGGAGGAGGACTCGTGACCGTTGCCGTCGTCGGACCAGGCGCCGTGGGGATGACGCTCGCCGTCGGGCTGGCCGAGGCCGGGGAGGACGTCGTGCTGTGCGGCCGCGGGCGGGCGGGCTCCGACACCCTCGCCGTCACTCTCACCGAGGACGAGCACGGCACCCGCACGCAGCCGATGCGCTCCGCCGGCGACCCGTCGCAGGTGCGGCCCGTGGACTGGGTCGTGCTCGCCACCAAGATCCACCAGACGGAGTCGGCGTGGCCGTGGCTCGCCGCGCTGGCGGGGGAGGGCACGCGGGTCGTGGCCGCGCAGAACGGCGTGGACCACCGCGACCGGGTGCCCGCCGGGCTGCGCGACGCCGTGGCGCCGGCCTTGGTCTACATCAACGCGGAGCGCACCGGGCCGGGCGAGGTCAAGGCGCGGCGCACCGAGCGCGAGCTGGTGCTCCCCGACGACGACGCCGGGCACGCCGCGGCGGCGCTGTTCGGGCCGACGTGGATCCGCACCGAGGTGGCCCCGGACTTCCGGACGGCGGCCTGGCGCAAGCTGCTCACCAACGTGGCGGCCAACCCGATCACCGCGCTCACCGGGCGGCGGATCGAGGTGCTGCACGAGCCCGCCGTCGCGCAGCTGGCCCTCGACGTGCTGCGCGAGACGGTGGCGGTGGGCCGCGCCGAGGGCGCCGATCTCCCCGACGGCAGCGCCGAGGACACCCTGGCCTGGCTGCAGGCGCTGTCCGCGGGCTCCACCAGCTCGATGCTGCAGGACCGGGAGGCGAGCCGGCCGCTGGAGTACGACGGCCTGACCGGCGCGGTGGTGCGGCTGGCCGGGCAGTACGGCATCGACGTACCCGCCAACCGCACACTGCTGGCGCTGACCTCGGCGCTGGGCTGACTCCGCGGTGCGATCCGCTCAGCCGCCCAGCGAGCGCCGGATCTCCTCGAGCTTCGCCTTCGCGGCCTTCTCGCGCTCGGCCTCCTGCTCCTCGAGGGAGCGTCCCTGCGGGGTCTCGGCGGCGAGCTCGCCCATCCCTAGGCTCGTGGCGAAGCGGCCCTCGATCTTGTCGCGGACGTAGTCCAGGCTCGGCACGCCGTGTTCGTCGTAGTCCGGCGCGGGCGGCGGCTGGGGTGCCGACGGGGTGACGGCCGGGGTGGCCGGGTCGGGGACGATCTCGGCGTCGATGGTCTCGCCGCCGGATGCCGTGGGATCGGTCATACCGGTGATGGTCCCACCGACCCGGTGCGGTGGCCACGAACGTTGCTGGGGTGAGGACCCCGGTGAACGTCTGCGGCCACCGCACTGCATTCTCGGGGGCGTGAAGCCCGCCCAGGTCGTCGTCATCTACGACGTCTCCTGCCCCAACTGCTCGGAGATCGCCCGCGAGCTGCCCGACCTCGTGCGGGTGCCGGTGAAGGTCCGCTCGTGCCGCGACCCACAGCTGCCCGCGCTCTACCCGACGCTGCGCGCGTCGGTCCGGTCCTGCGCGACGCCGGCGGTCGGCACCGTCCGCCCCGACGGCACCGTGCGCTGGTGGCCCGGGCTGACCGGCGCGGTCGCGCTGCTCCCGCTGCTGCGTCTACGGAACGTGCGCGAGGCCGTCGGCATGCTCGTGTCGGCGTTCGGCACCACGCGTGCGCGGGACTAGCGTGGGGAGACGTGACGACCGCTCCCTTCGGTTCCTGGCCCACCCCGATCACGTCCGAGCTCGTCGTGGTCGCCGCGGTGCGCCTCGGGGAGCTGCACCTCGACGGGGACGACGTCGTGTGGGCCGAGGGCAGGCCCACCGAGGGCGGCCGCACGCAGCTCGTCCGGCGCTCCGCCGACGGCACCACCGCCGACCTGCTGCCCGACGGTGTCAACGCCCGCACCGGCGTCCACGAGTACGGGGGCGCGGCGTGGTGGGTGCGCGACGGCATCGTGTGGTTCGTCGACTGGGCCGATCAGCGCCTCTACCGGCTCGCCCCGGGCGGGCGGCCGGAGCCGCTCACGGCCGAACCCGGCACGCCCCGGGCCGACCGCTACGCCGACGGTGACGTCGCCCCTGACGGCGCCACCATCGTCTGTGTCCGCGAGCACCACGACGGGCCGTCGGCCACCGAGGTGCGCAACGAGATCGTCCGGATCGACGCGCACGCTCCGAGCACGCCCGAGGTGCTCGTCACCGGTTCCGACTTCGTCGCGGCGCCCCGCCTGAGCCCCGACGGCGGCACGCTCGCGTGGATCCGCTGGAACCACCCGTCCATGCCGTGGGACTCCACCGAGCTCGTGGTCCGCGACCTCGCCACCGGCGAGGAGACCGTCGTCGCGGGCGGGCCGGGCGAGTCGGTCACCGAGCCGCGCTGGCAGGCTGACGGCTCGCTGTGGTTCGTGAGCGACCGCACGGACTGGTGGAACCTCTACCGCTGGGTGCCCGACCACGACATCGAGCCGGTGGTCCGCATCGACGCCGAGATCGGCGTTCCCGCGTGGACGTTCGGTTCGGCGCGCTACGCCGTGCGTCCCGACGGGTCGGTGGTGTTCGCCCGGCGGCGTGACGGCTACGACGGGCTCGCGCTCCGGTCCGCCGACGGTGTGGTGACCGACCTCCCGCTGCCGTTCTCGGGCATCGCGGCGGTGCGCGCCGCGCCCGACGGCTCGGTGGTGCTGGTCGCGGGCACCCCCACGGAGGAGCCGGGTGTATATCGCCTCGACCCCGAGACCAGCGAGGTCACCACGGTGCGGCCGCCGCGGGACCTCGGCGTCGACCCGGGCTACCTGTCGGTGCCCGAGCACGTGAGCTTCCCGTCCGACAGTGCCGGCGGAGTCGGGGGCCGCCGCGCCCACGCGCTCTTCTACCCGCCGGCCAACCCCGACCGCACCGGCCCCGAGGGCGAGCTGCCCCCGCTGCTCGTGGTGATCCACGGCGGCCCCACGTCCGCGGCGATGCCGGTGCTGAGCACGTCGGTGCAGTACTGGACGAGCCGCGGCTTCGCCGTCGTCGACGTCAACTACGGCGGTTCGACGGGCTACGGGCGCGCGTTCCGCGAGGAGTTGCTCGGCACGTGGGGCATCGTCGACGTCGCCGACTGCCTGGCCGCCGCCCGCTGGCTGGCCGGGAACGGCCGCGTCGACGGGGCGCGGCTGGCCATCCGCGGGGGCTCGGCCGGCGGCTTCACCACCCTGGCCGCGCTGGCCCGCGACGACACCCCGTTCGCGGCGGGAGCCGACCACTTCGGTGTGGCGGACCTGGAGGCGCTGGCCGCCGACACGCACAAGTTCGAGAGTCGCTACCTCGACCGCCTCGTCGGCCCCTACCCGGCCGCGCGCGAGGTCTACGTGGAGCGCTCGCCGATCCGCCACGTCGACCGGCTCGCGAAGCCGCTGATCGTGCTGCAGGGCCGCGAGGACCCGGTCGTCCCGCCCAACCAGAGCGAGAAGATCGTGGACGCCCTGCGCTCGCGCAAGGTGCCGGTGGCCTACCTGCTCTTCGACGGGGAGCAGCACGGCTTCCGCCGTTCGGAGAACATCCGCCGGGCCCTGGACGCGGAGCTGAGCTTCTACGCCCAGGTGCTCGGCTTCGAACTGCCGGCGGGGGAGGGCATCGAGCCGGTGGTGGTGGAGAACCTGGCGCCCCGGCACGCCTCTCCGCCGTGACCTCAGATGTTCGTCAAGTCGGTCTCGGCGTCCGGTGTCGCGGTCGTGTCGGTCGGGCCGGTCTTCGCGCTGCGGCGGCTCCGCCGCTCGAGAAGGTTGGCGAGCGCGGAGAGCAACAGGCACATGGCGATGTAGATGACCGCGATGACGATGGCGACCTGCAGGATGGGGGACCCCAGCTGGCCCTGCCCACCCAGGAACCGGGCCTGGTAGAGCAGCTCCGGGTAGAGGATGAGGTAGCCCAGCGCGGTGTCCTTGAGCACCACCACGAGCTGGCTGACGATCGTCGGCAGCATCGCGCGCAGGGCCTGGGGCAGCAGCACGCTCGTCATCACCTGGGTCTTGCGCATGCCGAGCCCGTAGGCGGCTTCGCTCTGCCCGCGGGGCAGGGAGTCGACCCCGGCACGGAAGACCTCGGCCAGCACCGAGCCGTTGTAGAGCATGAGTCCCAGGACGACGGCCCAGAACGTGGAGATCTCGATCCCAAGGCTCTTGGACACGCCGAAGTACAGGATGAAGATCAGCACGAGCAGCGGCACGGCCCGGAAGAACTCGACGACCACGGTGGCAGGCCTGCTGATCCAGGTGTGGTTCGAGAGCCGTCCCGCGGCGAACACCGCGCCGAACAGCAGTGCGAGGACCGCCGCCACGGCGAACGCTGTGAGCGTGTTGAGCAGCGCGTCGAGCAGGAGCAGCTGGATGGCCTTGAACTCCAGGAACTCCCACTTGGCGCCGTCGAACTGCCCGGTGACGGCGAAGCGGTAGGCCACGAACCCGACGACGCCCAGCAGCACGAGCGTGCCGACGCCGCCGAGGCCGCGGTTGCGCCGCCGGGCCTTGGGCCCGGGCACGTCATACAGGACGGCGCTCATTTCGCCTCCGCGGAGAGAAGTACGTCCGCGGGACTCACCGTGCCACGCTCCAGCGCTTCTCGAGACGACGCTGCAGCAGCGTCAACGGCACGACCAGGATGAGGAAGAACAGCGCCACCCAGAACAGGCCGGTCAGAATGTCATAGCCGCGCTCGGAGAGGTTCTGGTAGATCCCGCCGGCCTCGAACACCGAGAAGCCCGCGGCGATCGTGGTGTTCTTCAGCAGGGCGATCTGGATGTTGGTCAGCGGCGGCACGACCGAGCGCACGGCCTGGGGCAGCACCACCGACGTCAGGGTCTGGGTGAAGCCGAAGCCCAGCGCCCGCGACGCCTCGGCCTGGCCGACCGGCACCGTGTTGATGCCCGACCGGGTCACCTCGCAGTTGAACGCCGACGTGTAGACGATCAGCGCGATGCAGGCGCGGGCGAAGAACGACAGGTCGAGGATCTCCAGGCGGGGGTAGGCGAACGCGAAGAAGAAGAAGATCAGGGTCAGTGGCGTGTTCCGGACGATGCTGACGTAGCCCGTCCCGAAGGCGCGCAGCACGGGCACCGGGCTGACCCGCATCGCCGCGAGCACCACACCACCGACCAGTGAGCCGACCGCCGCGATGAGGAACAGCTCGATGGTGCCGACGAAGGCTGCGCCGTACAGGTCGAGGTTGTCGAAGAGGACGTCCACCGTGGTCCCTTGGCTGGCTACGAGGGACGCCGGTGGCCCCGTGGAAGGGGGCCACCGTCGTCATGGGCGTCGGATCAGTAGCGCTGCAGCGCCGGCGGCGTGGCCGTCGAGCCGGACTTGCCGAGCGTGGCGTCGTAGATCTTCTGCCAGGTGCCGTCCTTCTCGGAGGCGTCGAGCAGGTCGTTGATCTTGCCGCGGAGCGCGGAGTCGTCCTTGTTCAGGCCGATGCCGTAGGGCTCGGACGAGAACGCGTCACCGACGAGCTTGAGCTGGTCGGGCTGCTGCGCGGCGTAGCCCTTGAGGATGGCGTCGTCGGTGGTGACGGCGTCGACCTGCTTGGACAGCAGCTGGTCCACGCACTGGCTGTAGGTCTGGAACTCCACGATGTCGGAGGCCCCGGTCAGGTTCTGGTCCTTGACCCGCTGGATCGGCGTGGACCCGGTGACCGAGCAGACCTTCTTGCCCTGCAGCGTGTCCTTGCCCGTGATCGCGGTCTCGTCCTTGCGCACCAGCAGGCCCTGGCCCGCCACGAAGTACGGCCCGGCGAACGAGACGAGCGTCTTGCGCTTGTCGTTGATCGTGTAGGTGCCGACGTAGTAGTCGACCTCGCCGCGGGAGATCGTGTCCTCGCGGGCGGCGGAGGGGATGGCCTTGTAGTCGATCTTGTCGTTGCCGTAGCCGAGGCCCGCGGCCACCATCTTGGCGATCTCGACGTCGAACCCGGAGCGCTCACCCGTGGTGGCGTCCTTGAAGCCGAGGCCCGGCTGGTCCTCCTTGACGCCGATCGTGACCCGGTCCTTGGCCTTGATCGCGTCGAAGGTGGTCGAGCCGGTGAGTGCGACGTCGGCGGCGACGGGGTAGGAGAGCGCGGCCGCGGCGTCACCGCCGGGGCCGGCGGGGCCGCCCTCCTTGCCGCAGGCGGCCACGGAGAGTGCGAGACTGCCTGCGAGCAGTCCCACCGCGAGCTTGCGGAACTTCATGGGGTCTCCCTCAATGGGTGAGGATCTTGCCGAGGAAGTCCTTGGCGCGATCGGAACGGGGGCTGGAGAAGAAGGCCTCGGGGGCGGCGTCCTCGACGATCTCGCCGTCGGCCATGAAGATGACGCGGTTCGCGGCGCGGCGCGCGAAGCCCATCTCGTGGGTGACCACGAGCATGGTCATGCCCTCCTTGGCCAGCGTGGTCATGACGTCGAGGACCTCGTTGACCATCTCGGGGTCGAGCGCCGAGGTGGGCTCGTCGAAGAGCATCACCTTCGGGTTCATGGCCAGCGCCCGCGCGATGGCCACGCGCTGCTGCTGCCCGCCCGAGAGCTGGGCGGGGTACTTGTCCTTCTGGTCGGCGATGCCGACCCGTTCGAGCAGGGCGAGCCCGGCCTTCTCGGCGTCGGCCTTCTTGGTGCCGCGGACCTTCATCGGTGCGAGCGTGACGTTGGCGAGGATCGTCTTGTGCGCGAACAGGTTGAAGCTCTGGAAAACCATGCCGACGTCGGCGCGGAGCCCCGCGAGCGCCTTGCCCTCGGCGGGGAGGGGCTCGCCGTCGATGGCGATCTCACCGCTGTCGATGGGCTCGAGGCGGTTGATGGTGCGGCACAGCGTGGACTTGCCGGATCCCGACGGACCCAGCACCACCACGACCTGGCCGGCCTCGACCTCGAGGTTGATGTCGCGCAGCACATGGAGGTCGCCGAAGTGCTTGTCGACAGACGTCATCCGAATCATGGGTGTTTCGGTCATTTGCGGCCTCCGGGCATATTGGGACGCTAGGGGGAATCCGACATCCGAGTCCAGTGTCTTGAGCGACCCACAGGGTTGCGATCAGATGACGGAAGGGGGACCGGTGCACATACTGCTGGTGGAAGACGTGTGCCGCGCCATACGTGAGGCGAGCGAGGTCCCGATCATCGTGGTCTCGGCCCGCGGGGTGGACGACCGCATCCTGGGCCTGCACTCCGGCGCCGACGACTACCTCGTCAAGCCCTACGGCATGGTCGTGGCGGGCGTCCACACCGTGTACCGGCCAGCCGCGTCGGGTCGTCGCCCGCGGTGGACGTCGTGCAGGTCGACGACGTCACGGTCGACCTGCAGCGCCACACGGTCATGGTCGGTATGGTCCTCGTCGGTGCGCTGGCTGGCGGCCTCGGCATCCCGCTCGCCCTGTCGGACGCGCAGGCCGCACAGCAGGAGATGTTCACCGACCGGCTGACCGGCCCCTCATGCGTGCATCCTGCCTGTCCCGTCCCGTTCGGTCGAGGCTGCCCGGGGGGCGAGGACGCCCAGGACGGGCCTACCCTTGGCCGGTGGCCCGCAGTTACACCGTCCGCACCTACGGGTGCCAGATGAACGTGCACGACTCCGAACGGATGGCCGGGCTCCTGGAGTCGGCGGGC
>NZ_JAOPWR010000405.1 GCF_025965585.1 Pseudonocardia sp.
GGCCTCGTGCGCGGGCCGCTGCCACGACATCCCGGGCCGGTAGAGGTGCCAGGAGCCGTCCATGCGGAAGTGGCTGTGCAGGCTTCGCCCGTCGTCGAAGCGGGTGAACAGGTGCTTGCCCAACGACACGACGTCCAGCACGGTGCGCCCGGCGAGGTCGTGCTCGGCGAGGCGGGGATGGCGCAGCTCTCCGCGCAGCAGCGTCTGCCCGGCGAGCGCGGCCCGCAGCCGCTTCCCGGCGAGGTACACGGTGTCGCCCTCGGGCATGCCATCACGGTAGCGGTCGACCGGTCGGTGGACCGGGTACGGCGTCGCGGTCGATCCGCCGCGCCCGGCCGCCGATCAGGAACAGGCGCAGCTCCACCGTGCCGCCCGCTGCGGGCATGCCCGGCGTGGGCGACGCCCTCGTCGCGCAGCGGGTCGAGCGCATCACCGACGCGTCTCCGGGCCGAGCCGGTAGCCCACCGACACGACGACCGGTGGCCCGCACCCGGCGTACGGATGCGGGCCACCGGCACCCCGCGTCAGCAGTGCTTGGTCTTCTTGTGGTGGTGATGGTGGTGGTGATGCTTCTTCAGCGGACGCTTCTGCTCGTCGGCGTCCTTGTCGCAGCCACCGCGGATGGGCGGCGGGGGCGGGGGCGGGGCCATGTGCTGGAAGACGTTCCAGTCGGACATGTCGTCATCCTCTTCTTCTCGGTGCACGGCTCGCCGGGTCGGAGCCGTGGGTCGGGTCCGGCCGCCACCGGCGATCGACCCGTGGGTGCCCCCGGTCAGGGTGTCGTCGCGGCGGTCGTCGGCATCGGTGTGGGCACGGCCGGTGCCGGGGTGACGGGAGCCGGCATGACCGGGGCCGGGGTGGCGGGTGCCGGCGTCACCGGTGCCGGGGCGACCAGGGGGGCGACGGGCGCCGCGGCGTCCGTGGGGGGCGTGACGGCGGGAGCTGTCGTGGGAGCCGCCGCCGTCGTGCCCGCATCCGCGACGACCGGCGCGGCGTTGCCGGTCAGTGTCTGGCAGCCGAGGTTCGTCCACGACGCGGTGAGGCGCTGGGTCAGGAAGCCGAACAGCGAGGTGGCCGCAGCCGGATCCGGTGAGGGGACGTTGATGGTGAACGGTTCGTCGAGCGCGAGCCGCGCCGGGGCGATGTTCCCCAGGTTGGTGCAGTACGTCGTGCCGGAGCCGTTGTCGGTGCCGGTGCCCGTGCCGACCGGCAGCTGGTCGACG
Source organism: Pseudonocardia sp. (assembly GCF_025965585.1). Lineage (GTDB taxonomy): Bacteria > Actinomycetota > Actinomycetes > Mycobacteriales > Pseudonocardiaceae > Pseudonocardia. The sequence continues at coordinate 1,224 of NZ_JAOPWR010000405.1, forward strand.
CCGACGCGGTAGAGGTTGGCCTTCGCGGTGCTGTTGGCGGTGCCGATCATCGTCATCGGGTCGTTCAGCGGCACCAGCGCCGAGGGTGCCGCCTGGTCGGCGGCGGCCTGTAGCTCGTTGAGCGGAAGCGCCGACGACATGGCGCCGCCGGCTGAGATGTTCGGTGCCATGAACGGCGCGCACCCGAGCGCGGGGTCGAGCAGATGGTCGAGGAGGCCGTTGTCCGAGGCGTTGAACAGCGTGGTCGAGCCGGCGAGCTGGGCGGCGTTCGCCGTGGAGAACTGAGCGGTCTGACCGTTGGCCAGCGCCAGGTACTGAGTGGGGAGGTTGTCGCTCTGGTCCTGGTCGACGACCGCGAAGTCGCGGGTGGTCGGGCAGGGCCGGCCGTCGTTGCCGGTCCCGAGCGGGGGAACGACGAGCTTGCCCGCTCGCACCGCGGCGTTGGCGGCACTGAAGAACGCCGGGGCGTTGCAGTAGGCGAACTGTGTGAACGGCGATCCCGGGGAACCGTTGACGCACGGGTCACCGGCGTGGAACCGCAGGTTCAGGTTGCCCCGGCGGTTGTGGTTGGTCTTGAGGGTCAGGGTGTCGCCCTGGTAGCCGAACCAGATCCCGACGACGGCGCGCGCGGGCAGTGTCGGCTTCACCGTCGGGACCGCCGGCTGCGTTCCCTGGTCGACGACGAGCGGGTCGTAGATCGACACGCCACCGGTGGCGGGATTCAGGATGGCCGCCTCCACGAACGCCGACTGGTTCGGGTCCGCCTCGTGGCAGGCGCCGGCTGCCCCGGACGTCGCGACCAGCTGGTAGGGCGTGGCCAGTCCGGCGGCGGTGAGCGGGGCCGGCGGAACGACCAGCGAGCAGTTGGGGTTGACCACGGCCGTCGCGGGCGGGGGAGCCGCCGGTGACGTCGGCGGGGTGCCCGGGGTCGTCGTCGGGGCGACGGCCCCGGTCGGCGGGGTGGCCGGGGGGCGCTGGGGGCGGCCGTGGAAGGCCTGCCGGGCCGCTGCGGTGGGGTGGACGGCGGCCGTCAGGCCGGCTGCGGCACTGGCGGTCGCGAGGGGCAGGAGCGCCTGGCCACCGGCCAGGGCCGCGCACACGACGGCGGCGGCGGCCAGGATCGTGCGGGGGCGCACGCCGCGGAGCCGCTGTCGCGGCGAGGACGGTTGCCGCCGGCGGCGGTGTGGATGCCGGCGGGGTTCTCGGGGACTTGCCATGGGGATGCCTCTCACGAAGGTGTGGGCCCGAGACCGGCGGGTCCGCGATGCGGACTCGAGCGGGGGAGCGCTCCGGTCTGCCCGGCGGGAACCGGACGCCGTCGTGGCCGAACGGTTCGCCGCGGGTCATGGATCAGTGGGCATGGCCGGGAACGATAGAAAGCCGATGCTTCTACCGTTGTTGTCCCTGAGAAAGGCGACCGACGACCGTGCGCGATGGCGAGATGAGCGGTCGGGGTGGCTCCGAATGACACGTCGGTGGCCCGAGTGGCGGGCGGAATTCACAGACTGTCTGAATAATACCGCAATAGTGGGAAATGTCGCCGTGCGCCGAGCGGTCAGGGCCTGACCGGCTCCACCGTGAAGTCGTGCCAGTCCACGTGCCGGGTCATCCCCCAGTAGTCGACGATCCGCCACGGCAGCGTGCAGACCACCCGTCCGGCGGCGTTGCGGTACCAGTTGCGCATGCCCGGGTGCGTCCAGATCATCGCTGCGTGGGCGTCGTCCTGGCGGGCGACGTAGTCGGCGTGCGCCTCCGGGCTGACGTCGACGGCCCCCAGTCCCCGCGCCGCCATCGTCGTCAGCGCCTCGACGATGTAGCGCACCTGGCACTCGGCGATGGTGATGTAGCTGCCGCCGTGGCCGAGCACCGTGCCGGGGCCGCAGGTCAGGAACAGGTTGGGGAAGCCCGACACGGAGATGCCCAGATGCGCGTCGGCGTCGTCGGGGCCCCACACGTCGTGGATCGAACCGCCGTCGCGCCCGCGGACGTCCATCGGGTGCAGCAGCTTGTGCGTCTCGAACCCCGTGCAGAGCACCACGACGTCGGCCTCGACCTCCGTGCCACCCGACCCGCGCACGCCGGTGGCGGTGATCGCGGCGACCGGTTCCGTGACGAGCTCGACGTCGTCGCGGCGCAGGGCGGCGTACCAGCCGTTGTCGAGCAGCATCCGCTTGCCGAACGGCGGATAGTCGGGCAGCGCCTTGGCCAGCAGGTCGTCGCGGCCGTCGAGCTCGGCCTGCACGTAGCGCGTGAAAACGCGGCGGTGCGCGTCGTTGATCGCGTTGATGGAACGCTCGGGATGCTCCCACTCCGGATCGATCTGCAGCGACGGGTGCACGCGGTCGTTGAAGTTCCACGCCAGACGGGTGCGGTACCAGCGCCGGTAGAACGGCACCTGCTCCATGAGCAGGCTCACGGCCTCGTCGATGCCGGTGAAGTAGACGCTGTTGTACGAGGCCCACTGCGGTGAGCGCTGGAAGACCGTCACCTGCGCGGCCTGCCCGGCGATGGCCGGCACGATCTGCATCGCGCTCGCCCCGGTGCCGATGATCGCCACCCGCTTGCCGGTGACGTCGAGGCCTGCGGGCCACTGAGCGGAGTGGAACAGCGGGCCGGTGAACTCGCCCAGGCCGGGGAGGTCGGGGACCTTCGGCCGGTTGAGCTGGCCGACCGCGGTGATCACGGCGTTGGCCTCGAGTGCCTCGCCGCCGGCGGTGGTGACGGTCCAGCGCTGACGCGCGTCGTCGTAGACCGCGCGGGTGACCTCGGAGCCGAAGCGGATCACCGTGCGCAGGTCGTGGGCGTCGGCGACGTCGCGGAGGTAGGCGAGCACCTCGTCGCGCTTGCCGAAGTGGGTGGACCACTGCCGCGGCGCGAACGAGTACGAGTACAGGTGGCTGGGGGTGTCGACACCCGCGCCGGGATAGGCGTTCTCCAGCCAGGTGCCGCCGACGTCGTCGTTCTTCTCCAGCACGACGTGGTCGATGCCGGCCTCGGTCAGCCGGATCGACGCGAGCATCCCCGACACGCCGGCGCCGATCACGATCACGCGGAAGGCGGTGCCCTCGGGCACGCGGTGCGCCGGCTCGGGCGGGCGGAACCCCATGTCCTCGGCCGTCATCGCCTCGTACTCGGCAGGCACGTCCTCGCCGACGGCGAGGCGCAGCAGCTCGAGCAGGCCGTCACCGGTGGGGGTCGGCACCGCGGCGGGGCGGCCCCCGGCCCACTCCAGCACGGCGTCGACGGCGGCCGTGCGGATCTCGGCCTGCACGTCGTCGGGAAAGCCGCCGAGGTCGTTGTCGTCCATGCCGCGGCTGCGGGTGGGCCGGTAGGGCTCGGCGAGCCAGCGCCGGTCGCCGGTGAGCTGGTGGAGCACGGGCACGAGCGCGGGGAGGTTGGCGTGCTGCATCGCGGCGGTGAGCGCTTCCCGGTCCGGCGGGGTGCCCGGGACGGGCTCGGCCAGCGCACGGGCGTCGATGCTCATAAGGGCGAGGCTAACCGCGGTTAGGTCGATGCGGTAGGCGGAGTCTTGACGGGGACATGATTCGGCCCCATTCTGCGTTCCCCGTATCTAACCGCCGATAGGGAGGGCTAGCGATGGAGCTGACCGAGGCCATGCGGACCACCGGCACGTGCCGCTACTTCCGGTCCGATCCCGTGCCGGACGAGGTGCTGCACGCCGCGTTCGACGCCGCGCGCTTCGGCCCGCAGGGTGGCAACCGCCAGCCGGTGCGCTGGGTCGTCGTGCGCGACGTGGCGACCAAGCAGGCGCTCGCGGACCTCTACCTCCCGCTGTGGAAGGCCTACTTCGACGGCATCGCCTCGGGTGACGTCAACGTCGGGGCCCTGCCGAAGTCGGTGACCGATGCCGACACCTTCGCCGAGAACCTCGCCACGGTGCCTGCCATCATCGTGGCCTGCGCGGAGATGTCGGGCCTGCATCCCACCGACACCGAGCTGGGTCGGCTGTCGGTGGTCGGCGGCGGGTCGATCTACCCGACCGTGCAGAACCTCTGCCTAGCGCTGCGCGACCAGGGTGTCGCCTCGGCGTTCACCACGCTGCTGTGCATCGCCGAGCCCGCGGTGAAGAAGCTGCTGAACATCCCCGACGAGTTCATCACCGCCGGTCACCTTGCCATCGGCTACCCGGAGAAGGGCTTCCCGGCCAAGCTCACCCGATCGCCCGTGGAGGAGATCGTCTTCGCGGAGAGCTTCGACCGGCCGTACTTCTCGTGACCGCCGACGTGCTTCCTCCCGCAGAGGCGGCGTCATGACCGCAGCACACCACCGGTCCCCGCTCGGCCGGGCCACGCTGGGCGACCAGCTCCGCCGCCACGCCCGCAACCAGCCCGACAAGGTCGCGTTCGTCGCCTACGACGCCGCGGGCGACCGCACCACCACCACCTACGGCGAGCTGGACGCGCGGGCCAACCGGTTCGCGCACCTGCTGCTGGGTCACGGCGTCGGGGGCGGCGACGTGGTGGCCGTGATGGCGCGCAACAGCGTCGACGTGGTGGCGCTCTACTACGGCACGCTCAAGATCGGCGCCGCGCTCACCGTCGTCAACGTGTTGTTCGGCAAGCAGGAGGTGGTGCAGCAGATCGACCACGCGCAGCCCGCTGTCGTGGTCGCCTCCGAGGAGTTCGAGCTGCTCGTCCCGGGTGCGCCGCTGGTGTTCGGCCCCTCGTTGACCGCCGATCTCCCTGACACCGAGCCCGACGCGTACGTCGACGAGAACGACGTGGCCATGCTCGTCTACACCTCGGGGACGGAGTCGTCGCCCAAGGGCGTGCTCATCCCGCACCGCAACTATCTGATCTCCACCGCGCCCGCGTGGAGCTGGGGCCTGCAGACCGGCCCCGAGGACACGTGGCTGTTCGTCATGCCGTTCTTCACGATCGCCGGGCTGGGCTCGATGACGACGCTGACGCTGATGGGCGCCACGCTGGTGCTGCCCGCCACCGTCGACCCGTCCGGGGCGCTGGGGATCATCGCGCGGGAGCGCGTCACGGTGATCGCGCAGACGCCCACGTTCTACCTGGCGCTGTCGGGGCAGCCCGACTTCGGCGCCGACGCCGTCGGCACGGTCCGGCGCTGCATGACCTACGGCGGGCAGGTTCCGCCGGCCGTGATCGAGGCCTGGTCGGCGGCCGCACCGGACGTCCGGTGGGGTACCTACTGGGGGCAGTCGGAGCTCTCCCAGCTGGGCACGGTCGGCTGGTTCGCCACCCTGGACGACATCCCCGGCGGCGACCCGTCCTGGATCGGCAGGCCCGTCACGCATCTGGAGGCCCGCGTCGTCGACGCCGAGGGCAACGACGCCGAGGTCGGCGAGCTCATCTGCCGTTCGCCCTCGGTGATGCTCGGCTACCACCGCGACCCGGAGCGGACCGAGGCCGCGCTCGGCTCGGGCTGGCTGCACACCCGCGACATCGTCCGCGTCGACGCCGATGGCAACCTCTTCTTCCAGGACCGGCTCACCGACATGATCAAGTCGGGGGGTATGAACGTGTCGTCGCAGGAGGTCGAACGGGTGCTGCACACGCATCCCGACGTGCTGCGCGCCGCCGTGGTCGGCCGGCCGGACCCGTACTGGTCCGAGGCCGTCACAGCCTTCGTCGTCCCGCGACCGGGAAGGGAACCCGACCCTGCCGCGGTGATCGCCTTCTGCCGCGAGCAGCTCGCGGTGTTCAAGGTGCCCAAGGTCGTGCACGTCGTCGGCGAGCTGCCGGTGGACGCCCAGGGCAAGGTGCTCAAGCGGGAGCTGCGGAAGGTGGAGCTGCCCACGTGAGTGCTCCGCCCCTGACCGGGAGGCGGGCGGAGATCGTGGCGGCGGCCGCCCGGATCTTCGCCCGCGACGGCTACGCCGCCGTCGGGATGCGTGACGTCGCCGAGGCCGTCGGCATCCGCGGCGCCAGCCTCTACCACCACTTCGCCTCCAAGGAGGAGATCCTCTACGCCGTCTGCCTCTCGGTGACGCAGGAGCCCAACGAGCAGACCCTCCCGCTGCTCGACGCCCCCGGCACGCCGACGCAGCGGATGGCGGCGCTGGTGCGGGCGCATCTCGAGCACCTGCACGGCCGCCAGGTCGAGCATCTGGTGGCGCTGCACGAGCTGGCCGCGCTCAGCGCCGAGCACCGCGCCGTCGTCGACGACTACCGGCGCTACTACCAGCGCCGCGTCCGTGACGTCGTCGCCGCTGGGATGGCGACGGGGGAGTTCGCCGTGCCCGACGCCCGGCTCGCCGCGTTCGCGATCTGCGACATGCTCAACGGCTTCAGCAACTGGTTCCACGCCGACCGGGAGCTGACGCTGGAGGACGTGGTGGTCGGCTACGTCGACCTGATCGTCGGGCGGCTGCTGGGGTCAGGCGTCCGCTGAGCCGCAGGCGCCCACCCGGTGCGCTGTTGCAGCTGGGGGTGTCGCAGCCCCGGGAGTCACAGGCGCCGCGGCCCGCGGCGTCGACGGCGTCCGGTCCGTCGCCCGCGCCGCTGCTCCTCCTCGAGCTCCTTCTTCAACGAGGGGCCGCTGGCTGCACCGCGGGAGTCTCCCGCGCGCCCGCCCGGTAGCGGAACGTCGTCTCCGCGACAAGATGCGAGGCTGTGCAAGTGCTGTGAGAGCCGCGCCCAACTGATCTGTTCCCTGTGAGACGCCCGGAGGCGCCAACGATCCGGTGCCGTCGATCGTCCCCTGATCATGAGAGCGCGACGCCACCCGACTCTGCTCACAGTCCTCGTGATCGCGGCGGTGCTGATGCTCGCGTGGGGCGGCGGCAAGCTCGCGGGCCGGGCGAGCGACACGCAGGCCGCCGCATCCGCTCCCGTGGCCGCGGCGGCCCCGGACCCCGGACCCGTCGCGGCACCCGCGCTCACCGCAGGCGAGGCCAGCGGTGCCGCGGCGGCGTCCGCGGCCGTCGTCGGAGACGCGACGCAGGCGGTGGACACACTCGACGCCGACACCCCGGGCAGCGAGATCGGCGTGGCCGTGGAGGACCGCACCACCGGGCAGACGTCCGTCGGAGACGACGGTGCGAAGCCCTTCTACGCCGCGTCCGTCGTGAAGCTCTACACCGTCGTCGACATCCTGCACAGCGTCGAGACGGGGCAGGTCACCCTCACCGACACCGACCGCACCAACATCCAGCGAGCGTTGAGCTACAGCGACGACGACGCCGAGGACGCCCTGTGGGAGAAGTTCGGCGGGGCCGCAGGCGTGTCGCGGACCATCGCCCTCGCCGGGCTCCAGGACAGCTCGCCGCCCACCGACCCGTCGCAGTGGGGCGAGACGCTGATCTCCGCGCGCGACGTCGTGTCGCTCTACGACTACGTGCTCACCTCGATGACGCCCGCCAGCCGGGACATGATCATGGACGCGTTGCAGAACGCCCAGGACACCGGCGCCGACGGCTTCGACCAGGCCTTCGGGCTGATCACGCCGCCCCGCCCCGCCGGGGTGGCTGCCAAGCAGGGCTGGATGTGGATCGGCGACGACTTCTACCTGCACTCCACGGGCGTGCTCGGCCCTGACCAGCGCTACGTGGTGGCCGTGCTGAGCGAGAACGAGGCGAGTGCCGGCTCGGCCGCGGCCAGCACCCTCGTGTCGACGGCGACGGCCGGGGTGGAGAAGGCGCTGGCCGGATGACCCCGCTTCATGCCCGCAGGCGCAGCCCCTTGGGCGTGACGCGGAAGCCCGCGTCGGTGAGCACGTCGGCCAGGGCCGACCCCAGCGACCCGACGCCGTCGGCGCGCTCGACGGCGAGCGACCCGAGCCAGCCCTCGTGCACCGCGCCCGCGAGCGCCTGGGCCGCGGCGTCGAGCACGGCGCGATCGGTGGTGAACGACAGCAGCGAGCGACCGCCCCGTTCGACGTAGAGCACGGGCGCTCCCTCGACGAGCACGACCAGTGCGCCGGCCTTGCGCCCCGGCCGGTGCTTCGACTCGCCGACCGTGGCGGGCCAGCCGAGCGCCGCGCCGTAGGGCTGGGCCGGGTCGGCGGCGGCGAGCACGACCCGCGACAGCCCGGCCGCGGCACCGCTGTCCCTCCGCGCTCCACCGTCCCAGGCGTTCCCGCTGCCGCCCGACCATCCGTCGGGATCCGGGGCGGTCGGCCCGCCCGGCTCGCCGTCGGGGCGTGACATCGCGCGCAGCCGGTCGATGGCGCCCGGTACCGCGAACTGCGCGGCGCCCAGCCCCTCGACGACGTAGCCGCGCCGGACGCGTCCGGAGTCCTCCATTGCGCGCAGCACGCGGTAGACCGCCGCGAACCCGCCGGTGACGCGCTCGGTGCCGAGCGCCCCGCGGGTGAGCACGCCGTGGCGCTCGAGGAACGCCTCGGCCCTGGCGTGCGCGCGGCGGGTGGGATCGGGTTCGCGCTCGACGGCCAGGGCCCACCGGCCACCCACGGACGGCGGGCCGGTGCGGCTGGGCATGGCCGGGCGGCCC